>CAZXRX010000020.1:0-21246 GCA_964642945.1 uncultured Flavobacterium sp. | reverse complement strand
TTGCTGAAACTAGGGGCATAACTGTGGCTGACCGAAGGACGCATGACGTGCCTGATGGCCTGTATTTTCTTCTTTTCCCCAAAATTGAAAGTACCGTAAATGGTTGTCCCCAGACTGTTGGTGACGGAATAGGTACGGAAGGCATCAAAACCACCCACATCTGTATCTACCACCTTGTTGAGGGTTGCATCGTAAGCCCTACTAATGGTTTTGAACTGCCAGACTTCACGATAATCCACAGTGGTGGAGGCGCTCAGGTATTTCAGAATTTTAAAATTGGTGGTTATCGGAATGGTATGTTCAAAACCTGTGAGGGCGTTTTTAAACATCTCAGCCTTGAAAAACAGCGTGTCTGTAGTTGCTATTCGGTTTTCACCCCTTAAATTGTATTGGAGGTTGATGTTTTTAAAAAAACCTTTCTTGATACCTTCTTTCGGCGCAAATGGATAAATACGGTCAATGCTGAATTGCAGCGTTGGCAGTGTCATGTTGATTTGCTGGGTTTGGGTGTTCTGCGAATGGGTAGCCGTAACCGACAGATTGGCCTGCGGAATGGTATTAAATGTTTTCGAATAGGAGATGGACGAACTTAAAGTATTATTCAGGTTAGACCCTACATTGATTTGATTAAGAGATTGTTGGAAATACCTACTGCTTCCTAAATTGACCGACGCGGAAAACCTGGAATTGGGATTTGATTTAGGATCTTTAATATGTGACCACTGAATATTATAAATACGGGTTTTGGAGTAATCAGGAAATCCCCTTTGGCTGTTAATGAGGTCTTCATAACGCAGGTTGACTGTGCCGCTGTATTTGTACCTTTTGGCATAATTGGTCTGGGTACGCAATCCGTAACTTCCGTTGGTATAGTAGTCACCCTGTACGGCCAGGTCATAATTGTCACTTAATGCAAAATAATATCCTCCGTTTTGCAAGGTATACCCACGTTCATTGGTGTAGTTGTAGTTGGGCAGGATGATTCCCGACATGCTTTTTTCGGTTATCGGAAAGAATGCAAAAGGCAAGACCAATGGTGTGGGTACTTCATATACATACATTTCGGTAAAGCCCACCACCACTTTTTTTCCGGGAACCAATTTGCCGCGGTTAACCAGGAAATAATACTCCGGGTCTTCCATGTCTTTTGATGTGGTAATCCGGGCATCTTTCATGAAATAAACCGAATCATTTTCTTTTTTGGTAATGCCGGCCTTGATGTACAATTCATTTTGTGTGGTACGTGAATTCCACACCAATGCTTTTTTGGTTTTATAATTAAAGCGGATGGAATCCGGCTCAATCACGTTCTGTCCTTGCTTGAAAACGGGCAGTTGGGTATATTTTCCGGTGGAATCCTTCAACCTGCCGGCATAGACTTCATTTTTCTGGTAATCGAAGACGATAACACCTGATTTCAATTCATAATCGAGGTAGTACAATTCGGCACCGTCACGAAGGGTAATGAGTTTTTTCTTCTGATCGAATTTAGCCGATTCCTTGGCCCTGTATTTTACCTTGCCTTCCAAAAATTTCTTGGTGGGCTTTACAGAATCGAGCCTGATGGTGTCTGCTTTGGTTTCCTTTATCACCAAATTGTTATTCGGAACCGGATTGTCTTTTTGCGGGGTAGTGGTCTGGTTTTTAGCAGGAAAGGAAGCACTTTTTTTTGGTAACTCTTGTGAATAGGTTTTTGCGCCCCCGATTGTTAGAAAATAGGTTAATAAAACGATATAAAATAAGTTTGTACGCAAAAGTTAAGTGCTATTTTTGTAAAAATGTGGCCTGGTTATTGAACAGCCAAACTTACAGATTAATTTCGCCAAAATTAAATAAATAATAAATTTAAAACGCTGTCGTTTTTATTAAAATTAACTTTTATCCCCATGATTGACCCAAATAGTTTCAAAAAAACCATTGCGCTCTTGCTAATTGTTTGTTCCTGTAGTGTTTACAGCCAAAAATTTAAGGTAGCGCTCGACGCCGGGCATGGCGATCACGATTTCGGGGCCGTTTATCATGGCCATATCGAGAAAAATATTGCGTTGGCCGTTGTGCTGAAAGTAGGTAAGATTTTGGAGAAAAACCCCAATATCGAGGTGGTTTATACCCGTAAAACCGACGTATTCATTGATCTGGTAGAACGCGCCAATATTGCCAACAGGGCAGATGCCAACATATTTGTATCCATCCACTGTAATGCCAATAAAAATATTGCGGCTGACGGTTCGGAGACTTATGTAATGGGTATGACCAAAAATGCCTCCAACCTGGAAGCGGCCAAAAAAGAGAACTCCGTAATCACCCTGGAAAAAGACTACAAGCAAAAATACCAAGGCTATAACCCCAATGCCCCGGAATCTGTAATCGGTATGACCCTGATGCAGGAAGAATACATGGACAACAGTATTGCTTTGGCCGGAAAAGTTCAGGACAATTTCATGAACACTATCGGACAAAAAAACAGAGGGGTCAAACAAGCACCTTTTATGGTATTGCACAAAGCCTACATGCCAAGGGTATTGATTGAGATGGGATTCATCTCCAACCTGGCCGAAGGCGCCCGATTGGATTCTGAAGACGGACAACAACTTACTGCACAAGCCATTGCTGATGCCATTTTAAGTTACAAAAAAGAAAATTTTGGGGCAGGAAGTGACGAACCGGAGGAAAGGCCATCCCAACGGATTGTGCAGAAAACTCCTGAAAAACCAGACCCGGTAAAAAAAGAAGAAATAGCCAAACCTGAGGCCAATGAAACGGTAAGTGGTACTATTTTCAAGGTACAGCTTTCCGCCAGCTCTAAAAAAATTGATCCAACCCCAAGCAATTTCAAAGGACTCCGGAACATCAGCTACATTAATAGTGGCAGTTTGTACAAATACATGTACGGGCAAACGTCCAATTATGAAGAAGCTAAAAAATTGTTGCAGGAAGCCAAGGCAAAAGGTTACGGTTCGGCTTATTTAATCGCTTTTAAGGACGGTAAAAGCATTTCCATCCAAGAAGCTATCAAATAAAATATTACTTTTGTAAAAAATTACATTTTGAAAATATCAAGAGAGATTAAAACTGCCATTCTGGTCATTGCCGCCATAGCCTTATTCATTTGGGGCTATAGTTTTTTAAAAGGGAAAGACTTGTTTACCGACTACAAAACCTTATATGTTGAATATGAAAATGTAGAAGGCCTGGTCATTTCAGCGCCGGTTACCATCAATGGTTTGAACGTGGGTAAGGTAAGCGGAATTACCATCAACAACAAAACCGGAAAAATCCTGGTGGAAATGCAGATCAACACAGACTTTCCTATCTCCAAAACCAGTGTGGCTGAAATTTATTCGCCCAGTGCTTTGGGAGGCAAACAGCTTGCCATTATTCCCGATGCCAAAAACCCCGCCCTTACAGAAGATGGCGATCACCTGACGCCTTCAAGCAAGTTGGGGCTGACAGATGCCCTGGCCGGACAATTGGAGCCCTTGAAAGACAAAATCACCAAACTGCTTGACAATGCCAATGTGATGCTCGAAAGTATCAATGACATTCTCGATCAAAAATCAAAAGACGACCTTAAAAACAGCATTGCCTCGTTGAGTGAAACCATGAAAGAATTCCGCAAGGCTTCGGGTACCATCAATACCATCCTGGATGACAACAAAAAACAAATCGGTGGCATTGTGACCAATTTTGACAAGGTTTCCAAAGATTTTTCGCAAATATCAGATTCGCTCAACAAAGCCGATTTGGGCAAAACAGTACGCAACCTGCAAACTACTTTATCCAAGGTTGACGGCATCATGGCCAATCTGGAATCGGGCAAAGGTACCATGGGCAAATTACTCAAGGATGACGCACTTTACGTGAACCTCGCCAAAACCTCGAAAGAACTCGAATTATTGCTACAGGATTTGCGCCTCAACCCGACACGTTATGTTAATGTGTCCCTCTTTGGAAAGAAAAACAAGCCTTACGTTGCGCCTGTAAACGATACAATCAAGAAATAGAAAAAGAAACTAGTATGGGTATTTTAGACAATCTGCTTTTTGCCGTTTTAATCACCGCAGGATTTGGTTATTTTGCCATGAATGTAAAAAAATTGGTCCGCAACATCAAGCTGGGCCAAGACGTCAACCGCTCAGACAATCCTTCCCAGCGCTGGAAAAACATGGCCATGGTAGCCTTGGGGCAATCGAAAATGGTCAAACGGCCGGTAGCTGCCGTACTGCACATCATTGTATATGTAGGTTTTGTCATCATCAATATTGAATTGCTCGAAATCCTGATTGACGGGCTTTTCGGTACCCATCGTGTTTTCGCTGTGTTAGGCGGATTGTATGACATCCTGATTGGTTCATTTGAAATACTGGCCTTATTGGTTTTGGTGGCAGTGCTCGCTTTTTGGACCCGAAGAAATATCATCAGGCTGAAACGTTTCATCCATCCGGATCTTAACGGAAGTCCTAAAAAAGACGCCAATTACATTCTTTATTTTGAAGTGGTATTGATGACCTTGTTTTTACTGATGAACGCTGCCGATTTCCATTTACAGAATGTAGCCGGAGGCTTTGGGCATTACACACAGGCTGGTTCTTTTCCGGTTTCCCAATACCTTTCTGCTATTTTTGACGGAATGGACAACCATTCTGTTGCCTTGTTGGAACGCACCTTTTGGTGGTTGCACATCAGCGGGATATTGGTGTTCCTGAATTACCTTTATTTCTCCAAACACCTGCATATTTTATTGGCATTCCCCAACACTTATTATGCCGATCTGCATCCGAAAGGGCAATTTGACAACCTCGAAAGTGTGACCAACGAAGTAAAACTGATGATGGACCCGAACGCCGATCCGTTTGCGGCGCCACCTGCAGATGCCGCTGCGGCTCCAGCCAAATTTGGTGCCAGCGATGTACAAGACCTCAATTGGGTGCAACTGCTCAACGCCTACACCTGTACCGAATGCGGCCGATGTACTTCTGCCTGTCCGGCCAACCAAACCGGTAAAAAATTATCCCCGCGTAAAATCATGATGGACACCCGTGACCGTCTTGAAGAAGTGGGCAGGAACCTGGATACCAACAAAGGTGTTTTTGTGCCCGACAACAAATCACTTCTGAACGATTACATCACCCCGGAAGAACTTTGGGCCTGTACGTCCTGCAATGCCTGTGTGGAAGAATGTCCGGTAAACATCAGCCCCTTGTCCATCATCATGGATATGAGACGTTACCTCGTGATGGAGCAAAGCGCAGCGCCGCAATCATTAAATGCGATGATGACCAATATTGAAAACAACGGCGCCCCATGGCAATTCAACCAACAAGACCGTTTGAACTGGAAAGACGAATAGAAAAAGAAACAAATGAAAGCTTCAGACCTTGACAAAAACTTACAGGCAGTCAGCCAGAATGGGCAGCAACTGAGCCCCATTTTACCCGAAGGCGTCAAAAACTACCTGATTGATATCGACGGAACCGTTTGCGACGACATCCCAAATGAAGAACCAGAGCGCATGCTTACGGCAGAAGTATATCCTGACGCCTTGGTTACGCTCAACCGCTGGTATGACGAAGGCCACATTATATTCTTTTTTACTTCGAGAACAGAAGCGCACAGGGAATATACTGAAATCTGGCTCAAAAAACACGGGTTCAAATACCACGGCATCGTTTTCGGCAAACCCCGTGGCGGCAACTACCACTGGATAGACAACCACTTGGTGAAAGCTACCCGTTACCGCGGAAAATTTACCGACCTGATAGAAAAAGACGTCACCATTGAGGTTTTTGATGACGGACAACATGAATAAACGACCATTGCGTAATAAATTATATAAATTATGTCAGAAGTTTTAATCGTGCCAACCATGGCAGAAATGATGGCCCAAGGCAAACAACCGGACGTATTGTTCTGGGTGGGTTGCTCGGGCAGTTTTGATGACAGGGCCAAAAAAATCACCAAGGCTTTTGTACGGTTGCTGAACCGTGCGAATGTTTCTTTCGCCGTGCTGGGAACTGAAGAAAGCTGTACCGGTGATCCTGCCAAAAGGGCCGGAAACGAATTTCTGTTCCAGATGCAGGCCATGATGAACATCGAGGTATTGAATGCTTACGAAGTAAAAAAAATCGTGACTGCCTGTCCGCATTGTTTCAACACCATCAAAAATGAATACCCTGAACTGGGCGGAAAATACGAAGTCGTACACCATACCCAATTCCTGAAATCACTGCTCGATGAAGGCAAACTGACCATCGAAGGCGGCCAGTTCAAAGGCAAGAAAATTACCTTCCACGACCCCTGTTACCTCGGACGTGCCAACAACATCTACGAAGCACCCCGTGATTTGATACAAAAACTCGATGCAGAATTGGTCGAAATGAAACGCTCCCGTGCCAATGGCCTTTGCTGTGGTGCAGGAGGGGCACAGATGTTCAAGGATGCCGAACCCGGAAACAAGGAAATCAATACCGAAAGAACCGAAGACGCACTCGAAACCCAACCAGACATCATCGCTGCAGGCTGCCCATTCTGCAATACGATGCTTACAGACGGCGTCAAAGGAAAAGAACGCGAAGCTGATGTAAAAGTACTTGATGTAGCCGAACTTATTGCCAACGCCCAGGATTTATAATATTCCATCATGACAAGAAGAACAATTGTAATGCTGTTACTGGCTGTTCCTTTGCTTTCTTCAGCCCAGGTGAAAGATTCCATTTCGGTTGATTCTGTCAGGGTTTCGCACAAAAAACTCAATTTGAGTTACAAACAATTCATCATTCCGACCATTTGTATCGGGTATGGTATTTTCGGATTGGAAAGCGGGACGATAAAAGGCTTTAATTCGGGTATCAGCACCGAAGTCAGTGAGCACATAGACGAAAAAGTTTCACTTGACGATTTTTCACAATACCTTCCGATGGCTTCCCTATACGGATTAAGTGCCTTGGGCGTCAAAGGAAAAAACAGCACCAAAGACAAGACCATCATCCTGGCTACTTCGTATATCCTGATGGGATTGACCGTCAACGCCTTCAAACAAACCGCTTCCGTGGAGCGGCCAGACCAATCGTCATTGAATTCCTTTCCTTCAGGGCACACCGCTACTGCATTTATGGGTGCAGAGCTGCTGTATCAGGAATACAAAGACCAATCACCCTGGTATGGCATTTCAGGTTATGTGGTGGCTGCTGGGACAGGTTTTTTCAGGATGTACAACAACCGTCATTGGCTGACCGATGTGGTGGCCGGTGCCGGAATCGGCATCTTGAGTGCCAAAGCAGGATACTGGTTGTATCCTTATGTCAGCCGGATATTCTACAAAAAAAATACCCCATACAAAACCGCTTTTATACCCTATTATGATGGACGCAATACCGGTTTTGGCTTGATATCAAAATTTTAAAAATAAACCATGTACATACCCTTTGAAGATTTACCCGGCAACTCCAGAATCTGGATTTACCAATCGAGCAGGAAATTTTCTGATGAAGAAGTCGCTGAAATAGAAAAAGACCTTACAGAATTCCTTGACAATTGGTCAGCCCACGGTGCTGCGTTGGAGGCTTCCTTCACCATCAGGTACAACCGTTTCATCATATTGGCCGCCAATCAGGAAGTTCAGGCCAACACCGGTTGTTCGATAGATGCATCGGTGGCCTTCATCCAAAACCTGGAACAAAAATATGAGGTCGATTTACTCGACAAGATGAATGTGGCCTTTAAACAAGGGGAATTCATTACCTACAAAACCCTGTTGGAATTCAAGAAACTGGCCAAGGAAAAATCTGTTTCAGGAAATACAATAGTTTTCAATAATCTCGTTAATACGATTGAAGAATGGAATGAAAGCTGGGAAGTCCCGGCCAATGAAAGCTGGCACAGCCGCTTCTTTTAATCAATGACAATGAAAAAAATACTTCAACTTTTTACTTTGCTGGCCGTATTGTCCGTGGTGGTTAATTGTTCTTCCACCAAAAATACCAAAACCGACGCGACCATCAAAAAACCTTCACTGGCAGGTGATGTAGATGATTATGTGCCACACAAAAGAAAAACCTTTTTCAAAGACAGTGAAGCCGAAAATACCTGGGTAGACAGTGTATACAATCAGATGCCGCTCAATGAAAGAATCGGGCAGTTGTTTATGGTGGCTGCCTATTCCAATAAAGATTCCGTTCATTTCAACAGCCTGGACAAATTAATCAGGGATTACAAAATTGGCGGACTCATCTTTTTTCAGGGTGGTCCGGTGCGTCAGGCCAGGTTGACCAACCGTTTTCAGGCCAAATCGAAAGTACCTTTGTTTATTGGCATCGATGCCGAATGGGGTTTGAGCATGCGACTCGATTCCACTTACAAATTTCCGTGGAATTCCACCCTGGGTGCCATCCGCGACCTCAAACTGATTGAAAAAGTAGGGGAGCAGATGGGCAAGGAAAGTAAACGCATGGGCATCCAGTTTAATTTCGCCCCGGTTTTAGACATCAATACCAACCCGAAAAACCCTATTATCGGCCACCGATCGTTTGGGGAAGACAAGAAAAATGTAACCGAAGACGCCATTGCACTTATGACCGGCGTGCAAAACCAAGGTGTATTTTCTACCGGAAAGCATTTTCCCGGACACGGCGATACATCAACCGATTCACACAATACCTTGCCTTTAGTGAATTTTACAAAAGACAGGCTCGAAAATATCGAACTCTACCCTTACAAGCGCATGTTCGACGAAGGGCTTGAATCAGTCATGGTGGCCCACCTGAGTGTGCCCAGCCTCGAACCACGGGAAAATTACCCGACTTCTTTGTCATATTCCGTAGTGACCGATTTGTTGCAGAAAGAGTTGGCATTCCATGGTTTAATCTTTACCGATGCCCTGAACATGAAAGGCGCAAGCAACTTCAAAAAGCCAGGAGATATCGATTTGGAAGCGTTCCTGGCCGGGAATGACATCCTGCTTTTTGCCGAAAACGTACCCATAGCCGTCGAAAAAATCACCGCAGCCTACAACAACAATACCATCAGCGAAGAGCGTCTGGCCCTATCCGTCAAGAAAATACTGCATTACAAGTTCAAATCTGGCTTGAACCGTTACCGTCCTATTGTCATGGAAAACCTGATGGCAGATGTCAATCCTGCCGAAAATGTAGCCTTGCAATACCAATTGTTTGAAAATGCCGTGACGGTGCTAAAAAATGACAAGCAGTTAATTCCAATCAAGGACCTTTCTAAAAAAATTGCCTATGTCAAATTGGGTGATGACGTGAATTCGTCGTTTGTGAACACGCTCAATAAATATACTGAAGTGACCGAAGTAGCTTCAGACAATATTGACAGCCTGAATGTGCAGTTGAAAAATTATGATTTGGTTATTGTGGGCTTTCACAAATCAGACAAAGCCTGGAAAAAACACGATTTTACAGAAACTGAGCTCAATTGGCTGCAACAAATCGCCAAAAACAATACAGTCATCCTCGATGCGTTTACCAAAGCCTATTCGCTCATGCCCATCAGCAGTTTTGAGGGTATTGAAGGATTGGTTTTGTCGTACCAAAACGGAGATATTGCCCAGGAAGTTTCGGCAGAAATTCTCTTTGGAGCGGTCGGTGCCAAAGGGAAACTACCGGTTTCCATCAACGACAATTTCAAGGTCAATGACGGCTTGTTTACCGAAAAGTTAAACGTGCTTGGCTTTACAGCGCCCGAAAACGTTGGCATGAGTTCTGCCAAACTGGCCGAAATCGAAACCATCGCCAACAAGGCCATCGATAAAAAAATGGCGCCCGGAATGCAGGTTTTGGTGGCCCGCCACGGGAAAATCATCTACCAGAAAGCCTTCGGCTACCACACCTATGACAAAGTCACCAAAGTCAAAAATTCTGATATCTACGACGTGGCTTCGGTAACCAAAATGGTGTCAACCCTGCCTAATGTGATGCAGTTGTACGACAAAGGCGAAGTGAACCTGTATACCAAATTGGGCGACATGCTTCCCCAATTCAAAGGCTCCAACAAACAGGACATTTCCTTCAAGGAATTGTTGTCGCATTACGCCCAATTGCAGGCCTGGATTCCGTTTTACAAAGCGACTTTGGACAGCCTGAAAAATCCTTTGGAAAAATACTACCGTAAAACCTATTCGGAGGAATTTTCCAAACAGGTCACCGAGAACCTGTACATCCGGAATGATTACCAAGATTCCATCATGAAGCAGATTGTTGACAGCAAACTGATTGACAAAAAAGAATACCGTTACAGCGATTTTACGTTCATTATCCTGAAGAAATACCTCGAATATTCACAAGGAAAATCACTGGATGCCCTGAGTACCGAAAACTTTTTCAGGCCTTTGGGGATGAGTAATACCTTATACAACCCGCTGCGTAAATTCGACATGTCGAGGATACCGCCAACCGAAAATGACACGTATTTCCGCCACACCCTGATACAAGGCTATGTGCATGATATGGAAGCCGCGATGGAAGGAGGAATTGCAGGCCATGCCGGTATTTTCTCCAACAGTACGGACATTGCCAAAATGATGCAGTTGTTCCTGCAAAAAGGAAATTACGGCGGTAAAAAGTACTTTTCCGAAGCGACATTTGACACTTTCAACACCTGTCATTATTGTGTTGAAGGCAACAGGCGTGGTTTGGGATTTGACAAACCACAGATAGGCAAAGAAGGGCCGACCTGTGGCTGTGTTTCACGTGCCAGTTTCGGACATACCGGTTTTACGGGTACCATGGCCTGGGCCGACCCGGAATCAGGAATTATTTATGTTTTCCTTTCCAACCGTACTTTCCCGGATTCTAATGCACCCAATACGCTTTCGAAGGAAAATATCCGTGAAGACATCCAGAAAATCATCCAGGACGCCATAACAGACAAACCACAACCTTAAACCATAATTGTGTATATTTGTGCTCCGGTTCAATACCGTGGCTAAATAAAACAGCAGGTGATAGTGAATTCCATCAACAAACTCAAGATATTCAATGACCCGATTTATGGGTTCATCACCATTCCCAATTCCTTGATTTATGATTTGATCCAGCATCCGTATTTTCAACGTTTGCGACGGATTTCACAAATGGGAATGTCATACCTGGTTTATCCGGGTGCGCACCACACGCGCTTCCACCATGCCTTGGGTTGTATGCACATCATGCAGAAAGCCATACAAACCCTGCAATTCAAAGGCGTTGAAATTACCAAAGAAGAAGAAAATGCGCTGCTGATTGCCATCCTGCTGCATGACATCGGGCACGGGCCCTTCAGCCATGCCATGGAACACAGCATAGTGGAAGACATCCACCACGAGGAAATTTCGTTGTTGTTCATGAACGAACTCAACAAGGAATTCGCGGGTCAATTGTCGTTGGCCATCCAAATATTCAAAGGGGAATACCACAAAAAATTCATGTACCAGCTCATTTCGAGCCAGCTTGACATGGACCGTATGGATTACCTCAAACGGGACAGTTTTTACAGTGGCGTGGCCGAAGGGAACATCAACAGCGACCGCCTGATTCAAATGATGAACGTGCAGGACGACTTTTTGGTGATGGAAGAAAAAGGCATCTATTCAGTCGAAAAATTCCTCGTAGCCCGAAGGCTGATGTATTGGCAGACCTACCTCCACAAAACCAGCGTGGTGGCCGAAATCATCCTGACCAAAATACTCAAGCGTGCCAAGGAACTGGTACAGAAAGGAACCGATTTGCGTTGCAGTAATCCGTTGGCTTATTTTTTAAAAAACAAGGTTACCGCCGAACAATTCAATCCTGAAACCCTGCAAACCTTTGCCTACCTGGATGATTATGACATCATGGGTGCCATCAAGGAATGGCAATTTTGCGATGATTTTGTATTGCGTTCGCTCTGCAAAATGATACTCGAAAGGGATTTACTTAAAATTCAAATAACCGAAGATAAACCAAACAAAGACAGGCTATTGGAATTGAAAGAAAAATTCAAAAGCAAACACCAACTGACCGAAGAAGAGGCCAAGTATTTTGTATTCAAGGGCAAATTGAAAAATCAGGCCTACAGCAAATCTGACGAACCCATTTTGATTTTGAAAAAAGACAAAACCGTTGAAGATGTAGCCGAGGCTTCCGATCAATCCTACCTGAAGGCCTTGTCAAAACCGGTCACCAAATATTTTATATGTTATCCAAAAGTACTGATGGATGCCTGAAGATTTAATTATATTTTATATTTTTGTCCAATGTCCCAGCCAAGCGGAATTTTTCCAGTGGGAACCCTAATCTGATAAGATGAAATTTACAGCCGAACAAATTGCAGGTATTCTCGAAGGCGAAGTAGTGGGCAACCCCAATGCAGAAGTCTTCAAATTAGCAAAAATAGAGGAGGGGACACCGGGTTCACTTACCTTTTTGGCCAACCCAAAATACCAGAATTTCATTTATTCCACCCAGGCGAGCATCACCATCGTGAACAAGTCTTTTGAGCCTGAACAACCCATTACCACCACACTTATCAAGGTGGAAGATGCCTACAAATCATTTTCAAAACTGTTGGAATACTACAATCAGGTCAAACTGATGAAGTCTGGTATTGAACAGCCTTCGGTCATTTCAGAAAATGTAACCTATGGAGAAAACCTTTACCTGGGCAGTTTTTGTTATGTCGGAAAGAATGTAAAAATCGGTGACAATGTCAAAATCTACCCCAACACGTTTATAGGCGACAACGTAACCATCGGTGACAACTGTGTGTTTTTTGCCGGTGTCAGGATATATTCCGAAACAGAAATTGGCAATAAATGTACCATTCATTCAGGTACCATCATTGGTTCTGACGGATTTGGGTTTGCCCCAACCGAAGATGGCTCTTACAGCAAAGTGCCTCAAATTGGCAACGTAATTCTGGAAGACAATGTCGAAATCGGTGCCTGTACCACCATCGACAGGGCGACCTTGGGTTCGACCATCATCCGCAAGGGCGTAAAACTAGACAACCAGATACAGATTGCGCACAACGTAGAAATTGGCGAAAATACCGTAATTGCCGCCCAAACCGGCATCGCAGGTTCCACCAAAATAGGCAAAAACTGCATGATTGGCGGGCAGGTAGGCATCTCCGGACACCTGATTATTGGTGACAATGTGAGGATACAGGCCCAATCGGGCATCGGCAAAAGCGTAAAAGAAGGGGAAACCCTTCAAGGTTCGCCCTCCTTCAATTATGGTGATTGGAACAAATCGTACGTTCATTTCCGGAATTTGCCCAAAATTGTGGCCGACCTTGACGAAATAAAGAAAAAAATAGAATAAATACTTTTAAATTTTAAGATTATTATGGTTAAACAAAAAACCATCCGAAACGAAATTTCATTAACAGGAGTCGGGCTTCACACCGGAAAAGAAGTTAAGATGACGTTCAAGCCGGCACCGGTCAACAATGGCTATACCTTTGTACGCGTGGATTTGGAAGGCAGTCCGGTGATTGAAGCGGATGCCAATTATGTAGTGAATACACAAAGGGGCACCAATCTTGAAAAATTAGGGGTAAAAATCCAGACTTCCGAGCACGTTTTGGCTGCATTTGTAGGTTGTGACATCGACAACGTAATCATAGAACTCAACGAATCTGAGCCACCTATCATGGATGGTTCCTCCAAATATTTTGTCGAAGCCATCGAAAAGGCCGGCATTGAAGAGCAGGAAGCAGAACGTAATTATTATGTAGTAAAAGAAGTGATTTCCTTTGTGGACGAAGCTTCCGGCAGTGAAATATTGGTGATGCCAGCCGAAGATTACCAGGTAACAGCCATGGTTGATTTTGGCACTAAAGTCTTGGGAACCCAAAATGCCACGATGAAAAGCATCGCTGAATTCAAATCTGAAATTGCCGATTCCAGAACCTTCAGCTTTTTGCATGAACTCGAAACCCTATTGGACGAAGGCCTCATCAAAGGCGGCGATTTGAACAATGCGATTGTATATGTAGACAAGGAAATTTCAAAATCGACGATGGAAAACCTTAAAGTCGCTTTCGGAAAAGATAACATATCTGTGAAGCCGAACGGTATACTTGATAATTTGACTTTGCATTATCCAAACGAAGCCGCACGACACAAACTGTTGGATGTGGTGGGTGATTTGGCCCTTATCGGAACCCGTATCAAAGGTAAGGTAATTGCCAACAAACCCGGACATTTCGTGAATACGCAATTCGCCAAGAAAATGTCTAAAATCATCAAGATAGAACAACGCAACCAGGTTCCTACCTACGATTTGCACAAAGAACCCTTGATGGACATTACCAAAATTATGGCGATGCTGCCGCACAGGCCACCGTTTCTATTGGTAGACAAAATCATCGAAATGTCTGACAGCCATGTAGTAGGTTTGAAGAATGTGACCATGAACGAAGATTTCTTCGTAGGCCACTTTCCTGGTGCGCCGGTAATGCCGGGCGTATTGATTGTTGAAGCCATGGCACAAACAGGAGGTATCCTGATTTTAAGTTCGGTACCCGATCCTGAAAACTACCTGACCTATTTCATGAAAATTGACAATGTGAAATTCAAACACAAAGTATTGCCAGGCGACACCCTGGTATTCAAATGTGACCTGATTTCGCCCATCAGACGTGGAATCTGCCACATGCAGGCCTATGCTTTTGCCAATGGTAAATTGGTGGCTGAAGCCGAATTGATGGCACAAATAGCAAAAAAACAATAAGGGCAAAAAGCAACTATTTTGCATTTATTTTCAGTAAACCGCAAAATCTGAGTATTTTTGACCCATAAAAAAAGTAACGAATGAACCAACCCTTAGCATATGTCCATCCGGGTGCAAAAATTGCAAGAAACGTTGTAATCGATCCGTTTACAACCGTACACAACAACGTTGAAATTGGTGAAGGAACCTGGATAGGCTCCAATGTCACCATCATGGAAGGCGCACGTATCGGTAAAAACTGTAATATTTTTCCGGGTGCCGTCATTTCTGCAGTGCCTCAGGATCTAAAATTTGGCGGTGAAGAATCATTGGCCATCATTGGCGACAACACCACAGTTAGGGAATGTGTCACCATCAACCGCGGTACCGTCGCTTCAGGCCAGACCAAAATCGGGAAAAACTGCCTGATTATGGCAACGGCACACATTGCACACGACTGCCATATCGGTGACAACGCCATCATCGTCAATGGAGTGGCTTTGGCCGGACATGTCATTGTGGGCGATTATGCCATCATTGGCGGATTGGCTGCTGTGCACCAGTTCATCCACATCGGAGACCACGCGATGATTTCAGGCGGATCGTTGGTGCGTAAAGATGTACCTCCTTTCACCAAGGCTGCCAAAGAACCGCTTTCCTATGTCGGAATCAATTCCGTCGGACTCAGAAGACGTGGTTTTTCTACGGAAAAAATCAGGGAAATCCAGGAAATTTACAGAATCCTTTATCAAAAAAATTACAACACTTCACAGGCGGTAGGCATTATTGAAGCAGAAATGGTTGCTTCGCCTGAGCGTGATGAAATTCTCGATTTTATCCGCAATTCGTCAAGGGGAATCATGAAAGGCTATTCAGGAGGAAATTAAAAAAACAAATTAAATAAATACACAAATACATAGTAAAATGGCAAGTACATCAGATATCAGAAACGGTTTATGCATCAAATACAACCACGATATTTATAAAATTATCGAATTTCTTCATGTGAAACCAGGAAAAGGCCCGGCTTTCGTAAGAACAAAACTTAAAAGCTTAACCAACGGAAAAGTATTGGACAACACTTTTTCTGCAGGACACAAAATTGACGAAGTACGAGTGGAAACCCATACTTTCCAGTTTTTATACTCAGAAGGCGACCAATACCACTTCATGAATGTAGAATCTTACGAGCAGATTACTTTGGATAAAAAAGTATTGGATGCCCCTGATTTATTGAAGGAAGGCACCAATGTAATGGTTCAGATCAACACCGAAACCGATATGCCGTTGTCTGTAGACATGCCAGCTTCCATCGTTCTTGAAGTAACCTATGCCGAACCAGGCGTAAAAGGAAATACTGCTACCAATGCTACCAAACCAGCCAAAGTGGAAACCGGTGCTTCGGTAAACGTTCCGTTGTTCATCAATGAAGGTGACAAAATCAAAATCGATACCGCTACCGGAAATTACATGGAGCGTGTAAAAGAGTAATAGTAAATGAAGTTCCCAAAAACACAAACGTTACAGGAAATCGCAGAAATCATCGGTTGCACCTACAAAGGCAGCGGTGATTTTCCTGTTTTGGGCATGAACGAAATACATGTGGTGGAACCCGGTGATATTGTTTTTGTAGACCATCCGAAATATTACGACAAGGCCTTGCAATCTGCCGCCACCATTGTCTTAATCAACAAAGAGGTAGATTGCCCCGAAGGGAAAGCCTTGTTGATTTCTGACGATCCGTTCCGGGATTTCAATGTGCTGACCAGGCATTTCAGGCCGTTTCAATCTTCCAATTCAGCCATTTCAACTTCGGCAAAAATAGGAGCGGGCACTGTCATCCAACCGAATTGTTTTATAGGAAATAACGTTACCATCGGCACAAACTGCCTCATCCATTCAAATGTATCCATCTATGATAACACCGTAATTGGTGACCATGTCATCATCCATGCCGGAAGCATTTTGGGTGCCGATGCCTTTTATTACAAAAAACGTCCGGAAGGCTTTGACCAATTGCTTTCCGGTGGAAGGGTAATCATTGAAGACCATGTCGGGATTGGTGCTTTGTGTACCATCGACAAAGGCGTTACTGGCGATACCACTATAGGTGAAGGAACCAAACTAGACAACCAGGTTCATGTGGGCCACGATACCATTATCGGCAAAAAATGCCTGATTGCCTCACAAACCGGAATTGCAGGCTGCGTCATCATTGAAGACGAAGTGACCCTTTGGGGACAGGTAGGAACCACCAGCGGCATCACCATTGGTGCCAAAGCGGTAGTTTTGGGCCAAACCGGCGTCACCAAATCAATTGAAGGTGGTAAGAGTTATTTCGGAACCCCCGTGGAAGAATCAAGGGAAAAATTAAAACAACTGGCCCATATCAAACGCATCCCCGAATTATTAAACAACATCAAAAAATGACACCAAAAGAAACAGTCCTCGAATTTTACAAACCCGATGTGCTTTTGGACAGAAATGCTGTCTCAGCCTTGCTTCATCCCGAAGTGACCATCGACTGGAACAGCAGCAAAGGGTTTATCCAGATGAACCACGATGACATCCTGGCGTTAACCGATGACTTATACAAAGCCTACACCCGTTCAAAAATACAAATCAGCCACATTATTGAGGAAGGCAATATGGTTTCTGCCCGTTATTCCCACTTTGTCAAAACCATTGAAAATCCCGCAGAAGAAATGCTGTTGGCCCATTTTTTTGTCATCTGGGAAGTCAAAGACGGTAAATTGTACAGGGGCTTCCAGATGAGCCAATTTTCATAAAATCAGCTATACATAATTAGCAAATTTGTAGTTAAAAAACGAACTGTTTTTACTATTTTTGCCACATCAAAATCAACCACACGTTAAACACAAACAACATGAGCGTTTTAGTAAACAAGGATTCAAAAATAATAGTACAAGGTTTTACAGGCAGTGAAGGAACTTTCCATGCCGAACAAATGATTGAATACGGTACCAATATTGTTGGTGGTGTTACTCCCGGAAAAGGAGGCACTACCCATTTGGACAAGCCCGTTTTCAATACCGTAAAAGATGCCGTTGAAAAAGCAGGCGCCGATACCACCATTATTTTTGTTCCGCCTGCCTTTGCCGCTGATGCCATCATGGAAGCCGCCGATGCCGGAATCAAGGTCATCATCACCATCACAGAAGGTATCCCTGTAGCCGACATGATCAAAGCCTACGCTTACATCAAGGACAGGAACTGCCGTTTGATTGGCCCGAACTGTCCAGGTGTAATTACTCCGGGTGAAGCAAAAGTGGGTATCATGCCAGGTTTTGTGTTTAAAAAAGGAAATGTGGGCATCGTTTCAAAATCAGGCACCTTGACCTACGAAGCTGCTGACCAAGTGGTCAAACAAGGTATGGGAATTACTACAGCCATCGGAATTGGCGGTGACCCAATTATCGGAACCACCACAAAGGAAGCGGTAGAATTGTTGATGAATGACCCTGAAACCCACTGTATCGTGATGATTGGTGAAATTGGTGGCCAATTGGAGGCCGATGCCGCCCGTTGGATCAAAGCCGATGGCAACCGTAAACCGGTAGTGGGCTTTATCGCCGGGGAAACAGCACCCAAAGGAAGGACGATGGGGCATGCCGGTGCCATTGTGGGCGGTGCTGATGATACTGCTGAAGCCAAAAAACGCATCATGCGCGAAAACGGCATCCATGTAGTAGATTCACCTGCAGAAATCGGGAAAAAAGTAAAAGAGATTATGGGATAATTTTCATTATCTGTCATAAAATAAATGCCTTACAAATTGTAAGGCTTTTTTTATTTTATATATTTGGTCAATCATTACTTAAAACATGAGAAAATTTTACTTTTCCACCATCACTTTTTTTATAACCGCTTTTGCATTTTCGCAAATTATTAGTTTTGCAGATCCGGGTTTTAAACAGACTTTACTGCTTGCAAATTCGGGAAATCAGATTGCCCAGGGCAACATACCCAATGTTAATGTTTCGATTGATACAAATAACAATGGACAGATTGAAATCAGTGAAGCACAGCAAATTCGTTTTCTTGATGTCACTTCATATGGAATTTACAATTTATCCGGAATTGAATATTTCACCAACCTGACTTATCTTGGTGTAAACTACAATTACCTGACCGCGCTGGATGTAAGCACATTAACGAATTTGCAACAGCTGGACTGCGATTATAATCAGTTGACGGCATTGAATGTCAATGGTCTCGTCAACTTGAAATTATTAAGTACAAAATACAACAATTTAACTGCATTGAATGTCAATACATTAAATAGTCTTGAAGAGATTGATTGCAGGTACAACTACCTTAGCGCCTTAAATTTTGATGGGAAGCCACTTTTGAAGCAAATCAATTGCTCCACAAATCTGACAATGTCCTCACTTCACATCAACAATTGTCCACAGTTGTACTCAGTAAAATCGAATCATTGTAGTTTGACGGCAATTGACATCGTAAATTGCCCGTCCATCACCGGGCTGGATTTCAGTGAAAATGATTTGACGTCTATAGACGGAACGCAGTTTCCCGGATTGGTCGGATTGATTTGTAATAATAATGCCCTTACGAGCCTTAATGTTGTTAACCTTCCTAATCTTATGAGTCTTGAATGTCAATACAATCAATTGACAGCACTTGACTTAACCGGATCGCCAAAAATCTATAATTTAAGGTGCGACGCTAACCAAATCACTTCTCTTGATGTTAGCCACCTGCCCATCCTGCAAATACTCCATTGTAACAGTGAAAGCCTTGTTTACCTGAACATGAAAAACGGAAATGGGCCTTATTATTTAAACTTTCACGTAGGCTCTTACAATTCAAATCTCGCCTATTGGTGTGTAAACGAAGCACAAGAAGCACAAGTGTTGGCAACGATTGCTTTTTATGGGATGACCAATTGTGTCGTGAACACGTATTGCTCCTTCAATCCTGAAGGTATCTATTACGACATTGCGGGTACTACCACTTTTGATGCGGACAGCAATGGTTGCAGCCTGTCTGATGGAATGATTCCATCACTAAAACTTCACGTTGACAGCGGTACAGTTTCAGGGGATGTTGTGGCAGACCAAACAGGAAATTATACAGTTCATGTTTCTTCCGGTACACATACTGTTTCACCAATTCTTGAAAATCCATCTTATTTTACAGTTTCCCCCTCTTCAGTTTCAGTAACCTTTCCGCAGCAGGCCAACCCATTTACACAATCTTTTTGCATTACGGCAAACGGTGTACACAACGATGCAGAAATCACAATGATACCAGTTAGTGTTGCACGTCCGGGATTTGACGCTACCTATAAATTAATCTATCACAATAAGGGAAATCAAGTACTTTCTGGTTCTGTACAATTGGTTTTTCAGGACAGCCTACTTGATTTTGTTACTGCCAATCCAGCTGTAACAAACCAATCTCCAAATATTTTAAGTTGGGATTATGTTAATCTCCAACCTTTTGAATCACGGGAAATCATCGTTGTCTTAAATGTAAATACGCCTACCGAAACGCCACCTGTTACTATGGGAACACTATTGAATTTTTTGGCAACTGTGACCCATACTGCCACTGATGAAATACCGGCAGATAATACTTTCGAATTCAAGCAGGTAGTTGTAGCTTCAATGGATCCAAACGACAAAACCTGCCTGGAAGGAGCCACTGTTACTTCAGACATGATAGGAAAATATGTTCATTATCTTATTCGTTTTGAAAATACCGGAAATTACCCTGCGGAAAACGTCGTGGTGAAAGACCTGATTGATGCCACAAAATTTGATGTCAATTCTTTGGTTCCGCTAAGTGGCAGCCATCCCTACATTACAAGAATTTCCAATACCAACAAGATAGAATTCATTTTCGAAAACATCAACCTTCCTTTTGATGATGCCCATAACGATGGCTATGTTGCCTTTAAAATCAAAACCAAACCGACATTGACTGTTGGGGATACTTTCAGCAATACAGCCAGTATCTATTTTGATTATAATGCGCCGATAGTGACCAATACCGCCACAACCACCATCCAGGCACTGGCCAATACTGATTTTGATTCTGCTGGTTATTTTACACTGGCTCCGAATCCGGTAAAAGATATATTGACGATACACTCATCAGAAGCTACTCAAATTTCTTCCCTAAGCATATACAACTCTTTAGGTCAATTGGTTATGACCATTACCCAACCAGAAAATACGATTGATGTCTCAGCCTTAAAAACCGGCAGCTATTTTATAAAAATCATTTCCGACAAAGGAAGTTCCGGCACTAAATTCCTCAAGAAATAATAATAAAAAAGCTCCAAAATGGAGCTTTTTTATTTGGAAAGGTTTGACTTAATTCGGGAAAGGATTTGACCATTTACTATCAGTATACACATTGTTACCAGACAGTGTTTTCAGGAAAGCAATCATGGCGTTGACTTCAGGTGCGGTCAGGTGCAACTGCTGTCCGAAACCATTCGGCCTTAGGCGCGGATCAAGGTTGGTATTCCCGGGTGCCAGGTTGATGGTTCCGTAATGAC
>CAZXRX010000019.1:0-41377 GCA_964642945.1 uncultured Flavobacterium sp. | reverse complement strand
GCGCCCCATCTGGGAACCATCAAAACCGAAGAAGGCGATGCATTGGCCGTAGACCAAAGTTACCTGATTGCCGCTTCAGTTCTGTTTGATGCTTTGTTTGTACCGGCCGGAAAAGGTATCACAACCTTAAAGGATAACAATGAGGTGAAAGAATTTATCAACGATGCTTTCAAACACTGCAAGTTTATTGCTGCTGCAGGAGAAGGTTTTGCAGTACTGGAAAACACGAATGCCATCAAAAGCAACGAACCTGCTGACCTTGGCGTGATTACCAGTGAACAAACCAGCAAAAAGTTTACCGGGTCATTTATTGATGCCATGGGAAACCACCGCTATTGGGCGCGGGAAGGTAAGGTATAGAAATTGAACTCCAGGTCGTTTTCCCAAAGGCGGCCTGATTGAAACCGGGAAAGGTAGAAACCCTACTTTTTCTGGTTTTTTTATTTGCCCAAACAATGTAGAGGCAATCCTTTTAGTGTTTGGAGCCATTTTAACTGGAACAGCACAATTATAATAGGCAAAAGCTAGGTATTGGAACTTAAAAGCACTAACTTTCGTGGAATTCCAAATTATCTGGGAATATTTCCTGGCTATGGGCCGTTTTTGGCTCCGTTATTTTCAGATAAGGACTGAACAATAGTCCCGATTAACCATCCCGACAGCATCAACATTTCCGCTTTTGTATCTGAAGAAATAATTTATTCCAGACTTCTGAATTTCATACCCATTAACTGCATTTAGGGAAAATCCCGAGGTGAAAAAAACAATTACCGTTACACTATGGAACATCCAAAATACATAATAGCCATAGGGGCTTCGGCGGGAGGGTTAGAAGAAATCAACACCTTTTTTGAACATACCCCGCTCGATGGCGCAGCCTATGTTATTGTTCAGCACCTTTCGAGTGATTTCAAGAGCCGGATGGTCGAATTGTTGTCTAAACACAGCAAATTGGCCGTAAAGGAAGCCACGCAAGGTGCCTTGGTGTGTACCAATGTGGTGTATCTTATCCCGAACAACAAATTCATGACCATTGCAGGCCATAAACTCTACCTGACAGACAAAAGCAAGATGAAAGGTCCGCACCTGACCATCAACACCTTTTTCAATTCGTTGGCGGCGGACAGTGGCAAAAACAGCATCGGCATTATCCTGTCTGGGTTGGGGTCTGACGGCAGCGAAGGCATCAAGGCCATTAAGGAAGCAGGAGGGATGGTCATGGCAAGAAACCCGGAAACAACAGAATTCAGCAGTATGCCGGCCCATGCCATTGCCACTGATATGGTAGACTACATCCTCGAACCCCAATTCATGCCCGCTGCCATTGAATCGTATATCAACCACAACGATGAATTGGCCGACAGCAACAGGAATGATGAGCATACCATGGGTTTGATTATTGATTGCATCAGGGAAAAACTGCCCTTTGATTTTTCTGACTATAAAATGACCACCTTGCTCAGAAGAACCAAAAGACGCGCCATCTCATTGAATATTTACCCCCTCGATGACTACCTGGAAGTTTTGAAGCAAAACCCTGATGAAATGCTGGCCCTTTCCAATGATTTCTTGATTAGTGTTACTTCTTTTTTCAGGGATGCCGAAGCCTTTGCCCTGATCAAAAAAAATGTACTGCCGCAACTGCTCAACAACCTGGCACCCCATGAAGAAATCAAGATATGGGTGGCTGGGTGTGCCACCGGTGAGGAAGCCTATTCACTGGCCATCATGCTCAAGGAATTCCTCAAAGGACCTTTCAAGGATACCACAGTCAAAATTTTTGCCACAGACATTGATGCCGCCGCCTTGATCCATGCCGGCAAAGGCGCTTTCAGTCCGGAACGGATGAAAAATGTAAATGAGGCCTACCGGAACAAATATTTTGATAAAAAAGGGAACGATTATGTGGTGCGGCAGGAAATACGCAAGATGCTCATCTTTGCCCAGCACGATTTGGTAAAAAACCCGCCTTATTGCAACATGCACTTCATCAGTTGCCGGAATGTATTGATTTACATGGCACCCGTATTGCAGAAAAAGGTATATGCCATGCTGCTTTTTGGTCTTAAAACCGGTGGTTATTTATTTTTAGGATCGAGTGAAAATCCATTGACCATCATCGGAAACCTCGAAACGGTTAACAAAAAATGGCGTATTTATAAAAGCCTCAAGAACAAACGCGCCGCCACTTTTGAAACCTTTGCACTTCCTGAAATGCTTGACGTACGCCGAAGGGAGAGTACAAGCAGGGAAGATTTGGGAAAATACCAGCACAACACCCTGACCGAAAACATCAATACCGCGCTGGCCAATGCCATGGACTATCTGGTTATTTGTGTAGATCAGGACAACAATGTCATCAAATCATATGGGAATACCTCGCGATACCTGCTGCAGCAAAACTTCAACACCAATTTGGTGGAGCTCCTGCCCAGACCCTTGGCGGTAGCCTACAATACCTTGAGCAAATCAGTATTCAAAACAGAGGAAACTGCCCACGTAAAAGGCATAATGGTCAAGCAAAATGCAGAAGTGCTCGAAGTGAACCTTTCCATCACGGCTTTGTTGTTGGAGGGCGGAAAAAAAGGACTTATTGCAGTTTTCAATGACAACCACGGTTTGCATGGCGCACCAGCCGATTATCCTGTATTGGATGAAAAAGAATACCGCGACCGGTATACGGAAACCCTGGAAGAAGAATTGAAACTCGTCAAGGAAAAATTGACGGAAGCCTATGACAAAATTGATGCTTCCAATGAAAACATGCAGTCGTTCAATGAAGAACTGATTTCAGCCAATGAGGAAATGCAGTCTGTCAATGAAGAACTGCATACCATTAATGCCGATTACCAATTGAAAAACAAGGAACTGCTGGAAATCAATGATGACCTGAACAATTATTTCAGGAGCAATATCAATGGGCAGCTTTTCATTGACAATGAACTAAGGCTCATGAAATTTTCGCCCGGCGCCGTCAAGCACATCAATTTACTCGAAACCGACATCGGAAGGCCCATCAACCACATTTCGACCAACATCAAGTTTGATACCATCATTGCCGATACACGTAGGGTGCTCGAGAAAGGAACCATAATCAGTAAAGAAATTGAAGCGGAAAACGACAAATGGTATCAAGTCATGATTATGCCCTATATACAGGAAAGCCACAGGAACAAGGGAGCCATTATCACCTTTAACGACATTACGGCCTTTAAAAATGCCCAATCAGAATTAGACCGGAAAAACCAGAGCCTGACCAGGATCAATGCAGATCTTGATCATTTCATCCATGCGGCTTCGCATGACCTTCTTGCCCCATTGGGCAATATTGAAGGGAGCATCGCCCTGATGACTGAAGAGGTCCCTGCTACTGACGTGGAACTTTCGGGTTACCTCGAGATTGTAAACAATTCCATCAAAAATTTCAGGACCCTCATCACCGATATTGCTACGATTGCCAGGGTTGAAAATGACATGATGGTCATCGAAATGGTCAACCTGAACGATACCCTCGACAACATTGAGTGGAGCATCCAAGACAAGCTGACTGATTCGGGTGCCCGGGTGGTACGGAATTTTGATATACACGACATCCGGTTTTCCAAGAAGAACCTAAGGAGCATACTGTATAACATGATTGCCAATGCCATAAAATTCCGCAGTAGTGAACCACCCTTGATTACCATTAGCTCTATCAGTAAAGGAGCCTCGTGCCTGCTGACCGTGGAAGACAATGGAAAAGGCATAGCAGCCAAAGGAATGGACAAAATTTTTGACATGTACGGCCGGTTGAACCAAGACATTGAAGGCAGTGGTATTGGGCTTTACCTTGCCAAAAAAATAATCAATGCAGCCGGAGGGAGCATTACGGTAGAGAGCCAGCTGGATAGGGGAACCAAGTTTACCATTGATTTGGGCAGTAAATGTATCGATTGAAACCATAACCATACACTACCGCACCATGTTCAGCAAAAAACAAAATTCCTTTTTAAAAAACAGTGAGATGGCGGCTACCATCGCTTCCACAAACTGGGGTGCGACTGCTGTAGGACCCATTGAACTTTGGCCGCTTGCTTTGCGCTCTACTTTGGGTATCATGCTTAATTCCCGGTTCCCAATGTTCCTGTTCTGGGGAAACCAACAGACCTGTTTTTATAATGATGCCTGTCAGTCAGGCATGGGCATAGAAGGAAAACAGGCTGACATTCTCGGAAAACCAGGCGTTGTTTCGCTCCCGGGTATATGGCACATCATTTCCCCGATTATCACAGAATTGAAGACCAGTGGGCAGGCTTCCTGGCATGAAGACCAATGGCTTCCGATTATCCGTAAAGGAAAAATGGAAGACACCTACTGGACCTCGAGTTTCAGCCCCGTGACCAATGAGTCCGGAAATTTTGAAGGCATATTGGTCACACTCAATGAAGTGACCGAAAAGGTAGAAGCCGGGAAAAAGATGGAAGAGGCAGAAGAAAGAAGCCGGCTGGCCTCAGAAATTGCCCAGATAGCCACCTGGGATTTAGACCTGCAAACCCATACCATGATCCATTCGGAGAATCTGGCGTCTATTTTCGGACACCAAAAAACCGTCCGGCTTACCTATGCGGAAATCATGTCACAGCTGCATCCGGATGATTTGGTGAACATTGTAGACAAGGCTTTTGAGAGGGCCATGCAAACAGGCATATACAAATATGAAGTCCGGGTAATCAAGCACAACGGCGAAGCGGGTTGGATACGGTCGCACGGTCAGTTGTTTTTCGATGAAAATAACGAACCTTTAAAAATATTGGGAACACTCATAGACATTACCGAAGAAAGAACCCGTAGGGAAATCCTGATGGAAAGTGAATTGAAGTTCAGGCTCTTGGCCGATTCAATGCCGCAACTGATCTGGACAGCCGACTTACATGGCAACCTTAATTACTGCAACCTTTCCGTTTTTACCTATACCGGCCTGAAACAATTTGCGGCTGCAAGGAAAGGCTGGCTTGCCCTGATCCATACAAACGATATCCCATTGTACCGCAAAGCCTGGACCACGGCCATGACCACCGGTGATGATTTTTTATTTGAACACCGTTTACTCCGGCATGATGGCTGTTACCGTTGGCAGGTAAGCCGGGGCCTTGCACAAAAAGATGCTGATGGAAATATACAGATGTGGGTGGTTACCAGCACCGATATCCAACAACAAAAAACCTTTACCGAACAATTGGAAAACCAAGTTAAAGAGCGAACCGCCGAATTGGAAAGAACCAATGCCAACCTCGTGAAAATGAACATCGAACTCCAATCATTTGTTTATGTGTCGAGTCATGATTTACAGGAACCTTTGCGGAAAATACAAACTTTTATCAGCAGGCTCCATGATACGGAGGAAGTAAAATTTACGCCCAATGCGCGGGATTACTTCGACAGGATTAATTTGGCTTCCAAAAGGATGCAGTCACTCATACAGGATTTGTTGGCCTATTCCCGGACCAATTTGACAGACAAGGTATTCGTACTGAAAAACCTTCAGGAACTCGCAGAAGAAGTAAAAGATGATTACAGTGAAATTATCATGGAAACCCATGCCATTGTAGAAATCAGGAATTTGTGTATGGCAAAAGTCATTCCTTTTCAATTCAGGCAGCTGTTGAACAACCTTATAGGGAATGCACTCAAATTCACGAAAACTGGTGTAATACCCCAGGTCACCATAACCGGGCAGCGGATTCAGGGTCATGCGATAGAAAATTTGGGCGCCAACCCAGATTTGATGTACGTTCACATAAGCATTGCAGACAACGGCGTCGGTTTCAGCATGGAATACAAAGACAGGATATTTGAAATTTTCCAACGTCTGCATGCCAAAGAACATTACTCAGGAACAGGAATCGGCTTGGCCATCGTAAAAAAAATCATTGAAAACCACAATGGCATCATTACGGCTTCGGGGGTTGAGAACGAAGGCGCCTGCTTCAACATTTACATTCCTGAACTGTAAACGCATCCGGAAAAAATAGGATGAAAGTCCGGAACTTAATATTATGTAAATCCTGGCCGTAATTATGTAAGATTACTTATTCCCCTAATTTTAAATTTGTCTTGAGAACTATCCAAACGATAAATCATGGAGACAATTACCTATCCTATTCTTTCCAGCGATGTGGCTTCGGCCCCTGACCATTCAAGGCAGGGCTTGCTGCGAACCACTGTGACGAAGATTGGTATCCTGACCATGTGCGCTAACCCACAGCACTAATGGAGAACCAGAAAAATTTAAAGACACTATTAAAAACGAGGCACTATCTTTTCCATTTCAGGGAGTGGATTGAAATGCACGGGCTTTTGTTGCTGCGTCTGTCAGTAGGCATGGTTTTTTTGTGGTTTGGTTTTCTCAAATTCTTTCCCGGAAACGCAGCTGAATCACTGGCCAGCGATACCATTTCGTGGCTTACCGGCGGATGGGCCGGCAAAACGGCTTCCCTTTATTTTCTGGGCACCCTGGAATGCATCATCGGACTTGCTGTACTGTCGGGGAAAGGTCTCACTGTTGCCATTCCCTTACTTTACCTCCAAATGACCGGTACACTGTTGCCATTGTTTGTTTTTCCTGAAAAAACCTGGATGAGCCCTTTCATGCCCTCGCTGGAAGGACAATACATCATTAAAAATGCCGTATTCATCGCCTCTGGGATATTGATAGGTGCAATGGCCCGCGGCAGTAAGCTCATTACCCATCCGGGGCTCGCAAAAGCCGCCAAACGAAAAGAGAAAGCACTAGTTGAAAATAAAATCAAGCACGCCTGAAAAGCACCAGCCGCAATGGAATCGGCCTGCTGCAAGATTATAAAACATACCAGATAATGATATTGATTGTAGATGACAAAAGGGAAAACATCCTCCCGTTGAAAAAAATCCTCAGCCTCCATAGTATGGAATGCGAGGAAGCGTATTCTGGCGAGGAGGCCCTCAAAATGACACTGCAAAAAAATTATTCCCTCATCATACTTGACGTGCAAATGCCCGGAATGGATGGCTTTGAAGTGGCCGAAGCCTTGGCGGGAAGCAGCCGAACCAAAGAAATCCCGATTATCTTCCTTTCTGCCATCAACAAAGAGAAACGTTACATTACCAAAGGCTATCAATCAGGCGGGGTAGATTATGTAACGAAGCCGGTAGATCCTGATTTGCTTATCCTCAAAGTAAAAACCTTTCTTAAACTTTACCAGCAACAGCGTGAACTAACAGAGGTAAGGGATTTATTGGTCAAGGAAATCGAAATCAGGAAAGACGCCCAGGAAAACCTGGAGGGAAAAGTAGCCATCCGTACCGCAGAACTCGAAGAAAAAAACCAACAACTCGAGCTCAGTAACCACGAGTTGCAACAATTTGCCTGGGTGGTTTCGCATGACTTGAAAGAACCCATACGCAAAATAGAGACTTTTGTGAAATTATTGGGCGAACGCTGCCTGAACGATGACCCCAATGGGCCTTTTTACGTGCAACGGACGATAAAAACCGCAGAACGCATGAACAACCTGATCAACGACCTGATTGCCTATTCGAGGTTGTCTTCTCCGGTTGAATTTGAAAGCTGCAACCTTTATGAAATCATTGAAGAGGTCAAAAGTGATCTCGAACACCTAATCAACGAAAAACAAGCCACCATACGCCTGCATGGGGAAATGCCTGAAATTTTGGGTGTACCCAGCCAACTCCGTCAGATTTTCCAGAACCTTTTAGGCAATGCGCTCAAATTTTCAAAAGCAGGTAAAAGTCCCGAAATTGACATTACCGCAGACCAAGTTGATAAGCTGGAATTTGATGCTGTTTCTTCCAAAGACGGCCTTTTCCACAGGATAAAGGTTAAAGACAACGGCATTGGCTTTGACGCGCAATACAAAGAAAGAATATTTACCCTTTTCCAACGGCTGCACAACAAAGATTCCTACGATGGTACGGGTATCGGCCTTTCCATCACCCGAAAACTCATCGAAAAGCACAATGGAGCGATAACCGGGGAAAGCAAAAATGGCGACGGCGCTGAATTCATCATCCTGTTCCCGATACTATAAAAACAAATTTTATGAACGGTACCTTTAAAAAAAACCTCATTGTAAGTACGGTCATTTCGTTGCTCATACTGATTGTAAGCTCGACCGCCTCCTACTTCAGCATCAAGAACCTGCTCGAAAGCAACCAGCTGGTGAACCATACCCATGAAGTCATTTACAACATCAACAAGGCACAATTCACCATGACCGATGCCCAGACCGGAATGCGGGGTTACCTGATTACCGGCCGCGAAGATTTCCTCAGGAGTTACAATGATGCAGAAGCCCTAACCGATGTGTCTTTGGAAAAACTGGAAGTGCTTACCACCGATAACCCTCAGCAACAGGTTACCCTGAATAAACTCAAGCCGTTGGCCTATTCTTTTTACCGCTACCTTGACCTGCGCGTGAAAGAAAAAAAGGAAAACCGTCTTACAGGGACTACCGATTTGGAGCGGGGCCGTCAATACATGGCTCAGGCAAAGGCCCTTTTCAAAAATATGGAAACCCGTGAAATAGATTTACTCAAAGAGCGCATCCAGGACTCTGCCCGTTACGGAAGTTACACCTCCATATTGATTATAGCCGCCGCCTTGGTGGCCATGTGCATCAGTATTTATTTTTTCACCAGGATTATTGCCGATTATAAATTGCGTCTGAAACTACAACAGGAACTCGAGCAGAAAGACCGCGAAACAGCCGAAAGGATACGTCTTATCAGCAATATTGCCTCACAAATATCGTTAGGCAATTACAATGTAAGGGTAGAAGACAACGAAGCGGACGCCTTGGGCAGCATGGGTGGTTCACTCAACAATATGGCCCAGTCACTTGACACGGCCTTTACCCAATTGTCGCACAGTGAATGGCTGCAGTTGGGCATAGCCGAACTCAACAATGCCATGTTGGGTGAAAAACAGCTGGAAGAACTGGCCCATGCCGTTGTCGGTTTCCTGGCGGAATACACCTCAAGCCAGGCCGCCGTGCTTTATCTGATGGAAGAAGATGATTTATTGTTCACCGCCGGTTACAGTTACAACAACGAAGCCCTACAGCGGCAACTCAAGATAGGGGAAGGGCTTTCCGGGCAGGCAGTAGCGTCGGGCAAGCTACTTGAATTGCATTTACCCGAAAACGATTCCCTGAGTATTTCCTATGCGTTGGGCCATGTCAAGCCCGTGCATGTGGTTGCTTTTCCGTTGTATAACAATGGTGCGGTTGGGGTAATCGAAATGGCCTCCGTCACCCCATACGAAGCCATTAAATTGCAGTTGTTTGAAGCAGTGGCCAACAATATCGGTATTGCCTTCCGGGCGGCACAAAACCGCAAACGCATTCAGGAGTTGCTGGAAGAAACCCAATCACAGTCTGAAGAACTGCGGGCCCAACACAGCGAACTGGAAAGCATGAATGCAGAACTCGAAGTACAGACCGAAAAATTACAGGCCTCGGAAGAAGAACTCAAGGTACAACAGGAAGAACTGCAACAAACCAACGAAGAACTGAACGAACGAAGTGTATTGCTCGAAGAACAAAACCTCGAAATACAGAAAAAATCAGAAGCCCTCGAACTGTCTACCCGCTACAAATCGGAATTTTTGGCCAATATGTCGCATGAGCTCCGTACTCCGCTCAACTCCATACTTTTGTTGAGCAGGCTGCTCAGCGAGAACAATGACAAAAACCTTTCAGAAGAGCAGGTGGAATTTGCCAAAGTCATCCAAAGTTCCGGCAACGGTTTGCTTGGCCTGATTGATGAAATACTCGACCTGTCTAAAATTGAAGCCGGAAAAATGGAATTGGAAATACTCGATATTCCGGTGCAGGACATTACTTCCAGCCTCAACAGCCTCTTTTTACAGGTAGCCAAAGAGAAAAATATCGAATTCCGCATAGCCGCCCGCAACGCCCCATTGGTCATCAAAACAGACCGGATGCGTTTGGAACAGATACTCAAAAACCTGCTGTCCAATGCCATAAAGTTTACTGCCGAGGGTGGGGTGGTGCTCACCATTTCAAAACAGGATAAGGAAGGAAAAACCCTTTCTTTTGCCGTTTCAGACACCGGAATCGGCATACCAAAAGAACAGCAACCCATGATTTTTGAAGCCTTCCAACAGGCAGACGGATCCACCAAACGCAAGTATGGTGGTACCGGCCTCGGATTGTCCATCAGCCGGGAACTGGCACGTCTTTTAAAGGGAGAAATCACACTCGAAAGCGCGCCCGGAAAAGGCAGCACTTTTACCCTGACCATCCCGACAGTACTCACTTCGGCTACACCACCTGCCGTAGAAGAAATGCAGCTGGAAGAGCAAAAAGCTATTCCTGCAACTCCTTACCTGAGTGATTCTATACCCGAAGCGGTGCCGGATGACCGGAAAACCTGGACAGCAGGAGACAAAACCATACTGATAGTGGAAGACGATACCCATTTTGCCAAAGCCCTGCTTGATTTTACTCGTGGGCATGGCTACAAAGGGATTGTATCGGTGCGTGGGGACGAAGCCTTCAACCTGGCGGCCAATTATAAGCCCATGGGTATTTTGCTCGACATCCAGCTTCCTGTCAAATCGGGTTGGGAAGTGATGGAAGAACTGAAATCGAACTCCATAACGCGCCACATACCGGTACACATCATGTCATCGCATAAACTACGGCAGGAAAGCCTGCTCAAAGGCGCCGTCAATTTCCTTGACAAACCCGTTGCGTTTGAGCAGATTCCGGAGGTATTCAGCCGCATCGAGCAAATTGTCAACCAAGAATCGCAAAAAGTGCTCATTATTGAAGACAATTCCAAGCACGCTGAGGCCTTGTCGTTTTTTCTTGACAATAACAACATCAAGTCTGAAATCAGTACCGACATCAATGAAAGCATCGGTATCCTGCAAAATGACCACGTAAACTGTGTGATTCTTGATATGGGAATCCCAGACAAACAAGCCTATGAAATCCTCGAAGGAATGAAAAAGGAGAGCGGAATAGAAAATATTCCGGTTATAGTCTTTACCGGTAAAAGCCTCTCGATGAACGAGGAGATGAAAATCAAGAAATATGCGGATTCCATTATAGTCAAAACGGCCCATTCTTACCAGAGGATGCTTGATGAGGTTTCGCTTTTCCTCCATATCGTGGAAGACAAAAAAACGGCAGGCCGACGGGAAGGTTCCAAAATGCAGCTCGATAATGTACTGAAAGACAAAACTGTATTGGTCGTGGATGACGATGTACGGAATATCTATTCCCTCACCAAAGCCCTCGAACTTTTGCAAATGAATGTCATCACAGCCATTGATGGGGCAGAAGCGTTAAAAGCGTTGAAAGCCAACCCCAAAACTGATGTAGTGCTGCTCGACATGATGATGCCGAACCTCGATGGGTATGAAACAGCCAAACTCATCCGTGAAGACAAGAAATACAAAGACCTGCCCATTATTGCCGTAACGGCGAAAGCGATGACCGGCGACCGCGAAAAATGCATCAATGCCGGAGCTTCAGACTATATCACCAAACCTGTTGATATAGACCAATTGCTTTCGCTGCTGCGCGTGTGGCTTTACAATTCCTGATGATATGAAGAAAAGAGTCCTGATCATAGATGACGATCCCCGCAACATATTTGCGCTTGCCGCCACCTTAAAGGCAAAGGCATACGAAACCCAAGCTTGTGAAAGTGCCCGGCAGGCCTTGAATTTACTGAAAACCGATGCGGTTTTTGATATCGTACTTATTGACATGATGATGCCGGAAATTGACGGTTACGAAGCCATTCCGCTCATCAGGGAAATTCCGTCGCGTACCCATATCCGTATTATTGCCGTTACCGCACAGGCCATGATGGGCGACCGAGAAAAATGCCTGGCCGCCGGAGCTGACGATTACCTGTCAAAGCCGGTCGATGTAGACCGATTGTTTGCGCTACTTCAAGACACCAACCATGATAGATGACCAGCAACTTGAAGTTTTCATAGCCGAGATGTATGACTACTATGGCTATGATTTTGGAGGCTATTCGCGTGCCTCTTTCAAGCGTCGCCTTGACCGTATTTGTCAATTGGACGGTTTCGGCAGCATACAGGAATTTTTATACAGGATAAGAACTGATGCGGTTTATTTCAAACGTGTGGTAGAAGAAATCACCGTCAATGTGACCGAAATGTTCCGTGATCCTTCCTTGTATAAGGTACTCCGTCAGGAAATCCTGCCCGTATTGCGTGCCAAGCCCTTCATCAGGATTTGGCATGCCGGCTGTTCTACGGGACAGGAAGTGTATTCGATGGCAATCCTGCTCAGCGAAGCCGGGCTTTTATCGAAATCGATCCTGTATGCGACAGACCTCAATGAACAGGTTTTGGAAACGGCAAAAAAAGGGGTTTATCCGTTGCAACTGATGAAAGATTATGCCGATAATTACCGTGAGGCTGGGGGCAGCAAAGATTTTTCAGGCTATTTTACCGCCAATTACGGACTGGCCAAATTTGACCCAAGCCTTACCTCTAAAGTGGTTTTTTCTCAGCACAACCTGGTTTCTGACCGTTCATTCAATGAATTTGACCTTATCATTTGCCGGAATGTGATGATTTATTTTGACAAAGATTTACAAGACCATGTCCTGCAGCTTTTTGATGACAGTTTGGGCAAATTGGGTTATCTGGTATTGGGAAGCAAGGAAACCATTAAATTCACTTCTGTACAGAAAAAATACGAACAGCTCAGAAAGGAAAAAATATGGAAAAAGATCAAGTAAACCTACCCGATAAAGTGGTTTTGATTGGCGGTTCCGCAGGCAGCCTTGAAGTTTTGTTGCAGGTACTTCCGCAGTTGGGAAATATCGATACACTTGCCCTGATTGTCATTCTGCATCGTAAAAATTCTGACGATAACCTCCTGGAAAATTTATTGCGCGCCAAAACCAAACTGAAGGTTAAGGAAATTGAAGACAAAACCCCCATCAGTCCCGGTGAGGTCTATGTGGCACCCGCCGACTATCATTTGCTGTTTGAAGCGGAGGGCTTTTTTTCGTTGGATATCTCCGAAAAAGTGAATTACAGCCGGCCGAGTATTGATGTAGCGTTTGAATCTGCAGCTGCGGTTTTTGGCAGTAAATTGGTAGCGGTATTGTTGTCAGGAGCCAATGCAGACGGCACTGCGGGTTTGCTAGCCATAAAAAAAGCAGGAGGCAGCGTCGTCATTCAATCGCCTGAAACTGCTGAAGTTCCCTTTATGCCGCAACATGCCATCAACCATGTGCCCGCGGACTATATTTTGCCCACCTTGGACTTGGCGGCATTTATTGACAATCTGTGACCCAAACAGCAATAAGGCATCTGAAAATATACCATCTTCGATTGTTCTTAAAGAAGGATGTTAACCAAAGTAACTTTTATCACCAACCTTCCGATAAGAACAACTTAATTTTACATCTGATAATTTAACAACTAAAATCATGTTCGGAATACTAAAAAAAATGTTTGCCGGCCAATCGGCAGATTTATCAGAAATTGTAAAGCAGGGCGCTTTTTTGGTAGACGTGCGCTCCCCGGCGGAATTTGCCTCAGGAAATGTAAAAGGATCGGTAAACATTCCATTAGACCAAATCAAGGGTCAGTTGCACCAATTCAAAGGGAAGAACCACATTGTAGTTTTCTGTAAAAGCGGCATGCGCAGCAGTCAAGCCAAAGCCCTATTGGAAAGAAACGGCGTGGATGGAGTAACCAATGGCGGAAACTGGCAAACCATACAAGCATTGATAAGCAAATAATTTTGTTGAAAAGGGTTGGGAATTTTGAATTTCATTCTTTTTTTTTCACCTCTTTTTCGATTTCAGCGATTTCCACTTTTTCCTTCTTGATGGCCTGACGCAAAAGGGCAAAGAGGCTCATGTAAAAGTTGGCGACAAAAACCAAGGCAAAAAAGGCAATCAGGTAGCCGCGCCAATCGGGCAGTAACAATTGGTAGCCACAGAAGTACAAGAAAACCAAGGTTACATAATGACTGAAGCAATACTCACAGGTAAAGAGGTAAAAGAATTTCCGGTAAAGTAAAGTTCTTCCGTTCTGGGAACATTTTGCACACCATTCCCTTGGCTCCCTGAAAACTTCTTCATGGGTTACCGTCCAGGCGACACAGGCTATAGGGATGGCCAGCAAGAAAAGCCATACGATTTGAAGACCAATTTCCATCAGTAAGGTTTAATTTACAACAGTTTAAAGGTCTTACTATCTCTAAATATAGGGGTTATATGTTTTTGGGGATATTTTATATAATTCGATTAAGCCTAGATTTTCTGTACTATACCGAAATGGTTTTCCATTTCCCTTTTTTGAAATAATAAAACGCCAACAGCGCCAAAACTGTTTCTGCAGCCGGAATGGCGATAAAGGCTCCAACCGGTCCGTAATTGAAGTATACGGCCAAAAGCCAAGCCATAGGAACCTGGATAATCCAGAAGCTAAGAATGTTGATGTAAGTAGGGGTTTTGGTATCGCCGGCACCATTCAGTGCTTGTATCATGACCATGCCGATTCCGTAGAAAACATAACCAAAACCTATTATCTGCAAAGCTTGGCTGCCATAATCCAAGATGATTTTATCTGAAGTGTATAAACCGATGATGGTTCTCGAAAAACCGACAAACAATAGGGTTACCATTCCCATGAAAACCATATTGTATTTTGTGGTGAGCAGCACACTTTGTTCGGCCCTTTGTGGTTGTTTGGCACCTAAATTCTGACCCACCAAAGTAGCGGCGGCGTTACTTAGCCCCCAGGCCGGTAGAATAAAAAAGACCACATTCCGGATGGCAATCTGGTAACCGGCACTGGCTTCGGTGCTTCCGGTTATCGAAACGATGTAGGTCAGGATAATCCAACTGCCACTCTGGATAAAAAACTGGAACATGGCCGGCATGGAAATGCCCAATAATGATTTTATGAGTTCGGGGTTGGGTTTGAAATAGTGTGCTATAATTTGGATGGTGCGGTTTAACCTGAACAAATGCCAGCATTGGTATAGCACACCGGTAGTTCTTCCTATGGCTGTGGCTGTGGCGGCACCTGCCAGTCCCAATTCCGGAAAAGGACCATAACCATAAATGAAAAGCGGACACAACACTATGTTGATGATACTCGCAATCCAGAGACTTCTCATGGCCATGGCGGCATCACCGGCCCCCCTGAAAATTCCGTTAATCAGGAATAACAATATGATGGCAGGGCTGCTGGCAAAAATAATCCGTGTAAAAGTGGCACCTTCTGTAATGACTTCTGTTTTTGCCCCCATCAAACCAAGAATCTCCGGGGCAAAAGTAAAACCCACCACAGCCACCACCAGCGCTATCAATAAGGAAACCAAGATGGCCTGGGCACCCGCTTTGGAAGCTTCGGTAAAATTTTTTTCGCCAACCCTTCTGGAGACAATGGCAGTAATTCCGGTACTTAAACCGATACCCAAAGTATATACGAGGGAGATGACGGCTTCAGTCAAACCTACTGTGGCGATGGCAACGTCTGCGTTTTTGAGGTGTCCTACGAAATAAATGTCAACTACCGCAAACACCGATTCGAGGCTGAGTTCCAAAATCATCGGGACAGCCAATAACAAGATGGCTGTTTTTACGCTTCCCTGCGTATAATCGTGGTTTTCCCCTTTAAGGGATTGTTTGATTAATTGAAAAAACTGTTTTTGTTTTGGGGAATTTAAAGACATTTTTATTCACAACTTATCTTACCATCGAGAAATGCGACTTGAAAGTTTGCCATACTTCGACCCCTGAAGAATCATAATCCTTGAATTCCACCAAAAACCAGTAGTCAGTAGAAGGCAGCATTTTACCATTCAAGGTTCCGTCCCATCCTTTGCTCTGGGCTGTCATGTTTTTGACCAATTTTCCGTAGCGGTCAAAAATAGAAACTGAGGCATTGGGCTGCGGACTGAAATAATCGATATTCCAGAAATCATTCACGCCATCCCCATTAGGGGTAAAAAATCTGGGGTAACCAAGCACCATGATACTTTTGGTAACATCAGTACAATTGTTTACATCAGTTATTTTAACCATGTGCACGCCACTTTCGAGGTTGGAAAACACATTTGAAGTTTGAAAAGGCTGGTTGTCCAACGAATACAGATACGGACCCGTACCCCCTTGGATAACCACAGTAATCGTGTTTTCTTCCTGAAAAGTATCGGTGACATAAGCATAAAAATCTTCTACAGTTTCTGCTGTAGTAACTATTGAAATCAGGGCAGGTGAGAGGCATCCGGTTTGCAGGTCGGTCACAATAACCGAATAGTTTCCGGGTACCCAGGCCGTATAGGTATTGGCACTTACCGCAGGAACTACTGGTGCACCATTAAAAAACCACTGGCAGCTGTATAATAAATTACTCAATCCGGTATCAAGTATTGCAGGCCTGAAAACATGTCCCCTCGGATCTTCACAAACCGCAAAATTGGCTAAAGTGGCCGGAGGTAAAGGGTCAATCCTTACGGTCGTACTAACGGGGGCAGGTGTACAGCCTCCCAAAGAAGGCATGGTATAGATGATTTGGTGCAGACCCGGAGTACTCAGGCTAGGGGTAATGCCTCCGGTACTGCTGTTGATGGATACCCCTGTGGCATTTGAATAAACACCTCCCGTGTAAGCTGCTGTTCCGGTTAGTGTTACCGGTTGCGGGGTGGTTAATGACATACAGTAGGGTCCGGCATAACTGATGGCCGCTGTGGGCAATTCCGTAATGGTTACCGTAGTAGTTATTGTAACGGAACCACACCCTCCTCCTGCAGGAATGACATAATTGACAGTATAACTGCCGACATTCGATAAGCTGGGTAAAATGGCACCTGTGGCACTATTCAATTGCAAACCTGGGGGTGATGCATTATAACTTCCTGTAGTATAGTTACCCGTTCCGGTAAGTGTTACACTTTGGGAGGCAGTAACCGAATTACAAAATGGCGTGGCGTAAGTCATTACAGCAGTCGGTGCCCCAATGATGGTAACCTGTGTGGTGGTTGAAATGGCATTGCAGACACCCCCAATTGGAAGGGTCGTATAGGTTACGGTGTAGGTGCCGGGAGTACTTTGACTGGGAATGACCGATCCTGTGGTCGCATCTAAATTAAGTCCTGACGGTGTAGCACTATAACTCCCTCCGGTGTAAGAACCAGTTCCAGTAAGGGAAATATTTTGTGACGAAGTAATCAAATTACAATAGGAGGCTGGGGTATATTGTATACTAGCAGTGGGGGATTGGAATATGGTAATGGTAGTGGTGACCACCGGTACCGTACAGTTGTTACTTGTCGGAATGGTGTAGGTTACCGTATAGGTTCCGGGTGTGCTGGTACTTGGTGTAAATTCGCCATTGGTGGCATTCAGGCTTAAACCTGCGGGCGATGCCGTGAATGTTCCTCCTGTATAGGCATCGGTACCTGTCAGGTTGATTGGCTTCACTACTGTATCAGAAGTACAGAAACTGTTTTGTGCATAACTGATTTGGGCTGTTGGCGCCATGTATACGGTTACGTTTTGGGTCGTTGTACTGGAACAGCCAAAAGCATTGGAAGTGGTAAAAGTGACAGTATAGGTTCCGGTTGCCGGAAAAGCATGTGTCGGATTGTGTTGGTTGGAAGTAGTACCATCACCAAAATTCCACAAATAGGTATCCAGTAAGGCACTATTGATCAAAACGGTGGTGTCCTGAAAAACAGCATTGTTGTAGCAGGCATTGGTTACTGTAAAACTGGCATTGGGGTTCTCCAGTTGCAAAACCGTTGAAATAGTAACTGTACAACCAGTTACCGAAGTCAGGGTACAGGTATACGTCATAGAGGTGGTAGGATTGTTCACCAATATGGTCTGGGTAGTTTCCCCGGTATTCCATAAATAGGTAAACCCAATCGGTGCGGTTAATTGTGCGGCAAACGAACTGGAACAAAAAGTAGCCCCAATCTGCAACGGCGAACAATAGGCATCCACATAGGCGTATCCGAAATGGGCTCCAAGGGAACAATCGCCGGTTTCAAATTCCACGGTAAGCGTCTGTCCCATAAACGCAGACAAATTAAGGCCTACGGTTGTCCAATTTTTGTATCGTATATCACTTCCGTTGACATTACAGGTTTGGAAACCAGGAATATTATCTGCCGCAACCACCGTATAAACGCCACAAGTAGGGTCAATCAATTGTCCGGACGCATCCAGCACCCTTACCTGGAACCTCGGTTGTTCAGAGGCGGAATGTCCCGGGTCTTCAAATACTACTGCATATTTATAGATAAACAAGGAGGTAGCCGGTGTTACCGTTATAGAATAAGATAGGGATTCTGCTTCAGATCCGCTACTGTCGTTACCCAACCTGGCAGAATACAATCCGCCTGGGGAAACAACCGTGATGTTGTTACAGGCATTTGGGTCAGTACCATTGCCGGTCATGATGGTGTGCCTGCCATTTACGATGGCGGAAGTTCCGGTGACTATGGGGCAGCAATTGCCGGTCTGTCCTTGCCAGTTGCTTAAATTACCACTTTCGAAATCAGCATTTGGACAGGAACTTTGCGCCGAACTTTGTAAAGTTATCAAGGCGAATAAAAAACCAAGGGTAAAATTTAGTGCTTTCAATGGTATGGATTTTTCGTAAAAATAAAAATTTAATTTAAAAAACTTCAGAAAATTCATAGTTTTTTATCATCAGATTCATTTTTTAATATCACGATACCAGAGCTAATCTTTAATTAACGTTCTATGGCTTGCTGAAAGAAAATATAATCTTTTCAGGTGCTTGAATTAATTCTTATTGTTAGAATTTAAAAAATTAAATGTTAAAATATTTGCGCAACTATATGATTGCGCATATATTTGCAACCATGTAGTAGCAAATTAAATAAAAATGGAGATAAGAAGAGATGTTTTTCAGGCCATTGCCGACCCGACCAGAAGGGCCATATTAGGATTGATTGCCGTTCATGCCATGACGCCCAATGCCTTGGCCGAACATTTTGACACCAGCCGTCAGGCCGTATCGAAACACATCAAAATACTTACCGAATGCCAATTGGTAAGTCAGGTACAATCGGGTCGGGAAATCTATTACCACTTTAACCCTTCCAAGATGAAAGAAGTAGCAGACTGGGTTGAAAATTTCAGACAATTATGGGAACAAAGGTTTGACCGACTTGATGACCTTTTGGCCAACATGCAATCAAAAAACAAAAAATAATTTCAAAACAAATTAACAATGACAAAACAAATTTATCCGTGCCTGTGGTTCGATGGTAAGGCAGCTGCTGCAGCCCAATTTTACACTTCGGTATTTCCCAACTCGAAAATCACCCATGATTCGCCTATGGTGGTGCATTTTGAATTGGATGGTTCTCGGTTCATGGGGCTTAACGGAGGCCCTCAATTCCAATTCAATGAGTCGGTTTCGTTTGTGATTTCTTGCGACACCCAGGAAGAAATCGATCATTATTGGTACCAACTCACCGCAGACGGCGGTCAGGAAAGCCAATGCGGATGGCTCAAAGACAAATTCGGCATTTCCTGGCAGGTGGTGCCCAGTATCCTGGGAGAGCTTATGGCTGATCCCGAAAAAGCCCAACGTGTCATGGCCGCTTTTTTGAAAATGAGTAAATTCGATATTGAAACCCTAAAAAAAGCCTGATGATGAAGAATACAACCCAACTTACTGTCATAGCCGGCAAACAGGAGTTTTTTGTTGAAAGGGAATTTGATGCCCCAAGAGCACTCGTTTTCAGGGCTTTTAACGAACCGGAATTGATTGCACAATGGCTTGGTCCGAATGATATGGAACTGGTTATTGAAAAATATGAAAACAAAACGGGGGGCGCCTACCGGTTTTACAGTACCGATCCTGCCGGAAATACTTATGCCTTCAACGGGACCTTGCACGAAGTTGCGGCACCCGAACGCATCATCAGGACATTCGAATTCGAAGGAATGCCCGAACGCGGCCATGTTTCCCTCGAATTTCTTACCCTGGAGGAATTACCGGGCGACAGGACCAGGTTGCTGATCCAATCGGTTTTTAAATCGGTAGAAGACCGTGACGGCCTGGTACAATCTGGTATGGAAGGCGGCATGAACCAAGGATTTGTCAAACTGGAAGCCCTTTTGGAAAAAATGAAATAAACAAAACAACAACAACATGAAAATAGATACCAAACTGGATTTTACCATAAATAAAGACACCAACACCATCCATGTAAAAAGGGATTTCGCAGCCCATCTCAACATGGTCTGGGCTGCCTGGACCACACCCGAACTACTCGACCAATGGTGGGCACCCAAACCCTATCAAACCCAAACCAAATCAATGGATTTTACAGAAGGCGGTACCTGGTTGTATGCCATGGTTTCCCCGGAAGGCCAAAAACACTGGTGCCGTGCAGATTATCAGAAAATTGAAACGCTCCGAATGTATGCCGCGCTGGATGCCTTTTGTGATGAAGAAGGCAAGTTAAACCCTGATTTTCCGCGTCAGCACTGGACGAATTCGTTCTCTGAAAACAACGGTACCACTACGGTCAATATAACAATCCGATATAATTCGGTAGAAGACATGGAAAAAATAGTCGGCATGGGCTTCCGTGAAGGCTTCACCATGGCGATGGGCAACCTCGATGAGCTATTGGCAGCGCAATAAAATCAAATTTTAACCCATATAATGATTCAGACATGACAGCAAAAATTACAATCAGTAGCACAATAAAGGCACCAATTACCAAAGTATGGGCATGTTACACCCAACCGGAACACATTATCAGATGGAATACTGCTTCACCCGATTGGCATACCACCAAGGCCGAAAATGACCTGATGGTAGGAGGGAGGTTCTGCTCCAGGATGGAAGCCAAGGATGGTAGTTTTGGTTTCGATTTCGAAGGAACCTACGACGTGGTAGTGATTCAGGAGCGGCTTGACTATACCCTTTCCGATGGCAGGAAAGTTGAAGTTGTTTTTGAGGAAGATGACCAAGCCACTACCATCATTGTTCATTTCGAGCCCGAAAGCCAAAATCTGCCTGAAATGCAGCAGGGAGGCTGGCAGGCCATATTGGACAGTTTCAAAAGATATACCGAAAACCAACCTGCCTAAATTATGACGGCCGCCCATTTTTGTCAATCAATTACGCGAATTACAACATCCTTCAGAAATGGCCAAGGTGCAACGTTTTTTTTATCGATGCAGCGGGCGAGAATCAATTTATTGCTGTCAAAATGGGCGCTGTATTCCAGCTCGCCAAAACAGCCGCTTCAATGTTACTGACCGAAATGGCTCATTCCGATAAACAGTTTTACCTTAAATCAAAATAAAAATGGTGGCCGTTTTTAAAACCAATGTGACTGAAGAAAGTCAGGGACAACCCGTTTTGGCTGTTTTACAGCAAAGGTTTCCGTCATTCAAAATCAATTTTGATTTGGAAGATTGTGATAAGATATTGCGTGTGGAAGCCCCGAAAATGAACCCTTCCCAAATAATCGAAGTGCTTCATGCTGAAGGCTATCGTTGTGAAATATTGGAGTGATTAATAGGTCACGTATTCCAATATTTCCAATCCGTAACCAATCATGCCCACCCTTTTGGTTTGTTGGGTGTTTGACATCAACCTGATTTTTGAAATATCGATATCGTGGAGGATTTGCGCACCGATTCCGAAATCCTTGCTGTCCATCTTGATTTGGGGCGCATTTTTGACGCCTTTTTCCTGCAACACCTTAAGTTCCTTGATGCGGTTAAGCAAGTCAAGTGATTGGATCTCCTGATTGATGAACAAAATCGCCCCACGTCCTTCCTGGTTGATCAGTTGGAACATGTCATCCAGTTTTTTATCGGCATTAAAGGTCAGTGTACCGAGAATGTCGTTATTGATCTGCGTGGAATTGATCCGGGTCAGGATGGGTTCACCGGCACTCCAGCTGCCTTTGGTGAGGGCGATGTGGATGTGTTTGTTGGTGGTTTGCATGTAGGCCCTGATGCGGAACTTTCCGAAACGGGTTTCAATTTCATAATCTTCTTTTTTGACAATCAGGCTGTCGTGCTGCATGCGGTAGGCCACCAAATCTTCAATCGAAACCAATTTCAGGTCAAATTTTTTGGCTACTTCAACCAATTGCGGCAAACGCGCCATGGAGCCGTCTTCGTTCATGATTTCTACAATCACACCGGCAGGCTTGAAACCGGCCAATCGTGCGAAATCAATGGCGGCTTCGGTATGTCCGGTTCTTCTCAAAACCCCGCCTTGTTTGGCAATAAGCGGGAAAATATGCCCAGGACGTCCCAAATCGTGTGACTTGGTTTCCGGATCGACCAAGGCCTGTATGGTTTTGGCCCTGTCAAGTGCCGAAATTCCGGTGGTGACCCCATTACCCCGCAAATCGACAGAAACCGTAAAGGCCGTTTCCATAATGTCGGTATTGTTGTTGACCATGGCGCCCAAATCGAGTTCCTTGCAACGGTTTTCGGTAAGTGGCACACAAATCAAACCCCGGCCGTGCATGGCCATGAAGTTGATCATTTCGGGTGTTACTTTTTCGGCTGCAGCCAGGAAATCACCTTCATTTTCACGGTCTTCATCATCCACCACAATGATGACTTTTCCCTGACGGATGTCTTCTATGGCTTCTTCTATGGTGTTGAGTTGGATCAGTTCTGACATGATGGGTCTTATTTTTCGGATGATTTTGTAATGGTTTTAAGCAGGCTGATGTTATACAGGTAGCCTAGGGGAAACAACGGAAAGCCCAAAAGGAAAGCAATGGTTTTTCCTTCTGATAATTGCAAATGATGTTTTATGAGTAAGTGTTGCAGGTTTTTCTGAGTGAAGAATATACTCACATAAATCAGCAACAATAAGGCAAGCAGTACGATTACCAAAAACTTTTGGAAGTTGATGAGCAACAACACAGCAGTTGTCATCGCAAGCAGGTAAAATACCAAGCCTACATGGTTGAACAGCTGGGTGTTTTTTACCCAATTGTTGTTTGCTGTTTTTGTGGTGGCTTTCGGATCCTTTATTTGTTTCTTTTCAGTAAGGACAGCATTTTCAGGGGTTTCGGGTTCAGCAACAGCTCCTTTCTTTTTGAACAAAGGAATTTTCCTGAAGAAATCAGCCACTACTGAAAAATCAAAACTGATGCTGCCGCCAATATCCCTTGTGGCCCGATACGTCAGCATGATGGCCAGCGGGCTCAGCACCATAGAAGACATCCAGGTGCCCATGAATGGTGTAATCCCGTTTTCCTGTGCTACTTTTTTTCCGAAAGTATTGATGAAGTGGAATACAATAAATATCGCAACAGCCAAAACAATCGGAAGCCCCAGCCCGCCTTTACGAATGATGGAACCCAAGGGTGCGCCGATAAAGAACATCAGGATACAGGCAAAAGCAATAACAAATTTATCGTAAAGTGCAATCCAGTGGCTGTTGATGTTTTTCTGTTTTTCTTCGAGGTCAAGTTTAGAACTGTCTATCGTATATCCGGTACTTTCTACTGCACTGGTAGCCATCCTGATGATTTCGCCCTGTTTCGCTTTGTCAATTCCTTCGAGAAGGTTGTCAGTATTGACCTGATTGGGAACTGCGCTGCCAGCGGTACTGTCATTATTGGCAGCAGCAAACAAGGCGTTTCCATAATTGCGTTGGTAAACGTTTTCAGTATACGATTTGATGTCTTTGGTGTAATTGGTCTTCAACGAATCGAGCGTATACTTCAATTCACTGATGTTGAGCATCGTATTGGTGTTGGCTACTTCGCCATTATCTACATTGGTATTCAGTTTAGACAAATCGATATTGATGATGTCTTTCTTGAAAGTCGCTTTGGCAAATGGCTGTCTGAGGCTTTCTTCGTAGGTTTTGGGTTTGATGTCTTCATAATAGTAGCCATCCTTCAAAACAAGTTGCAGGGTATTGGAGGTTTCACTGCTGATGAGTTCGCCGCTCTTTGCCTTGATGACGGTTTTGTTGCCATCGCCTGTGGGTGATTTGATGTGGATGATGATGCCGCTAAGCAGATTGCCTTCCTTGCCAGATTTTTTGTCTACCTTGATGGTATAATTCCCGACTTCACTGAATTGACCTTCTGCAATAGCCATGGCAGGCGTTCTTTGGGCAATATTCCTCCTGAAGTTGATGAATTTGTATTCGGCATACGGAATGACGTTGTTGGCAAATACAAAAGCGACAACACTTAAGATGATGATGAAGAAAAAAGTACTCCGCATGGCGCGTTGCAATGAAATGCCCGCCGATTTCATGGCAGCAAATTCGTAGTTTTCGGCCAGGCTTCCGTAGGTCATGATGGCGGCCAGCAATACCGATAACGGCAATACCATCGGAACAATTCGTGGCATGGCGAAGAGGAGGAATTTCACAATCAGGAAAAAATCGAGGTCTTTGCCGGCCAATTCAGAAATGAACAGCCACACCGTTTGCAGTATGAATATAAAAAACAAGATTACAAATACCGTGGCAAATGTAATCAGGAAGGATTTCAATAAATACTTGTCTAGAATTTTCACAAAGGCTAATCTAACTTATTGATGTAATAATTAGGATATTTACTTTGCACAAAGGTAAACTGATTTTTTGACAACGGCTGGTTGGTTTTAAAAGAATTAACAGTCAAAGTGGTTTTGGTGCCGTTTTTACCCACTTCAATCAGGTTGTAGATGTGTTGGGTTTGTACATCAACCCCAAGCATGACCTCTTTGCGTTGGTCTTTCGGGTTGGTCGGTATCAATTTGATGTATTGGATTTTACGCCCTTTAACATCCTGTGAAATGTCCCAGGAATACTTATAACCCGTGTTGAAAAACGTCAGCATTTTGGAAGGCGTGATGGCTTTATCGTCATTGTCATTCACACTCGAAATGGTCACTTCTTCATCCTCAGGCACAATGGTATAGGTTTTCTTTCCGTCGTAAATTTTCGTCACGCCCATGAAATTCAAAACATATTTGTTGCCATCGATGGTCACATTGCCTTTGCTGTCCTGATTTATTCTTTCCTTGGCATTGTTAAGGGTGTACTTGAAATCAATCACGATATTGTCATAACCCTTGATTTTAGCCGTTACATCATCCAGAAGTTCTTTGGCTTTTTTGTCCTGCGCATGGGCAGCGCCAACCATAAAAAATACCAATACTGCAGCCAATAATTTTTTCATTTTATTCTTCATTTAATTCATTCTTAAAAAAGTGGTCAAGGGCCACCAAATCAGGGATGTTTACACTTCTGGCCTTACTGCCTTCAAAAGGGCCCACAATTCCGGCGGCTTCCAATTGGTCTATCAATCTTCCGGCGCGGTTGTAACCCAGTTTCAGTTTACGTTGCAACAAGGAAGCTGATCCCTGCTGCGCCGTGACAATAATTTCAGCGGCTTCCCTGAACATGCTGTCTCTTTCGGAGATATCCATATCAAGATTGATGCCACTTTCTTCACCAACAAATTCCGGAAGCAGGTAAGCGTTGGCATAAGCCTTCTGAGAGCCTATAAAATCTACAATTTTTTCCACTTCGGGCGTATCCACAAAAGCACACTGTACCCGGATGAGATCATTTCCATTGGAGAACAACAAATCCCCACGGCCAATCAATTGGTCGGCACCTCCGGTATCGAGAATCGTCCTTGAATCAATCTTGGAAGTCACACGGAAGGCAATACGGGCCGGGAAATTCGCCTTGATCATTCCGGTAATCACGTTCACCGAAGGCCGTTGTGTGGCAATAATCAAATGGATGCCAATGGCACGGGCCAACTGTGCCAAACGGGCAATCGGGGTTTCGACTTCTTTACCGGCGGTCATGATCAAATCGGCAAACTCATCCACGACCAAAACAATATACGGCAGGAAACGGTGTCCGTGTTCGGGGTTGAGTTTTCTTTGCTTGAATTTGTCGTTGTATTCCTTGATGTTGCGCACCATGGCATCCTTGAGCAGCGAATAACGGTTGTCCATTTCCACGCAAAGTGAATTCAGGGTGTTGATTACCTTGTTGTTGTCGGTAATGATGGCGTCTTCGGTGTCCGGCAGTTTGGCCAGGTAATGCCTTTCTATTTTATTGAAAAGGGTCAGTTCGACTTTCTTCGGATCGACCAAAACAAATTTCACTTCAGCCGGGTGTTTTTTGTACAAAAGCGAAGTCAGCACGGCGTTCAATCCGACCGATTTTCCTTGTCCGGTAGCACCCGCCATCAACAAATGGGGCATTTTCGCCAAATCGACCACAAAGGTTTCGTTCGAAATGGTTTTTCCGAGGGCAATCGGCAACTCCATTTCGGCTTCCTGGAACTTGGCGGAAGCAATTACGGTTTTCATCGGCACCATCGTTGGATTTTTGTTCGGCACCTCAATACCAATGGTTCCTTTCCCCGGGATAGGCGCGATGATACGAATGCCCAAGGCCGCCAATGACAAGGCGATGTCGTCTTCGAGGCTTTTGATTTTCGAAATCCGTATACCAGCCTCAGGCACGATTTCATATAGCGTAACAGAGGGCCCGACAGTGGCTTTGATCTGTGCGATGTCAATTTTGTAGTTGCGAAGGGTTTCGACGATTTTGTTTTTGTTTTCTTCGAGTTCTTCCTGGTTGATGGTAATGCCCACCGAGGCATATTCCTTGAGCAAATCAATGGTCGGAAATTTGTAATTCGACAATTCAAGGGTAGGGTCAAATTCCCCGAAATCGGCCACAATCTTGGCCGCCAGGTTTTCTTCTACGGTATCTTCGTCCAAAGCCTGCTCGATGACAAAGGCTTCGTCGTTCGTTTTTATGGGCTCCGGTACCGTTATTTTTTCGGGTTCGACAGCTGTAGTTTTAAGGGTCGGTTCCAGTTCAATTTCAGAATAGCTCGAAATGGTCGGTTTCAGGGCATCCCTGTTGATTTCAAACTGGGAAACCGTCGGTAAATCTTTTTCTTCTTCTTCTTCAACGTTTTCATTTTCATCGATGGCATACTCTTCAAGGTTGTATTCACTGCCGGGTTCGGCCATACGCATTTCGTCAAGGTCGGCGGCAATGTCTTTTTTCTTTTTCTCGAAAAATGATTTGATGGCTTCGGGTGACACCTTGATTTTGAACAAGAGGTAGACGATGATTCCGGCAACCAAAACGAGCAAGGTACCGGTTTTTCCTATAAAATCCTGGAAGAAGAGGTTCATTTCGTAACCGATGGTGCCGCCGAGTTCCGGTAGGGAAGTGGCAAAAAATCCGAAAAGGATGGAAATGATGATGATGGCAAACAAATCCCAGAACCAGGTATTTTTGAGCTTTTTGACAGGCAGGTCCAAAACCAGAAAGGCTCCGGTCAGGAAAAAAAGTTTCACGAAAAGGAAAGAAGCTGCTCCAAAGCCACGGTAAATGAACAAATCGGCCAGATAAGCACCTACTTTTCCGAGCCAGTTATGGGCCGTTTCATTGCGGTCACCCAATTGGTTTACCACACTCTGGTCGGCTTTGCCATGGATGAAAAACGAGATAAAAGCCAGTAAAAGCCCTACAGAGAACAAAACAAACAAACAGCCCAATAAAACCTTGTACTGTTTTTTCAGCTTCCATGGTTTTTTGTCTTCGGCTGCCTTGGTGTTGTTTTTTACCGGTTCCTTTTTTTCTTGTTTTGCCATGCTTTGAATTTAACAATTATATTTTCGGAATATAAATCAGGCAGCCTACTGCAATCGCGGTCATGGCTGCAAAGAAAACGGCGCCGGCGGCAATATCCTTAATGAACCCGATTTTGGAATGGAATTCCGGATGGATGAAGTCGGCTATTTTTTCTGCGGCGGTATTCAATCCTTCAATGGCCAGCACCAAACCGATGGCCAGGGTCTGGAACATCCATTCTTCCCTGGAAATATTATAGTAAAAACCAGCGAAAACCAGCAGCACGGCTATGGATGATTGCACCATGACACTGTGTTCGGTAGTAATCAGTTTGATAGCTCCCTTGAGTGCAAAGCCCATGCTTTTTAAACGCCCCGTGAAGAATGATTTGTCTGTTTGAAATTCCATAAAGCAAGTTTATAAGGCAGCCAAGGCGGCATCATAATCTGGTTCGTTGGCAATGTCCGGCACTTGCTCGGCATAAACCACCTGCCCATTTTCATCGAGTATGATGACCACCCTCGAATGCAATCCGGCCAACGGACCGTCCGTCATTTCAAGGCCGTAATCTTTCCCGAAACTACCCGATCTGAAATCAGAAAGGTTGATGACGTTTTCGATGCCTTCGGCCCCACAAAAACGTTTTTGGGCAAAAGGAAGATCCCTTGAAATGCACAATACTTTGGTGTTTTCGAGCGCGCTGGCCTTGGCATTGAATGTCCTTACAGAAGTGGCGCAAGTGCCCGTGTCTATACTCGGAAATATGTTGAGTACCAGTTTGCTTCCCGAAAAATCTTTCAGTGAAACGGTTGATAAATCGTTTTTAATCAATTGGAAATCTGGTGCGTTTGTTCCTGTTTGGGGTAATTCACCATTGGTGTGTATCGGGTTTCCCCCTAATTGTATTGTTGCCATTTGTGTTTGTGTTTTAGGTTTCAAAAGTATTAAAAAAAAACAGCATTTTACAGCCGTCCGTTACGATTTTTCCAAATTAATGCCGGTTGGGGTTGTGGTTTTATAAAACAGTAATTACCAGTTGTTTATTTAATGTTAGCTGTCTGAAAAAGACTTGCTTACAATATTTTTTCATCACTTTTGAATAACTGGTTAAAAATCAACATGATGAAAAGGGACAACTGCGGATTTTTGCTAAAATAATCAGGACGGTTCCAATTTACATTTTCCAGAAAATGATAGATTGAGTTGACTGATATGAAATAAAAAAGCCCCAGATTTCTCCAGGGCCTTGTTATTAAATATGGGCACAATTAATTGGATGACAAATAAGCTGCCGTACTGTTCCTGTCTGCATTCATGGCTGGTTTGCCTTCCTGCCAGTTGGCCGGACAAACTTCACCATTGACCTGTACGTGCGTGTAAGCATCAATCAGGCGCAGGTATTCGTTAACGTTTCTTCCGAGCGGCATGTCGTTGACACTTTCGTGGAATACTTTTCCGGTTTCGTCAATCAGGTAAGTCGCCCTGAAAGTCACGTTGGAACCTTCGAGGATTTCATCGTTCATGGCTTCGTCATACACCCATTCTGCATCAAGAATTTCCAATGCGGCAGACAAATTACGTGTCGTGTCAGCCAAAAGAGGGTATTTCACTCCTTCGATACCGCCTTGGTTTTTTGGGGTATTCAACCAGGCAAAATGCACTTCGTTGGTATCACAGGATGCACCGATTACCAAGGTATTCCTTTTTTCAAATTCTTCAAGTGAAGCCTGAAAAGCGTGCAGTTCGGTTGGGCAAACGAAAGTAAAATCTTTCGGATACCAGAACAAAATCACTTTTTTGTTGTTTTTTGTTGCCTCCTCCAGGATGTTGATCCTTAGGTTTTCTCCCATAAAAGAGATGGCATCCACCGTAATATTTGGGAATTTTCTTCCTACTAAAGCCATAATGTATTTATTTTTAAGTTAACATTTATTGTCTGAGGCAAAGGTAGGCACTTATTCAAAATCTGCCGATTATTTTTAATTATATTATCTTATGAATTGATAGCCTGAAGCTATTTGGGGTCAGCTGTGATTTTTTCGGAACCTAATGAATTTATCTTATATTTGTTTTCTCTCAAAAAAAAACCAACATATGTTATTTTCCAATTTATTCCGAAAGAAAACTGTACAGGATATACTCAAACAAGTAGCCAAGAATGAAGCAGACGGGCACAACGCCCTGGGCAAACATTTGACTGCCCGTGATTTGACTGCTTTCGGAATAGCCGCCATCATTGGGGCCGGAATTTTCAGTACCATTGGGAAAGCCAGTGCCGACGGTGGCCCGGGAGTGATTTTCCTGTTCATATTCACTGCGGTAGCCTGTAGTTTTGCGGCTTTTGCCTATGCGGAATTTGCCTCGATGGTACCCGTTTCAGGAAGTGCCTACACCTATTCTTATGTGGCTTTTGGGGAAATCATTGCCTGGATTATTGGTTGGGCGTTGATTATGGAATACGCCATCGGAAATATTACCGTAGCCATCTCGTGGAGCGATTATTTTACCGGATTGCTCAAGAGCGGCGGCATTGACCTGCCCCAATGGATACAGATGGATTACCTCACGGCCTCAAAAGGGTTCAGTGAATCGACAGCACTGATGCAGGGCGGAAAGTCTTTCGAAAATTTATCTGACGGATTAAAAGCGGCGTATACGGCCTGGACGACCTCGCCTACCATTGGATCTTTCCATTTGGTCGCAGATTTACCGGCTTTGCTCATCATCATCATTATTACTACCCTGGTCTATCGTGGTATGAAGGAATCCCGTAACGCCAGCAACCTGATGGTTGTGGTGAAATTGTGCATCATTTTACTCGTTATCGCTGTCGGGATATTTTACGTAGATACGGCCAACTGGGATCCATTTGCACCCAATGGGGTAGGAGGCATCCTGAAGGGCGTATCGGCAGTTTTCTTTGCCTACATTGGTTTTGACGCCATCTCTACCACAGCCGAAGAATGCAAAGATCCCCAGCGGGATTTGCCAAAAGGAATGATGTGGGCCATCATCATCTGTACCATTTTGTATGTCATCATCGCCTTGGTTTTGACCGGAATGGTTAAATATTCCGATTTGAACGTGGGCGACCCCTTGGCCTTTGTGTTCGATAAACTGAATTTGAAATGGATGTCGGGTATTATTGCGGTCAGTGCCGTCGTAGCCATGGCCAGCGTACTGCTCGTTTTCCAGATGGGACAACCGAGAATCTGGATGAGTATGAGCCGTGATGGTTTGTTGCCCAAACGTTTTTCGAAAGTACACCCGAAATACAAAACCCCTTCCTATGCCACCATCGTGACCGGTTTTGTAGTGGCAGTTCCTGCCTTGTTCCTGAACCTGACCATGGTGACTGATTTGTGCAGCATTGGAACATTGTTTGCCTTTGTACTGGTTTGTGCCGGGGTTTTGGTATTGCAGAACAAGCCGGACATCCCAAGAGGAAAATTCAAGACGCCTTATGTCAATTCGAAATTTGTATTCCCGGTATTGTTGTTGTTGGGCGCTATCATAGCTTTTACAGTCAACAAGCAGGACACCCTTGATTTTATCACCAACGAAAAACAAATCAACGACCCTACCACCATAGTGACTTCCCTTGATAAAGCACAGGCTGCACAGATTTATACGCACCTGAACGAACAATATCCGAATGAAAAAGGGGCAGACCTTGAGCAGATATTGAGTAATTTTTCAGAAGATGATGCGGTTTACAAAAATGTGGTAGACCAGCTGCCGATTGACGAATCACTCAAATACGAAAGTGGTTTCAGCCTGTTCAAGCACAAAATCCCGATGTGGATTTTCCTGATTGCCCTGATGTACTTTGCGGTATGGTCTTGGCGCCAAAATTTATCACTGATTCCACTTTTGGGCTTGGTGTGCTGCCTGTATATGATGGCCGAACTGAGCGTCTGGAACTGGATTTACTTCTTTTGCTGGTTGGTGATTGGGCTGCTGATTTATTTCGGTTTCAGCCACAAAAACAGCAAGCTGAACAACAAAGCAACAGCATAAAAAAATCCCGGACAACCGGGATTTTTTTTTGGGGTTATGGATTTGTGAACGATGTAGTTAATTTTCTTTGGTCTGTATAACTACTTACGGATGATGTCTTTCGGAAAAACCACCACACTTTCATGTCCGTTTTTTGAAACTGCGGCCACCCCGAAATAATAGTTGTCAATCACGATGCCTTTCAGTTCAAAATGGTCTGTATTGCCTACCAACCGGCTGTTTTCCCATTGCGGGGAAGTCGTTAAGCGCCAATAAATTTTATAGCCTACTATCGAATCGTCATCGGGTTTTTCCCACTTCAGTTTGGTGTTGGGTTCTACAATCCCGCCAATCAACACATTTTTGGGTTCTTTAGGGGAAGATGCCAGCCCCGCCAATACAATCGCATTCACGGCAACCATCTTTTTGGCATACTCAAAATTGACGCCCTCAATCACATCGCCATAATTGATGCCATTTTCGACACGGGTATCCTGATGCTGGCGGTTGTAATTTTCATGGGCTTCCATAATCCGTACCCCGGCATAGCCCAGGTCATTGAACGGACGGTGGTGTCCGCCACGGCCAAAACGGTCCACGCGATAGACCATCATTGGGTTCATTTCGGGCATGTAGGTGGTTACCTGTTTGAGGATGTAACGGGCCAGTTGCCTGGAATTGCCATCTACTTCACCGCCGTAGGAACGCCTTGCTTTCCGCTCTTTTTCGGTTTCGGTTACCGGCGTGGGTTCAGAGAAAATGCGGAAAGTGCGGTTGTCAACCACGCCGTCTACACCCTCTATATTGCCAATCATGTCGTTGTTGAGCACGCCGATGATTTCCCAATTGTTCTTTTTGGCAAATTCCGCAAAGCCTTTTCCGCCAAACAAACCCTGTTCTTCTCCGGAAAGCCCCAGATAGACAATACTGTTTTCAAATTGGTATTTCGATAAGACCCTGGCGGCTTCAATAGCTCCGGCCATTCCTGAGGCATTGTCGTTGGCTCCGGGAGCATCTTTGGAATATTCCATGGTGTCAGAATTGCGGCTGTCAATATCGCCCGTCATGATGATGTAACGGTTGGGAAACTTCGTTCCTTTCTGTACGGCGGCCACGTTGACAATCCAGGCATCTTTCGGGATGCGGTCACCGTCTTTGGTCGTGACAAAATCTTTCTGGTAAAATACTTCAAGACAATTGTTACAATCTTTGGAAACCTTTTCAAATTCTGATTTGATCCACCTTCTGGCGGCACCAATTCCGCGTTTGTTTGAAACCGTATCACTAAAGGTATTCCGGGTGCCGAAATTGGCCAAAATCCTGACATCGGTTTCAATCCGTTTGGCATTCACGTTTTCGATGATGTCATACAAATGGGAATCGGTTTGCGAAAAAAACAATTGGGGAAGCAAAAAGAACAGCAATTTGAAATACTTCATGGGGTTTTCTTTCAAAAATAGCAAAAAATACTTTCAGATGGCTTTAATTTTACCTCAGTTTTTGCAATTAAATTCTTAAATTTGCCTCACCAAAAAACAATATACCATGAATTCATTTGACGTAGTCATTATAGGTTCGGGCCCAGGCGGATATGTGTCTGCCATCCGTTGTGCCCAATTGGGTTTCAAAACCGCCATTATAGAAAAATATCCTTCTTTGGGTGGTACCTGCCTCAATGTAGGCTGTATTCCATCCAAGGCATTGCTGGCCTCTTCACACCATTATGAAGAATTGCAGCATTTCGCCGATCACGGCATCGAAGTATCCGGAAAGGTAAAAGTCAACCTCGAGAAAATGATTGCCCGCAAGCAGGCAGTGGTTGACCAGACTTCGGGTGGCGTGAAATTCCTGATGGACAAAAATAAGATTACCGTTTTTGAAGGCGTCGGTTCGTTTGAAAGTGCCACCAAAGTCAAAATCACCAAAGCCGATGGCAAGTCTGAAACCATCGAAAGCAAAAATATTATTATTGCAACGGGTTCCAAACCGTCTACGTTGCCTTTTATCAAACTGGATAAAGACCGCATCATCACTTCAACAGAAGCCTTGAAATTGCCGGAAGTACCCAAACACCTCGTCATTATTGGCGGTGGGGTTATCGGGATTGAACTCGGACAGGTTTACCTGCGTCTCGGTGCCCAGGTTTCAGTGGTGGAATATCTCGACAGGATTATCCCAGGAATGGATGCCGGTTTGTCGAAAGAACTGACCAAAGTGCTTAAAAAACAAGGCATGAAATTCTACACTTCCCACCAAGTAAAATCAGTGGAGAAAAAAGGAAAAACCGTTACCGTACAGGCCGATAATGCCAAAGGGGAAACCATTTCACTAGAAGGCGATTACTGTTTGGTGGCTGTGGGTCGTCGTCCGTATACCGACGGATTGAACGCCGACAAAGCCGGAGTAAAGCTTACCGACAGGGGTATGGTGGAAGTAAACGACCACATGCAGACCAATGTGCCTAATATTTATGCCATAGGCGATGTGGTACGTGGTGCCATGTTGGCCCATAAAGCCGAAGAAGAAGGGGTGGTCGTAGCGGAAATCCTGGCCGGACAAAAACCGCATATTGATTACAACCTCATTCCTGGTGTGGTATATACCTGGCCGGAAGTGGCCGCAGTAGGAAAAACCGAAGAACAACTCAAAGCCGATGGCGTGGCTTATAAAGCCGGAAGTTTCCCATTCAAAGCATTGGGTAGGGCACGGGCCAGCAGTGATACTGACGGATTTGTAAAAATTCTGGCTGATGCCAAAACCGATGAAGTATTGGGCATCCATATGATTGGCGCACGTTGTGCCGACCTGATTGCCGAAGCCGTAACCGCTATGGAATTCAGGGCCAGTGCCGAAGACATTTCCAGAATGTCACACGCGCACCCAACTTTTGCCGAAGCCGTGAAAGAAGCCGCCTTGGCTGCTACTGACAACAGGGCTTTGCATGTTTAACAATACGCTTTGATTACAATAAAAAAACCCGCCAAATCGGCGGGTTTTTTGTTTTATGATAGGTAAGTATCAGGTCGTGAACAAATGTTTGTAGCTTCCCCAGTGGGCGTAAATTAAAAAAATGTTTGCAGCAAAAAGGGCAGCTGCCATAGGGGTATCTGCAGGTGCGATGGCAATATGCAGCAACAGGATGTTTACGGTTACCGGCAACAAAGCCAATAGGGCTACTTTCATGAATTTTCCGGTAATCAGGCAGATGCCACACAGCAGTTCGGTTATTTTTACCAGCGGAAACAGGTATTTGGCCGCCATGAATCCGCCCATCACGGTAGCCATGTCTCCTGTGGGTTTGGGTTGCTCTCCCAATTCAAGGAAATAAGCTACCGCTGCGAATACCATCATGCCGCCAAGAAGTATTCGTACAATAATAATTGCAAGTCTCATAGTTAAATAGTTTTTTGGTTAGTTAAAACAAAGATAAAAGATTTCCAAAACCAAAATCCTATTGTAAATCAATGGGTTATTAACAATGTTTTCAATACTGATTTTTGTTGTATTTTTGAAACCCAAACAGCCCTCTTTTGAGAACGATTATTTCCAGAAAAATTGAACATCCTGAAGTATTCAAACAACAGCTTTTGTTGTGGGGCAATCAATTCCGTGAAGTGGTTTTTCTCGACTCCAACCAATACGCGCAAAAATACAGTAGTTTTGACTGCGTTTTGGCTGCAGAGGCGCTGACTTCATTGTCAACCGATTATTACCATGCCTTTGATGACCTGCAGCAATACCAATCCCAAACCAAGGATTGGCTTTTCGGCTATTTGTCTTACGACCTGAAAAACGATACCGAAAAACTGGTTTCTACCCATTTTGACGGGCTGGGATTTCCTGATTTGTTTTTCTTTCAGCCGAAAAAACTGTTTTTGCTTAACGGCGACCAACTCGAAATGGCGTACCTGCCTATGTGTGAGGAAGAAATGGAAGCTGATTTTTTGTCCATTACAAACAGCCGCCATTTCAGAGCTGAAAGTCAGGTTGTAACCGATATAAAGGCCCGCATTCCAAAAGAAGATTACCTTCAAAAGGTAGAAAAAATGCTCGAACACATCCATTTGGGTAATATTTACGAAGCCAATTTCTGTCAGGAATTTTATGCAGAAAACGCCCAGATCAATCCGGTAGGCATTTACCGGAAGCTCAACAACATTTCTGAACCGCCCTTTGCCACTTATTTCAAAATCGCTCACCATTACCTGATGTCGGCCTCGCCAGAACGTTACCTCAGAAAAGAAGGCAGTACAATCATTTCCCAACCGATTAAAGGTACCTCCAGGCGTTTTGAAGACCCAATTGCGGATGAAAATTCCAAAAAGGAACTGGCTCAAAACCCCAAAGAGCGCTCCGAAAACATCATGATAGTCGATTTGGTGCGCAACGATTTGTCACGCACGGCTGTAAAAAAATCGGTCGAAGTAGCCGAATTGTGCCAGATTTATACTTTCAAACAAGTACACCAGATGATTTCGACCATTACTTCCCAGGTGGACCAAACGACACCGGTGGTTGAAATTATCAAAACGACTTTTCCGATGGGCAGCATGACCGGCGCCCCGAAAATTTCGGCCATGCAGATTATTGAAGAACTTGAAGCCACCAAACGCGGTTTGTACAGCGGGGCAGTTGGGTATTTTACACCCGACAATGATTTTGATTTCAATGTGGTCATCCGCAGTATTTTATACAATGCCCAAAACCAATACCTGTCTTTTTCGGTCGGAAGCGCCATCACCTCGCTATCTGAACCCGAAAAAGAATATGCAGAATGCCTCCTCAAAGCCAAAGCCATGTTTGAAGTACTGCAATCCGAATAATTTGTTACTTTTGAATATGGAGTCATCCTTTCGGCAACACATTGCACAACATTTTCCTTTCCTGCTGGAGGGTAATTTTTTTATTGCCGTAAGTGGCGGGTTAGATAGCATGGTGTTGGTTCACTTGTTTAAGGCCATGGAAGTTCCGTTTGGTATTTTACATTGCAATTTTGGCCTTAGGGGAAAGGAAAGCGACCGGGAAACCGCTTTTGTGGAAGAGTATGCCGAAAAGAACAACATTCGGTGTCGGGTTGCTTATTTTGACACCAAAAAATACGCTTCAACCCACAAACTTTCGACACAGGTTGCTGCCAGGAATTTGCGTTACAATTGGTTTTATGAACAAATGGAAGCACAACAGGCAGCTTACGTGCTGACGGCCCACCATGCCGATGACAATCTGGAAACCTTCCTGATTAATTTATCGCGGGGCACCGGATTGGACGGATTGTTGGGCATTCCTGCGCAAAACGACAAAATAGTAAGGCCATTACTGCCATTTTCCAGGGAAGATATTGAAAATTACGCCAAGGCAAACCAACTTCAATGGCGGGAAGATGCGAGTAATGCTTCTGATGACTATTTAAGGAATAAAATCCGCCACCACCTGACGCCGGTTCTGAAGGAATTGAATCCTGATTTTCTCCAGGCCTTCCAAAAGACCCAGAAGTACCTGCTGGAAACAGCTTCAATGGCAAACGATGCAGCCAGTATTGTTTTTTCTGAAGTGGGCAAACAGACTATAAATGGCGATTACCATTTCGACCTGCAACAGTTGAACAAATTACCCAACCGCAACAGCTATCTGTACCATTGGTTGAATGGTTTTGGGTTTACGGCCTGGGAGGATATCTACAAGCTGCCTGAGGCACAGTCGGGCAAACAGGTATTTTCCCCCACACATCTCTTACTCAAAGACAGGAACCAACTCATTTTATCTTTGAAGAAGGAAACATCTGTCGGAAGTTATCAGATTGAGAAAAATACCGGGCACGTTAATATTCCCTTAAAATTTACATTTTGTAATGTAACTGACATTTCACAACCCGATTCAAATTGTATATTTGTCGATGAAGACCTGCTGAATTTCCCTTTAACCCTCCGGAAATGGGACGAAGGCGACTATTTTTACCCGTTTGGGATGAAAGGCAAAAAGAAATTGGGCAAGTACTTCAAGGATGAAAAAATGTCGTTGCCCGAAAAACAGGAAGCCTGGCTCTTGTGTTCTGACAATCAGGTACTCTGGATTGTAGGAAAAAGACAGGATGACCGTTTCAGGGTAACCCCAAATACAACCAAAATTTTACAAATCTGTACCCTTACATGAAAAAAATAATTTATTTGTTACTGGCATTTTTGATGGTGGCCCACGTTTCCGGGCAAGTCAAACAACCCGTAAAATGGAAATCAAAAGTCGAAAAAATAAGTGCTACCAATTACAACCTGATCCTCAACGGAACCATTGAGGAAAGCTGGCATGTGTATTCGCAGTTCACCCCAGATGACGGGCCTTTACCAATGGTACTCACTTTCAAGGACGCCAAAGGAAATTTTGAATTGGTGGGAAAAGCCAAGGAAAGCCCATATAAAAAGCAGTTCAATGAGGTTTTTGGCGTAGACGAATATTATTTTGAGCACCAGGTAACCATTACCCAGGAAGTAAAATTAACCAACCCTAAGTGGGCCAAAATCAAGCTGAACCTCGAATACCAGGTCTGCAAGGAATCGTGCATCAATGAAAACAAGGATTTTGTTTTTGACCTACCAAATGTTCCGAGTGTAGTGGAAGCTTCCACGGTAACAGATACTGTGGCAACCCCCGAAGTACCTATGGTGTCAAACCCTATTGATACTACCCAAACCGCTACCATCCAGCAGGCTGCGCCGGCAACCGAAAAACCGGAAAACAACGAAAAAGGGTTCTGGAAAATTTTTATACTGTCGTTTTTCGGGGGTATACTCGCCACCTTTACGCCCTGTGTGTTTCCGATGATTCCGATGACGGTGAGTTTCTTCCTGAAACAATCGGGCAAAGCCTCCAAAGGGAAGTTCAATGCCTTGTTTTACGGCTTCTGTATCATAGCGATTTGTTTGGTTTTCACCCTGCCATTCCACCTTTTGGAAGGGGTGAACCGCGATATTTTTTCTGAAATTTCCACCAATGTTTACCTGAACCTCTTTTTCTTTGCCATTTTCGTGACTTTCGCCATTTCCTTTTTCGGGGCTTTTGAAATCACCATGCCCAACAGCCTCTCCAATAAGGTAGACAGCAAGTCGAATTCAGGCGGACTGATTGGCATCTTTTTCATGGCATTGACCCTGATCATCGTGTCGTTTTCGTGCATTGGCCCGGCCTTGGGCTTTGTGTTCGGGACTTCGCTGAATTCAGACGGCGGAGCTGTTATTTTATCGATGGCGATGTTCGGTTTCGGGCTCGGATTGGCCCTGCCTTTCATGTTCTTTGCCCTCGTACCGAATTTATTGGGCAAAATGCCAAAATCGGGCGGATGGCTCAATACCGTGAAAGTGGTTTTCGGATTCATCGAATTGGCGCTGGCTTTTAAATTCCTTTCCAATGCCGATATCGGAATGGATTGGCATTGGCTCGAGCGCGAAGTTTTCATCGCCATCTGGATCGCTATTTTTGGTGCATTGGCCCTGTATCTGTTCGGCAAAATCACCTTACCGCACGACAGCCCGTTATCGTCTATTTCGGTGGGCAGGATGTTGCTCGGATTGGTGACTTTGGCCTTTACCGTTTACCTGGTTCCCGGCCTATGGGGCGCGCCGCTGAAATTGGTTTCTGCCTTTCCGCCGCCAATGACTTATAGTGAAAGTCCGCAAGGTTTCGGTGGAAGTGTAGCAGAAATCAAGACCGAAGCGTTGCCTGAAGGTGCCGTGTATACCGTTCATAGCCTGGTGTCGTTTGAAAATTATCAGGAAGGTTTGGCTTATGCCAAAAAAGTAAACAAACCGTTGCTTATCGATTTTACCGGAAAGCAATGCGTGAATTGCCGATTGATGGAAAACAATGTGTGGTCTGACGAAAAAGTGCTCAACATATTGAAAAACGAAGTGGTGTTGGTGTCACTTTATGGGGATGACAAAAAGGAATTACCGCAAAACGAATGGTACATCTCTAAGGAAAACGGCAACGAAATCAATACCATTGGAGAAAAATGGAGTGAATTCCAGATACAACGTTTCAACAACAATTCGCGTCCGTTTTATGTGTTGCTCAATCCGGAAGACGAAAAAGAACTCAACACACCGGTGCCTTATACGCCCGATATCGAAGCATACGCCGCCTGGCTCCGCAACGGCATTTCAAAATTCAGCAAATAACAAAAATCCCATCCGCCCCGGCAGATGGGATTTTTTTAATCGGTAGATTCCAAGCTGAAAATTTCTTCCACCTTTATTTCAAAATACCGTGCGAGTTTTAAAGCCAAGACAGTGGAGGGTACGTATTTGCCTTTTTCCATCGCATTAATCGTCTGCCTGCTTACGGCAATTTGTTTGGCCAGATCTTCCTGCGAAATGTTCCGCATGGCCCGCAGTACTTTTAGGTTATTCGTCATCGCCGGAAGTTTTATTGAGTTTGTAAATCATGAAATGGAAACGGATTATAAAAAACAGCAATAACGTAAAGATATTATAAAACAAAACATTGAGGTATGACAAACCATACACAAACAACGTAAAGAACACAATCAGCCCATAATTAAAGTAGGTGGCCCACACTAGGCTTTCATAACGGATTTTCGAAATGAATTCATCCTCAGATTTCAATCTGGAAAACCCAACCAGCAAACCTCCGGCTATAATCAAAATCAGGTACAGTTCATCGGCTATTGAGTTTTCAATGACGGCACAGCAATTGGTATTGGAGTTCAATCCGTCATCGATAAGGGCAAAAACCTTTACCACAAAACGGTTGTCCCATTGCGGATAAATATAACCAACCATCACATGCAAAGTGATACCCAAGCCAAGTAAAAACCAGCCTATTTTTTTGTATTGGTTCGGGAATAAAAAATGTGTTTTCATAAATAAAGTGTTTAAATTCAAATCAAATGTAAAGTATATTTTACATATTGACAAATAAAATTTACTAAAAGTATATTTTATTTTACTTTTCTCAGATTTTACAAGCCTTCACAACCCAGATTATTTTTGAATTTTATATATTTACGACTGTACAAGCCATTAAAAAATTACAAGCCATGTTAACAAAAGTCTACGGAAGCGCCGTCTTTAGCGTGGAAGCCACCACAATTACCGTTGAAATTGTTATTAGTTAATGGTAGGTATTGAAAATAGTTTGAAAGACTAATGTGTTGAAAGGCTGAAGATTACCCTTTTTTTAAGGATTTGAAGTAATTATCATCAAATAGTTTTAATTTTTCTTCTAGAAATGTATATTTATCAAATTCAATTGATAGCTGCTATCAGCTAATAGTTCACGTAATGGTAATGGTAAATCAAAATCATTAGTAAAAATTGATGCCCTGTAAAACTGCATCAAGAAAAACATTCTAAAGGGTTTTGAATCTTCAACGGTTAATAGAATACTTTCTACATTTGTTAAATCTGCTTCTTTAAATTTCGGAAGTATTTTTTTGCTAAATTGAGTTTCTATATTTGTAAATTTATCTTCACATCCTTTGCAAAATACATCGTCAACTGCAAAATCACGTCTGTTTCTTACAATTTCATTTTCTTCATCAGTCGTTTCACGACCTAATACCTTTTCAATTTTCTCTGCTTCTACTTGTTGGAATTGTAATTCAAAGACACTTTTTTCTGAACTAAATTCAAACATTAACGCTTTGTTTCTAACATTGCAACCGTCTTGATTTAATGCTGTTCTTATTAT
>CAZXRX010000018.1:0-41835 GCA_964642945.1 uncultured Flavobacterium sp. | reverse complement strand
TTTGGGTATAAAGGCTCGAATTGAAAACGATAAAGTTAAAGAACGAAAACGGGGCGATGTTTTCTTTAAGGTCAACCATGGCGAAGGTTTCCTGTTTTTCCACTTTTTGGTTGTGCAACAAACGGAACAACGAAATAATATTGAAGGCTATTTTCAGGAGCAAAACCGAAACCACCAAAACATAACCCATCAGCGCCAGCTGCATCCAATCGATAGGGTTGGCGGCAGGAATATTTTTTGCAATGGTTCCGCCGGTTTGGTGCACGACATTTGTAAAATCTGCCGCTTCGATTATTTTCGGCCTTTCCACCCATACTATCTTTTTGATAAAGAACAAAGGCAGTACTACAGAAGTCAACAATCCGGCCAATAAAAACCAACGGTTTGAGGTGAAAAAGGTTTCTTTCCTGAGCAACAAATGATACGACAGGAAAAAGGCAGCAATCAGGCCGCTCGATTTCAAAAGGTATATGCTTAGTTCTCCCATCTTTTCAATTATTTACGTTTCTCTATAATTTCTAGGATTTCACGTAATTCCTCTGCCGAAATCTTGTCTTCCTGTGCGAAAAAAGACACCATGTTCTTGTAAGAACTGTTGAAATAATTGTCAATGGCCGTACTCATGAATGATTTGCGGTAGTCTTCCAATTTAATTACCGGAAAGTACTGGTGGGTATTGCCATAGGCATTGTGGCCTACATAGCCTTTCTCCTCCAGGTTGCGGATGATGGTCGAAAGGGTATTGTAGTGGGGTTGTTCTTCCGTGATTTCGGCCATGACATCCTTTACGAAGGCTTTTTTGAGCTTCCACAAAATGTGCATGATTTCTTCTTCCTTGTTGGTCAACTTTTGCATAATTTTTTTTTTAAATCCACCCTTACCATTAAAATAAGGATGGATTATTGTCTGAACGTTTAATCTAACTCAATCCAAATGTATAACTATAAATTTAGTTACACAACTATTTTTATAGTTATTTAACTAAATTTTAAGGAATAGCAAATGGCTTCTTCCGGGAAAGCTTATATTTGCAGTGATGAGCAAAAATTACAACCGTCATAATTTTCACAAGCATACCTTTTGTATTTTTCACGAAGCGGATCAGGTTACTGTTAATGGTCTCAATCCGAACTATAAAAGCAAATCGGGGAGCAGTTATTATTTTACAGAAGACGGGGTTTATCGTTTGTCTGACCATTGGGGAAGGGCGGCCAATTGCCGTTGGCGGCTCGAACGGACGGGAAAACCAGCAAACAAATTCCAGCTTGGTTTTGCCCGATGGACAGATTTTCATCCGGACAATGAAGTAGATAAACTGTATTTTATTGAAGCCGATTTTGACAACCAAACCGTGCAGTTTTTCCATAAAGAAAGCAAAGCCCAACCGCCTGATGCCCTGTTGCGGACGGCAGCCGAAACCACCAAACGCATCAAACAAATCCGGCAACTTTTGGAGGAAACCGCCTGGGCCAAATACTTAAAAGGGGAGGACATTGCCCTATTGCGTAGAGAAATCATCAGTAAACTGATTAATTCTGATGAAACCCTGCAGGAAATCAGGAAAGCTTATTTGTAGGTTATATTTTTCCCAGTTTCTTCTCTTCGGCCACCAAGCGCATGACCCAAAAGCCCAAAAAGGTCCCAATCAATCCGAGACATCCCATAAAGGCCCAATTCATCTGGTAGCCAAATGCATCGATAATTTCCATTCCGACTTTGGCACTTAAAATATGCGCCAGGCTGAAACTCATCGTGAAAATGGCCATGTAACGGCCTTCATGGCCTTTGGGGGAACGGCTCATCGCAAACGAATTAGAAAAAGGGAACGAAAACATTTCGGCAAAGGTCATGAACAGCATCATGATAATAAGAATGCCCACCCATATATTGATGAGTAACAGGAACAAACTGATTCCCATCAGCAAACAACCTACCGATACCACTTTAACTTTATTCAATTGGTTTCTTTCCACATAGCTTACTATCGGCATTTCGAGAAAGAAAATCATCAGCCCGTTGAGCGTGAGCAATAATCCGGTCTGGAATTCAGACAAATCAAACTGTTCTTTGTAATACAGCGGCATGGTGGTAAAGAGTTGGAAAAACAATATGCCCGTAATCACACAGGTAGTCAGGAAAATCCAGAAAGGCTTGTCGCGGAATACCGACACGCGTTGGGCTTCCAACAATCGGATTTCTTCCTGGTCTGTGGCCGGTTTTTTCTTTTCCTTCACCAATAGTGCAAAAATCAATATGGCCAATATACAGGTACCACCATCGGCCCAGAACAGGCCTTTGTATCCGATGTTCATGATGATCAATCCACCCAGCGCTGGCCCGGTAGCAAAGCCCAGGTTGATAGCCAAACGCACCAAAGTCAGCGCACGGGTGCGGTTTTCGGGTTTGGCGTAAGCGCCCAACGATACAAACATGGCCGGGCGGAACATATCGGCCACGACCATAATGGCAAACATACTGAAACACAAGCCTTCAAAACTGGTTACAAACTGCAGGACAAAAAAGAGCATTCCGCTGGTAAGTAAGCTGAAAATCATGATTTTATAAAAGCCTATCTTGTCTGAAAGCTTGCCGCCGAGCCACGAACCTGCCATTGACCCGATGCCGAACCACACCATAATCCAACCCACCTGACTGTAGGAAAAATGCAGGTCTTCTTTAAGGTATTTCGACAAAAACGGCAATACCATCGTGCCAGCACGGTTGATGAAGGTGATGAGTGTGAGTATCCAGACTTCCCTCGAAAAGCCCTTGAAATTGTTGAAATAGCGGCGAAAAGCGTTTTTTAACATCTGTGGAGTTACTTGCCTGCAAAGGTACAAAGTTTTTTGAAGCGGTTTCGTTGATAAAACCAATGCTTATTCAGTTCTCTGGTTAAATATGGGCCAAAATTTGCAACGTCTGTGTTTTATGGATTATTTTTGTAAAAAATGAACAATGAAAAAATACTTTTCCTTCTTACTGTTTTCGCTTTTTCTTTGGAGCCACGCCCAGGAGAAAACAGTCCAAACCGCCAAAGAATTTCAGGACGAACTCAATGCAGACTATGCCAATAAAGAAAAAAGCCCCTTGACCGATGAAGATTTCAAGGTATTCAAGACACTGGAATTTTTCCCAATCAATGAGAAATATATTGTAAAGGCCCATTTCGTGAGGACAAAAAAAGAGAAGGTTTTTAAAATGAAAACCTCTACCTCAAGGCTGCCGGAGTACCGCAAATACGGCGAATTGTTTTTCAGTATTGATGGGGAAGAATACAAACTCAATGTTTACCAAAATGTAGCACTCATCAAAAGGGCCAAGTATAAAAATGCACTTTTCCTTCCGTTTTCTGATTTGACCTGCGGTAAGGAAAGCTACATTGGCGGCCGATATATTGACATGGAAATTTCAGCCTTACCCATTTGGGAAATTGATTTCAATAAAGCCTACAACCCTTATTGTGCCTACAACCACGAATATTCCTGTCCGGTTGTGCCTCTGGAAAACGATTTGAAGACGTCCATATTGGCTGGTGTGAAAAAATTCCACGACTGATGCTTTATTTCAACCTGCATACCCATCATTTTACAGCCCATCCCGACATCCTGGAATTGGTCAACCAATACCCGTGGCAGTTTGATGATAAAATTCCCACCTATTCCATTGGTATCCATCCTTGGTATATTGACGAAACGCGGTTGGAAACTGATTTGAAAACCATTGCAGAAAAATTATCTTTGCCCCATTGTCTGGCATTCGGAGAGTGCGGATTGGACAAACGGATTGAAGTTCCTTTCGGATTGCAAGTGACCGTTTTTGAAATGCAGCTGGCTTTGGCCGAAAAATTCCAAAAGCCGTTGGTGCTGCATCTGGTGGGCGCTTACCAGGAGTTGATTGAAATAAAAAACCGGTTAAAAATTACGGTACCCATGGTCATCCACGGCTTTTCAAAAAACAGTCAGGTCGCCAAGCAATTGCTCGACAATGGGTTTTACCTGTCATTCGGGAAATATTTATTGCGCAATCCTGAACTGAAAGAAGTATTCCAATCGGTGCCGGATGACCGTTTTTTCCTCGAAACGGATACGATTGAAGAAAGCCTTGAGGAAGTATACCAATTGGCGGCAACCTATAAAAACCTGACTTTGGAACAACTCCAAAATCAAATAAAAAGTAATTATAAAGCAGTTTTCAAAATATAACAGTATGGCAAAGTGGCAGGAAAGGGCAGAGCTCTTGTTCAAAAAAGAAGGTCTTGAAAATTTAAAAAATGCCCACGTACTCGTGGTTGGTGTAGGAGGTGTCGGTTCGTTTGCGGCAGAGTTCCTGGCAAGGGCCGGGGTCGGAAACCTGACCATCGTAGACGGCGATGTGGTCGATATCACCAACATCAACAGGCAGTTGCCCGCCTTGCATTCCACGGTAGGAAAATCGAAAATCGAGGTGGTGGGTGAGCGGCTCATGGACATCAACCCGGAACTGAATTTGATTAAAGTGCAGGAATTCCTCACACCAGAACGCGCTTTTGACATAATCGAAGAAAAATACGACTATGTACTCGATTGTATCGACAGTGTGACGCCCAAGCTCAACCTTATCATTTCCGCCAAACGGAAAAGGGTCAAGATCATTTCCAGTATGGGTGCCGGCGGTAAAATGGAAGCCTCCAAAGTGAAGGTGGCCGACATCAGCAATACCATCAACTGCGTGTTTGCCAAAACCATCAGGAAAAGATTGAAAAAAGTCAATATCAACAAACTGAAAGTCGTTTTTTCATCTGAAATACAGGATGAAACCAGCCTGAAAATGACCGATGGCTCCAATTACAAAAAATCGTTTTACGGCACCAACAGTTACATGCCGGGTCTTTTCGGATTGTTTGCCGCCGAAACCGTCATCCGTTATCTTTTAAAAAACAAGCCATGATCCAAACGGTAATTTTTGATATGGATGGTGTGATTATCGATACCGAACCGGTACACCATTATGCTTACCACGAGCATTTCAAACTGCTTGAAATCGATATTTCCCCTGAGTTGTATGCTTCATTTACCGGAAATTCCACCAAAAATATCTTTGAAAAACTCAAAGAACAGTTCAGGCTTTCGGAAGAAGTCCCCCAACTTGTCCTGAAAAAAAGGAGCCTGTTCAACGAAGCCTTCGATAAAAAAGAAGATTTGTACCTGCTTGAAGGCGTGGAAGATTTAATCAAGGATTTGTACCAAAACAACCTGCAACTGGTGGTCGCATCTTCGGCCTCGAAAGAAACCATCAATCGGGTGTTCAACCGTTTTGGGCTGCACCAGTACTTTTCGCACATTGTTTCCGGGGAAGATTTTCCCAAATCAAAACCGCATCCGGCCATTTTCCTGAAAGCCGCCGAATTGGCCCAAACACCGGTAGAAAACTGCATCGTGATTGAAGACAGTACCAATGGGATTATCGCTGCCAAAGCCGCCGGGATTTACTGCATTGGTTATGACAGTTTCCATTCGAAATTGCAGGATTATTCGTTGGCTGATTCCGTCATCAGTGATTTCAGGGAATTGAATGCACAGCAAATACAGCACATCAACGCTGTCTAGCCCACGGCTTGCTTATAAACCTTCAGGCATTTTTCACGGGCATCCTTGTGGTCTACGATGGGGTCCGGATAGGCAGCAGTGCCAAATTCAGGAATCCATTTTTTGATGTATTGGAGTTCTTTGTCAAATTTCTTGATTTGCTCTGAAGGGTTGAATATCCTGAAATAGGGCGCTGCATCAACCCCACTTCCGGCCGCCCATTGCCAATTGCCCACATTACTCGATTGTTCATAATCGAGCAGTTTGATGGCAAAATAGGTTTCCCCCCAGCGCCAGTCAATCAGCAAGTGTTTGCAGAGGAAACTGGCTACAATCATGCGTACGCGGTTGTGCATGTGACCGGTGGCGTTGAGTTCGCGCATTCCGGCATCCACAAAAGGATAACCGGTTTTACCCTCGCACCATTTTTGGAATAAATCTTCGTTGTTCATCCATTGGATGGCATCGTATTTGGGTTTGAAACTTTGATTTACGGTATGTGGAAAGTGCCATAAAATCTGCATGAAAAATTCCCGCCAAATGAGTTCCTTCAAAAAGGTCGGGTTGGCACTTTGCAAGGCCTTTGAAACCATCTTACGCACAGAAACGGCGCCAAAACGCAGGTAAATGCCCAAGTGGGAAGTTTTGTCCAAAGCCGGAAAATTACGCGTGGCTTCGTAGTGGTCAATGAGTGGGTCTGAAATATCGTAAGCAGGTACTTTTATAGGCGAAACTTCAAACCCGATGTCATCCAGCCCAAGGAAAGGGTAGGCATGAGACGCTAACTTTTCCAGCTGGTTTTCTGAAGTGTAATGCAGCAGTTGGGTTTCCCGGAAAAGGGCCATCCATTTGTTTGAATATGGCGTATAGACTACATAAGGTGTACCGTCGTCTTTGGTTACCTCGCTTTTTTCAAAAATCACCTGGTCTTTACTGGTTTTGAATGCAACGTTCTTTTCCTTGAAAAAGTGGTACAGTTCCAAATCGCGTTTGCGGGCATAAGGCTCATAATCGTGGTTGGTATATACCGCGCTGACAGTATTTTCAGCAAGCAGTTGGGTGAAAACTTCAAACGGCTTTCCGTGGAAGACGGCCAGTGATTTTCCTATCTGCTGCAATTGTCGCTGTATTTTTTCCAACTGTTGGTAGATGAAGGTCACCCGGGCATCATCTTTGGGCAATTGAGAAAGGATGGATTCGTCAAAAATAAAAATCGGCAAAACTGCTTCACCGCTTTTCAGGGCATGAAACAATCCTGCGTTGTCATCCAACCGTAAGTCGCGCCGAAACCAGAAAACTATCATGAGTTAAAGTTAAGCATTTACCAATAAAGTAGACATGCCGCCGTCTACGTGAAAAATTTGCCCGGAAATCCAACTGCTTTTTTCACTGAGCAGGAATGCAGCCATCTGCGCCATATCTTCAGGAGTGCCGAATCTTTTCAACGGATGCCTTTCGGCAGACTTTTCCCTTTTTGCTTCATTGTTCAGGAATTTGTCGGCCAATGGTGTATCAGTCAATGATGGTGCAATGACATTCACCCTTATTTTAGGGGCATATTCTGCGGCCAATGCCTTGGCAAAGCCTTCAATCGCTCCTTTGGAAGCGGCAACACTGGTATGGAAAGGCATTCCCATAGTGGCCGCAACCGAACTGAAAAGCACAATACTGGATTGTTCGGAGGCCGTAAGTTTGGGTAAAACGGCCTGTATCACTTTGACCATAGCGATAAAATTGATTTGCAGGTCACTTTCAAAGGCTTCCGGCTTTATTCCTTTGAATGGGCGTAAGTTGATGCTGCCCGGGCAATAAACCAAACCATCAAGCACTTCAGGAAGTACGCTGACATCTAATATATCTGTGGCTGCATCAAATGGGATGTGTATTACCTCTGTTTGGCTGAGGTTCTCCTGCGTACGTGAAGCCACAAATACACGGTTTCCGTTTTGTAATTCTTTTGCGATGGCCAGGCCGATGCCGTAAGAGCCGCCTATAAGTAGTATTTTTTTCATTTTATTTGGTTTGGAACGCCCCAAAGAGTTCGATTAGTTTCTTCTTCCTGAATTCGAATATTTCATTCAACTTGGGTTTTACGAGAAACGGATGCACCAGTTGCCCCAAAATACCCATTGGCAGTTTGTAATCGACGATGTCTTCCATTTCGACACCGCCTTCAATTTCGGTAAAAAAATGTTTGTGGTGCCACAAGGCATAAGGGCCGAAACGTTGTTCGTCAACAAAATACTTTCCGTTTTCCACATGGGTGATTTCGGTGACCCATTTCATCGGAATACCCAATATTGGCGTGACGATGTATTGGATGATCTGGCCCGGAAACATCTTGCGGTCATCTCCTGAAAGGGTTTTGAACTGCATGCTTTTTGGCGTGATATTTTCGAGGTTTTTTGGGTCTGAGAAATAATCCCAGGCCGCTTCAATACTAATGGGTAACTTTTGTTTGGAATGCAGGGTGTATATTTTCATGGTAAATTTTAAGTTAGTAAAGGTATAAAATGTTTAACTATTTTTATTATAAGTTAAACAAAATAATTACTATTTAAGTTTAAATTAACAATAGTCCGACTTACAATTTGTAATTTTGGGCAAACTTAAAATCTAACTCATGAAAAAAATTATCTGTTTATTGGCCATGATGGTTGTCAGTTCGACCATCGAAGCACAAGTAAAAACCCCACAGCCAAGCCCAAAATCGGTTTTGACACAAGTGGTAGGATTGACTGATGTAACTGTTGAATATTCCCGCCCGAGTGCCAAGGGAAGAATTGTTTTTGGTGATTTGGTTCCTTTCGGAAAAGTCTGGAGAACCGGTGCCAATGCCAATACCACTGTATCATTCAGCGATGATGTCGTGATTAACGGCGCTACTTTGAAAAAAGGAAAGTATGCCTTATACACGCTGCCAAAAGCGGATATGTGGGAAGTTATCTTTTATTCCACTACAGACAACTGGGGTACTCCTGAAAACTGGGATGAGAAAAAAGTAATGGTATCTACCAATGTAGACCCAATCGCTTTGGGTAACAATGTGGAAACTTTTTCTATCGGTATCAACAACATCAACAATGACGGGGCAACCCTTGACATTGCCTGGGAAAAAACCATGGTATCTGTAAAATTCAGTGTACCAACCCAGAAAACTGCCATGGCGAGCATTGAGAAAACCTTGGCCGGACCAACTGCCAACGATTATTTTTCTTCGGCACAGTACTTCCTGCAATCGAACGGCGATATGAACAAAGCCCTAGACTACATCAACAAAGCAGTAGGCATGACCAAAGCAGGAGAAGATACCCCATTCTGGTACTTACGCCAAAAATCATTGATCCAGGCAAAAATGGGTGACAAAACCGGAGCCATTGCTACCGCTAAATTGTCTTTGGCTGCAGCTGAAAAAGCCAAGAATGACGATTATGTAAAAATGAACAACGACAGCATCAGGGAGTGGAGTAAAAAATAAATTCCCTTCTTTGTTAAAAAAAACCACGGATTTGATTTTGAATCCGTGGTTTTTTTATGCCGTTACTTTTTTGTTTGAATAATTGGTCAATTGTAAAATAAGCGAAAAACCGATAGTGAGCACCGCCCCGATGAAGTTCAGCCACAAGTAGCCCAGTTTTTCCTGTCCGGAAGGCTGGCTGAAAATCGCAAAGTAAAATATCAGGAAGATAATCAGTTGGCTCAGGCAGGCCGAAATAAACATCGCATTCGCCTTAACATATTTGAAGTAAAACCCAACAAGAAAGATGCCCAACACCGTACCATAGAAAATCGAACCAATGATGTTTACCAATTGAATAAGGTTTTCAAACAACGCACTGATACAGGCAAACCCAATAGCGATGAGGCCCCAGACCAAGGTGAAGAATTTGGTGGCATTCACATAGTGCTTGTCTGATTTTTGCTCCTTGAGGTTGCGGCGGTAAATATCAATCGAAGTGGTCGAAGCCAAAGCCGTCAAACCTGAGGCAGAAGACGACATGGCCGCCGAAAGGATAACTGCCAACAACAAACCTATCAAGCCGGAGGGCAGGTAATTCAATATAAAATACAGGAATACATAGTCCTTGTCATTGGTTTCGGCATGGCTGTCGGCTTTGCTGATGAGGTCTTTGGCCTGATCCCGCAGGTCTTTTTCCTTTCCGGACAAAGCCACCAGGCGGTTCCTGAGAATTGGATTGTCGTAATTCTGGTTCAGGTGGTCGATGTACAAGAGGTTGTATTCCTTTTTTTCTTCGGTAAGGTCTTTCAGTTGTTTTTCGAGTTGGTGGTACTGGCTGGAATACTGTGATTTTTCGATGATTTCTTTGTTCACCGGATTGAAATTCAGCGGTACGTCATTAAACTGGAAAAACACAAAAACCATCACACCGGTCAATAAGATGAAAAACTGCATCGGTACTTTCAAAAATCCGTTCATGATGAGACCCATTTGGCTTTCGCGGATGGATTTTCCCGAAAGGTAACGCCCCACCTGTGATTGGTCTGTCCCGAAATAAGAGAGCATCAAAAAGAAACCGCCCGTAATACCGGATAATACCGTATAACGGCTTTCCGGATCAATCGAAAAATCGAGTATATCCATTTTGTGGTTGGCTCCGGCTATGTTCATTGCATTGCTGAAGGTCATGTCATTCGGGAGCATGTACAAAATGATGAAAAAGGTGATGAACATCCCGGTCATGATGACGAACATCTGCTGTTTCTGGGTAACGTTCACGGCTTTTGTCCCACCGGTAAACGTGTAGATAATCACCAAAATCCCGATGATGATGTTGAGCATCGTCAGGTTCCAGCCCAATAAAGTAGACAGGATAATGGAAGGCGCATAAATGGTCAGTCCGGTGCCGAGTCCGCGTTGTACCAAAAACAATATCGAGGCGAGTGAACGGGTTTTCAGGTCAAAACGGTTTTCCAGGTATTCATAGGCCGTAAATACCTTCAAGCGGTTGTAAATCGGGATGAACGTATAACAGATCACCACCATCGCAATCGGCAAACCAAAATAAAACTGTACAAAACCCATTCCGTCATGATAGGCCTGGCCAGGCGTAGAAAGAAAGGTAATGGCACTGGCCTGGGTAGCCATGACTGAAAGACCAACCGTCCACCAATTGGTTTCCTTGTTGCCCAGGATGTATTCCTCTACGTTTTTACTGCCCTTGGTTTTATAAACACCGTACACCACAATCGAAAGCAGCGTAACACTCAGTATGATCCAGTCAAGTTGTTGCATGGTCTATGAAAAAAATTGCATGAGAATAAAAAAGATGACAATATAAATGGCGTTGACCAACAACAACCACGAATAACTCGATTTCCAACGATTTTCCTTTTCCATAATTATTTACCTATTGCAATCAGGTTCGCCAATAACCGGTAGGCTCCGGAAACGCCTTCGGGCAATTCCCTGAAAAAACTCAGTCCGGTATAAATATAATGTCCTTTTCCGTATTCCGCTACGAGCAAAGCCCCGTTTTTCGGGTTTTCCCCTTTGTCATTGGCCGAAAGCAGTGCTGTAAAACGCTTGTCCCATTCGTTCGGATAATACAAACCCTGTTCCTGTTTCCAGCCCTTGAAATCGTCAGCTGTAATCTTGTTCGGATAATTCAAAAGCGGATGTTCCGGTGCCAGAAAGCGCACCTCGGCATTTTCTTCAGTAACCCGGTCGCGCGATATTTTCAACGGATAAGGAGAAAAATCTTTGGTTACCAAATCATCCGTTGTATTGTATTGCACAATCATCGTTTTGCCGTTTTTGACAAAATCGAGCAGGATGTTTTGTTTGAAAGCCAAAGCATTGACCACGTTATAGGCACGGATTCCGGTCATGACCACATCAAATCCCTGTAGTTTTTCGGCAGTGATTTCTTCCGGTTTTACAATAACCACGTCATAGCCCATCTGCATCAGGCTTTTAGGCACTTCGTCACCTGCACCCATGATGTAGGCAATTTTCTCCGCCTTGGTTTTGATGTTGGGCACTATGGCCTTGGCTTCGGCAGTTTTGAGCACCAATTGTTTGGAAATGTGCGGATAGTTGATAGTGGTTTTCTCCTTGTCGTAAGTTTTTCCGTCAACAGTAACGATGCTCCTGAAAGTAATTTCATTGGCTGTTTTGGAAGGCATCACCGAGAATGTCACCATTTTTTCTTCGCCTTTTTTAGCTAAAGCAAACGGAATTTCAGCTGGCGTAACTGTCCAATTATTAGGCATATCCAAACGCACGCTTCCGGTACAGTTTTCCTTTCCGGAAACAACTTTGACATTGATGTTCCGGGCTTTTCCGGGGTTGAACACATAGACTTTTTCAGCAATCGATGAAGTCACTATCGGAACGATGTCAAAAGGTTGGTACACTTCGCCTTTTACATCATCATTGTATTTGTATACAATATCGCGCTCAAAGGGGATGGTCACGCCATTTATTTCAATACCGAAAACCGCTTTGGAAGCCCTGATGATATCAGGTTTGCCTATGTCAGATTGGTTGTCAACGCGATACATGCCTACAGTTCCTTTTTCATTGAGCCAATACGGTGAGGTAAAGGCAGCTGTTTCAGGCAAAGTCACTTCAAATTCGTAAGTTACTGCTTTGTTGAATTCGAGTTTTTTCGCTTCAAAAGGGACGGTCGCATTGGGTAAGGTAATCGATTTGAGCTGCATGTCTATCTGGCTGCGGTTGATGGTTTCCACCTTGAGGTCTGCTTCATCACCCGGGGTGCTTTCCTGTGTGACCGCTACTGCTTCGAGGAAAAGGCCGGCACAGGACGCAATGATTTTTTTGATTTCTTCTGATTTGATGGTTTTCCAGTGGTCGTCCTCCAGTTTTTGTATCAGCGCATAGGCCTTTACCAATTCCGGAATACTGGCAGACGGATTTTTAAAATCAAAGTTGAGCTGTACGTTATTTAAAATATCCCCAATCGGTTTGCCGTTTTTGACACGGTTCCAACTGGTATCTATGCCTTCAAAAATATTGTTTTTGTCTTTTAAGGGTTCGCCTTTCAGGAATTCGATGTATTCAGATTCTTCGCCGCGGGTTCCGGTGCTGCCGAATCCTTGTGATTGGTGGCGGCTCCTGCTCAGGGCGGCTATTTCCTGGTTGGATTTGCCCAATGAAGCATAATAGACCCCGATTTCCAGTTGCGCAAGGTTGGATTTATCGGCCTTTTCAAATTTTTCCTTGCTGCCGTAAAACCACCAGGAAGTATTGAAAAACACACGCTTGGGTTGCCAGGTGTTAACTAATTTCAATTGTTCCGGGTATTGGTTCGGGTTGTTTACCTTATCGAAGGCTTCCATGCTCAACATGGCCGAAGCGGTGTGGTGTCCGTGGGTAGTTCCGGGTGAGCGGTGGTCAAAGCGGTTGATGATGACATCGGGTTGGAATTTCCGGATGGCCCAGACCAAGTCGGCCAGTACTTCGTCTTTATTCCAGATTTGGAGGGTTTCGTCAGGCGTTTTGGAATAGCCAAAGTCGTTGGCCCTTGAAAAAAACTGCTCACCGCCGTCAATTTTACGGGCTTCAATCAATTCCTGTGTTCGGATAACGCCAAGCAACTCACGCAATTCCGGGCCAATGAGGTTCTGTCCGCCATCGCCACGGGTAAGTGACAAATAACCCGTGCGCGCCTTTTTTTCATTCGACAGATAAGAAATCAACCGCGTGTTTTCATCATCAGGATGGGCGGCGATATACAATACCGAGCCGAGAAAGTTCAGTTTTTGGATTTGGCTGTAAATTTCGGCAGCGTTTGGTTTTTGCGGTTGTTGGGCTGCAGCCTGAAGGCCAAGAAGCAATAAAAGGGCTAAGGTAATTTTTTTGGGCATGGGCATTTCGTTTTGCTGGATTTCAAAAGTAGGGATTTAAAAAAACGGATTCCCTTTTTTTGATTTTTTTAACAAAAATTGCGCCCGTATTTTACCTGAACTTTACAAATGTCCGGCCCCGTTGCGTTGGTTGATGTAGTTGAGCTGGTGTTCGGCCACATAATTCCTGAACCAGCCCAGCAAAGTGTCATAATACTTCTGCAGGTTTTTTATATTGACTTCAGGATTGTTGTCTACGGGGAGATTGATAGGCATTTCGCTGATGTACTTGGACAACTCAGGATAATTCTCCTGGATAACCATAGTCAATTTCATGATTTTGGCGTTGATTTCTGCTTCTGTTTCCATGGTGTTATTCTTTAATCAAAAAGATAACGTAAAATTAGGCATTAATACCAAAATGTTGTGTTAAATAATGGTATACTTTTTCAGTCGGCAATCCGACCACATTGGTGTAGGAACCCTCTATTTTTGAAATGGCAGTGAGCCCAATCCAATCTTGTATCCCATAGGCACCCGCTTTGTCAAAAGGTTGGTAGTTTTCGAGATAATAATGGATGGCTTCGTCTGAAATGGGGCTGAAAGTCACCTTTGTCACTTCATATAAAAGGTCTGAATGGGCCGAAGTGGTGAAGCAAACCGAAGTAATCACTTCATGGGTAGCGCCCGACATTTTTTTCAGCATCCGGAACGCATCGTCATAGTCTTTGGGTTTTCCGAGGGCGTTATTTTCAAACCAAACAATAGTGTCGCTGGTAATGAGTAATTCGTTGGGCTGTAATTCGCCCTGGAATGCTTTAGCTTTCAAATCGGCCAGGAAATTGGTAATGGCTTCGGCTTTTAAATGGTCCGGATAAATTTCTTCCACCTCTTTCAGGCGGATTTCAAAATCAAGGTCCAGGTCTTTGAAAAACTGTTGGCGACGCGGCGAACCCGAGGCCAAGATGATTTTCCAACCGTTGGTTTTATGACGTAACATGATGGGTAATATTTAAAGTAATAATGGTAATGGACAGGATTCCGAAGAAAATAACCCATTTCAAAACCGTGCTGATTAAATGGAATTGTTCTTTTGTTTTTGCCGTCCACATTTGTATCATGCAGAAAATAAGTGGGGCAATGATGAAAATAAGGCCATAAAGCCCGGCATAATACAAATCGTTGACCAGTATGTTGTCATAAAGATAGAGACCCAACATCACCAAAGCCACCAATAGCAAACCTACGGTCAGTTTTGCCGTCTTTTCTACCCCAAAAACAATCGGAAGGGTGCGCATGCCTTGGTTGTCGTCACCTTTTACATCTTCAAGGTCCTTTACTATTTCACGCACCAGGTTAACCAGGAAAGCAAACTTGGCATAGTCTAAAAGTATCGAAAAAGCCAACCCCATTTGTTGTCGGTTTATGTCAAATGTGTTGGGAAAAATATCAAAAACACCAATGATAAGTATGCTGAAAGCCAACATACCCGCCACTACCACGTTACCCACCAACGGAATCTGCTTCAGTGAGGTACTATAAAAATAAAGCAAGGAGGCCATCAGTACAAAAAGAACAGCAAAATTGGGGTGGGATATCGAATTTGCCAAAACAAAACCACAAATCACTCCCATTAAGGTGAATACTGCATAAAGGTAATACGCCTTGCTTTCCGTGATGGTTTTTCCGACAATCCTTTTAGCAGGTTTGTTTATCTGGTCAATTTCCTGATCGAAAATATCGTTAATGACATAGCCACCGGCCGCAATAAAGACCGTGGCCAAAACAAGTAAAGCATATTGCCAATAGAATAACGATAAAGGAATATGGATAAGTTCCAGATAGCCCAACCTGAAGACAAGCTGCATTAGGGCCAGCAACAATAAGTTTTGGTAACGGATGAGATGGAGGTATTTCATTTTTAGTTGTCGGTTGTCAGTTGTGAGTTGATGGTTGTCGGATTTAACTGTTTTAATCAAACTTTCCGTTGTAATACACATGCCATTTGCCTTGTACTTTCATGACTTGCTCAATCACATCACGCACGGCACCTTTTCCGCCATTGACGTGTGAAATGTATTGGGATATGGCCTTGATTTCGGGTGCGGAATCCTGCGGGCAGGTGGGCAGCCCTACCAATTGCATCACATGGTAATCAGGGATGTCATCGCCCATATACAACACATTTTCAGCCTTGATATTGTACAACTCGGTATATTCCTTGAAAGTAGCTACTTTGTCTGGTGAGGCCAGGTGGATGTCAGTAATACCCAGATTCCTTAGCCTGATGCGCACACCTTCGTTGCTTCCGCCCGAAATGATGCACACGTTATACCCGCTTTCGAGGGCCGCTTTCATGGCAAACCCGTCACGGATGTGCATTTCGCGCAGCATTTCACCTGTTGGGGAAACATGTACGGTTCCGTCGGTCAATACGCCATCGACATCAAAAATGAAGGTATCGATGGTATTCATGAGTTCTTTATAACTTTTAGCCATGGTCAATGATGGATTGGGTGAGTATTTGGTAAAGGTCGGCCTTTTTTTTGTCTTTCAGGAAATTGAGATGTGCCTCGATGGTGTTGGTGTCGTTGCGTTTGGCCGGGCCGGTTTGGGCTTGCTGTGGCGACAGTTGGGTAATTTTGGCCGCAGTTTCGAGAATCAACGGCTGTAAAACGGCAAACGGAAGTTGGTTTTCCTCACAGATTTCGTCGCCCAATTGATACAGGTGGTTGACAAAATTACAGACAAAAACTGCCGCAACATGCAGGGCTTTACGCTGTCCGGAATCGATTTTGAAAACCTGATCAGAAATGGCGTGGGCCAGGGTTTCCAATATTTTAAATTGGCTTTCGTCTTCGATTTCGAGCCCTATCGGGATTTGCTTGAAATCGACCGCCCTGTTTTTGGAAAACGTCTGTACCGGATAAAACGAAGCCCTCGTATTTTTGGCATCAAGGTCGGTAATGGGCACGCTTCCGGAAGTATGGGCGGTAATTTTTCCGGTAAACGGAATTTTCGAGGCTACTTCGGCCACCGATTTGTCAGACACTGCAATGAGGTACAGCGGCACTTCTTTTAAATCCTTGTAATCTGACGTAATGTTTTTGGGTTCAACCAGATGTGAAACCGCTTCCTTGTTCCGGGCAAACACCTGGACGACCTTGATGGCAGCACTTGCTGAAAAGGCTTTGATGAGGTGTTGCGCTACATTTCCGGAGCCGATGATTACGATTTCTAACATGGGGCTAAATTATTCATTTTTTTTTGAATAATGCCATTTACTGAACGTCTCATAAAAAACCCTTAAATCGATAATCAATCACTATAATAATCAACAATTTTAATTTACTTTTGTACACCCAAAACCAGGGTTTAATGTATACAACCATTCCACTTTTATCACCATGGAAAAACTAAAATCAATACTTTTCTCCACCCGTTTAATGGCCATTTTGTTTTTGGTTTATGCAGTCGCAATGGCTGTCGGAACCTTTATCGAAAGCAAGTACAATACCGAAACGGCCCGCATCATCATATTTAATTCGTGGTGGTTTGAAGCGATACATGTATTTTTCCTGATTAATTTTTTCGGCAATATCAAACGCTATCAATTGTACAAAAAAGAGAAATGGGCCACACTTTTGCTGCATTTGTCTTTCATTTTCATCATTATCGGTGCTTTCGTTACCCGTTACATCAGTTTTGAAGGGATGATGCCCATCAGGGAAGGTGCAATTTCGAACGTATTTTATTCCGACAAGAACTTCCTTACCGTCTTTGTGGATGGCGACCTGAATGGGCAATTGAAAAGAAAAACGGTCGAGCGGCCCTTGTTGCTCTCGCCGGTGACCAACAATAATTTTACCCTCAGCGATAACTTCTCCAAAACCCCATTTGAAATTAGCTACAAAAATTTCATCATGGACGCCAAAGAAACCGTAAAGGCAGACGTCAAAGGCATTCTTTACCTTAAAATGGTCGAATCAGGCGATGGTACACGGCATGAGCATTACCTGAAAGAAGGCGAGGTCCAGAACATCCACAACGTATTGTTTGCGCTCAACAAGCCCACCCAAGGCGCCGTAAATATCAATACCACAGGCACTACGCCTACGATTCTTACTCCTTTTGACGGACAGTTCATGCGCATGGCAGACCAGATGCAGGGGAAGGTAACCAAAGACAGCGTACAACCCCTGATGTTCCGTTCGTTGTATAATGTAGGTGGGAGCCAGTTCGTTTTTCCGGAGCAGCCCGTAAGAGGTGTGAAAGATTTTGTGTCGAGCAACAATTATAAAAACAAAACGGCTACCAATATTTTGGTGCTGAAGGTAAAAGTAGGTAACGAGGAAAAAGAAATTGCAGTCGAAAGCTCGAAAGGCGTGCAAAGCGAACCCAAAAGCATCAAGGTTGGAAAGCTCGATTTTACTGTTTTTTACGGAAGTAAGTCGTATTTTTTGCCATTCAACATCAGGCTGAAAGATTTTATCGCTGATAAATATCCGGGAACCGAAAACAGTTATTCGGCTTATGAAAGCAAAATTACCCTGCTCGACGGCGACGACAAATTTGACGCACGCATTTACATGAACCACGTGCTTGACCATAAGGGCTACCGCTTTTTCCAGGCTTCTTTCGATAAGGATGAAAAAGGAACTGTTCTTTCGGTAAACCATGATTTCTGGGGAACTACCATTACTTATATCGGTTATTTCCTGTTGTTCTTTTCTATGATGGCGATTTTGTTTACCAAACATTCCCGCTTTGCCGATTTGAAGAAAAAACTCGAAAAAGTAAAACAGAAGAAAGCCAAACTCGCAACCCTAATCCTGTTGCTGTTCTCTTTCAGCGGCTTCTCACAAAACCATGCGCAGCACCGTCCTAATTTTAACTTCCTTGATTCAATCATCAAATACAAGGTGTCTGAAAAACACGCCGCCCAATTTGGACGTCTGGTTATTCAGGACGACGGCGGACGGATGAAACCCATCAATACTTTTTCTTCAGAACTCCTCCGGAAAGTAAGTCACAATGATACTTATAAGGGCATGAATTCCGACCAGGCCTTTCTTTCGATGACGCAATACCCGACGGCTTGGTTTGAAGTGCCCCTCATTTACATCAGAGCAGGAAATGACAGCATCCGGAAAATCATCGGCATAAAACCCGAAGACAAGTTCGCACCGTTCCGCGCTTTTTTTGACGAAAGGGGCAATTACAAATTGTCACCTTATCTCGATGAGGCATACAAGGCGGCCAATCCGAATAAGTTTGAAAAGGATTTTATGGAGACAGATAAAAAAATCAACCTGCTCAATTCGGCACTGAGTGGCAAAATACTTCGCATATTTCCCATCCCGAAAGACAAAAACAACAAATGGGTGTCGTATCTTGAAATCAGCCATGCGACAGGAACGGCCCTCGATACCATCAAAAATGCGCTTCCGGTCTATCTGGAAGCCTTGAGCAAAGCCTCACAAGACAACCAATATACCTATGCCAATACTTTTTTGGTAGGGATGGAAAATTACCAGAAAAAGTTTGGCTCGAAAGTACGTCCTTCAGAAGATAAAATCAATTCGGAAATCCTGTACAACAAATACGATGTTTTTCAACGATTGCCTTACGGCTATTTAACAGCCGCTATTATCATGTTGTTGTTTACGGTTCTGGCCATTTTTAAAGACAGGAAAGTGTTCCGGATTGTTATCAACAGCATGCACATTTTCATCGGATTGCTTTTCGCGCTGCATACATTGGGGCTGATTACACGTTGGTACATTTCGGGCCACGCACCCTGGAGCAATGCCTATGAAAGTATTATTTATATTGCCTGGGCGACCATGTTTTTCGGATTGGCCTTCGACCGGAAATCAAAATTGACAGTGGCTGCTTCTTCTTTTGTGACAGCGATGATTTTGGTTCAGGCTTATGCGAACTGGATCGATCCGGAAATCGGGAACCTGCAACCTGTTTTGAATTCCTACTGGCTGATGATTCACGTGGCAGTAATCGTAGGAAGTTATGGGCCTTTTGCCTTGGGGATGATTTTGGGTTTTGTAGCGCTGTTGCTGATGTTTTTTACCAACGAAAAGAACAAGCAGAAGATGGACCTGAACATCAAGGAAATTACCTATATCAATGAAATGGCGCTGACCATTGGCCTGGTCATGCTGACCATCGGGAACTTTTTGGGTGGGCAATGGGCCAACGAAAGCTGGGGCCGCTATTGGGGCTGGGACCCTAAAGAAACCTGGGCCCTTATAAGCATCATGGTATATGCCTTTGTGATCCACGCGCGTTTTGTGCCTGCGTTGCGCAACAAATGGATCTTCAATGTGATGAGTATGTTTGCCTTCCTGTCAATTTTATTTACCTATTATGGGGTAAACTTCCACTTGGTCGGGCTGCATTCTTACGCCAGTGGCGAGGCAAAATCATTGAGCTGGATTTGGTATTCGATAGCCGTGATACTGGTCATTGCAGCGCTCACGTATCCGAAGTATAAGAAACACTATAAGAAGTAATAAAAAAAGGTTCCACTGAAAAGCGGAACCTTTTTTGCATTAATTTGGGTTTTAAATGACACTTTTTTCTAAGTGTGTTATTGTTCGATGGCCAGCGCACGGCCTGGCCTCTTCAGTCCTTGATTACACTTTTCCCAAAGTGTATAATTGTTCCATGGTAGGCGTTTTGCTTCCGCCGGCCGGTTCGAGGGTAATTCCGAAGGCTTCGGCATCAGCCGTGCCGCTCACGGCAAATATTTTGTTGCTTTCTGCAGAAAAATCTTCCAACAACCCAATACTGGTAGGGGTAAGGGTAGGGCTCAGTTTGAGTGACCATACCTGATACACCATGCCTTCCGGTGGTTTCGGTAATCCGGCAGCATCTACATAAACCGCCTGGGTTTCCTTGTTCCAATAGATTTTGGCATATGAAGTGGGTGCTGCTGCCTGTCCGCCCAAAGCTACTACGGTGTTTTTGGCATCACGGATGATGTCAAGCAGGGCTTTGGTTTCGTTGTTTTTCTTTTCTGATGTGGCTACAGCTTCATTTAGTTTTTGCTTTTCTTTTTCAATGGTTACCACTTGGTTTTCAATGCCAGACTGTTTGTTGTATTGGTAGGCGATTCCGATAAGCAATACAATAGAAGCGGCCCATCCGATGTACTTTGAAAAAGAAGATGTGGTGGTGTCTCCGCTTGGTTTTAGGTCTCTTACAGGCTTTTCCCCAAAGCCAATCTGTTGCTTGATTTTGCCGTACACTTCGGAAGAAATGTGTGGCGAAAAACTGCTTGACAATTGAAGGATGCTGTTTTCGACTGAAAGGATTTCGTTGTATAATGTCTTGTGCTTTGCAGCCATGTCAGCCATTTGTTCCGTTTCGCTTTCACCCAATACGCCGTATACGTAAAGTTCGACGTCTCCTGAATTTATGATATCTGTTATGTTCATATTTTTAAATAGGTTCTTAAATCATTGATACAATTCCTGTTTTGTGTTTTGACAGTGCCCAGCGGGATTTCGAGTTCATCGGAAGCTTCCTGTTGCGTATATCCCTGAAAGAACAACAGTTCAATCAATTGGATGCATTTGGGTTTTAGTTTTTTCACGAATTCCTGGATACCGATGGTGTCAATCCGGTTGACCAATTTGTTACTGTCGTCCAATAAATGTACGAAATTATCAGATGAAAGGTTTTTCTGGCTGTTGTTATAGCCTTTCGACCGCAGCTTGTCAATGGCCGTATTCCGGGCGATGTTGACAATCCAGGTGTAAAACCTTCCTTTGCTTTCGGCATAGGTGTCAATGCTTTTCCAGATTTTGACAAATACTTCCTGCAATACATCTTCGGCGTCTTCCGTTTCCTTCAAAAGATTGGAAATGACCGAAAACAAGCTTTTCGAATACATATCATACATGATGGTAAACGCGCGTTCATCCTTCTTGAGGATCAACGGAATCAATTCTTCCTGACTCATAATTCTTTGTTTTTTATCCGCTTCGTCCCGTGGCACTGCTTCACCGTGATGGGTTCGGCTGGGTTCAGGATTATCCGCGGTGTTTGTTGTTATTGCTATATACGGTAATCCTGATTTTTTGGTTTTATAAATTTAAATTTTTTATTCCGGATTACGCTTAAACAACCCTTAAATATTTTTTTGGCATAAAAACCAAAAGTCAATCTTGACCGTATATGCTAATGTTGGTTTATCACGAAGATGTTTTTTTAGGCATTATAATGGTTTGTTTTGTTTGTTGTTTAAAGGTCCATTGCGTTATTGCACTGGGCCTTTATTTTTTTGTTAAAAAGGTAGGACTTTAATATTATATAATTATTTTTGTTTACAATCTATAAAAACCAAGACATGAAAAAATTAATTTTTGGATGCGTTCTCTTTTTAGGAATTTCTTATGCAGATGCACAAATAAAAGAAATAAAACCGGCACCAAGCAATGACCCTGTGACCTTACCAAGTATATATGATTATACAGTGAAGGATATTGACGGAAAGGATTTTGCTTTCAGTTCCTTGAAAGGGAAAAAAATATTGATTGTCAATACGGCTTCCAAATGCGGGTTTACACCCCAGTATAAAGACCTCGAAGAATTGTATCAACAATACAAAAAGTCAGGTTTGGTCATAGTGGCTTTCCCGACCAATGATTTTGGCGAACAAGAGCCTGGCACTAATAAGGATATTGCACAATTCTGCACCAAAAATTATGGGGTCACTTTCCCAATGATGTCCAAAATAACGCTTCAAGGCAAAGAGATGGCAGGAATTTATAAATTTTTGACCATGAAGAGCCTTAACGGATTTAGTGACAACAGTGTAAGATGGAATTTCCAAAAATACCTTTTGGATGAGAATGGAGACCTTGTACAGGTGTTTGATTCTAAAGTAAGTCCTTTAAGCGATGAAATTGTAAAAGCGGTAAATGCTCCAAAACCAAAAACAAAACGTAGAAAATAAATTGTCTTATAAAAAAACGGCTTTCATTCGGAAGCCGTTTTTTAATAAAGCATTTTCTGCATGATTACACTATGAAGCCAACGGTCAAATTTGTAGCCTGATTCCTTGATAACACCCACCGTTTCAAAACCCAGCTTTTCATGGAAAGCAATACTTCCGGTATTTTCAGAATCAATCACACCAATCATGGTATGTAAATTTCGTGTCTGGGCCAATTTGATGAGGTGTTCCATAATCAACCTGCCAATTCCTTTGCCAATGTGTTTTTGGGAAGCGTATACCGAATGTTCTACCGTAAACTTATAGGCTTCCCTGAACCGGAATTCACTGTAATAACCAAAACCTACAACTTCCCCATCTGAGGTGGCGACCACAACAGGGAATCCTTTTTTCAGTTTTTCCTCAAAAATGGCCAACTGCTCTTCCCATGTTCTGGGCTTGTAATCATACAAAGCCGTCGATGTCAGGATCATGTCGTTGATGATTTCGAGGATAGGGGCGGTATCAGCAGTGTTGTAAGGCCTGATTTCTATTTTCATTCTGGTTAATGTGGTTTATTTGTACGGTTAAGTCCATCCAAAAATAAACAATCCCGACCAAAGACATCGAATTAGTTTGTAACTTTGTATCCAGAAAATATCCAGCATGACCTATCCTAAAATACCTTTGGCACAATCGATCATCGAAATTTTCCGTATCAAAGGCATCCAACATATTGTAATTTCCCCAGGATCACGCAATGCGCCGCTTACCATAGGGTTTGCCGGCCACAGTGATTTTACCTGCTACAGCATAGCCGATGAGCGTTGCGCCGCTTTTTTTGCCTTGGGTATTGCCCAACAAATCCGGCAACCTGTGGCCGTAGTCTGTACTTCCGGTTCGGCTTTGCTGAATTATTATCCGGCTTTTGCAGAAGCTTTCTACAGCCAGATTCCTTTGATAGTGTTGTCTGCAGACCGTCCGAAAGACAAAATCGATATTGGCGATGGACAAACCATCCGTCAGGCCAATGTTTTTGCAAACCATTCGCTTTACAACGCCAACCTAGACGAAAAGGCTTCTGAAAACAATGATTTTTTGATTAATGAAGCCATCAATACGGCTGTTTCACATCACGGGCCTGTACACATCAATGCGCCTTTTGAAGAGCCTTTGTATGAAACAGTAGCCACACTTTCGGTACAACCGCAAATCATTTCGTCTCATTTCCAGGAATTTATTTCGGATGAACCACTTTCCGGTTTTGCCGATGATTGGAACCGTGCCAAAAAGAAACTGGTATTGGTCGGCACCAATCATCCGGATGCGGTGGAAAAGGCGATTATTGACCGTCTGGCGGAAGACCCAAGTGTGGTGGTCATGACAGAAACGACTTCCAATTTACACCATGAAAATGTAATCAGCAATATCGATACTATTATTACTCCTTTTACGGAGGCCGATTTTGTAGAATTCCAGCCTGAAATCCTCCTCACTTTTGGCGGCATGATTGTTTCCAAACGGATCAAGGCCTTTTTGCGGAAATACCAACCCCAACAGCACTGGCATATTGATGAAATCCGCGCCTATGATACCTTTGGCTGCCTGACCCAACACTTCAAGGTGTCACCCAATGTGTTTTTCCATTCTTTTTTTGGCCTGACCCAAAAAACGGAAAGCACTTACAATGCAAAATTGCATGCCATTAAATTGCAACGGGCCATAAAACATCAGGAATACCTTGATACCATTGCTTTTTCTGACCTGAAGGTTTTTGAAAAAGTATTGCAGCGGCTGCCCCGGAATACCCAATTACAGGTGAGCAACAGCTCAGCCATCCGTTATGTGCAGTTGTTTCCGATTGATGCTGCTGTAGAGGTATTTTGCAACCGGGGTACCAGTGGCATCGACGGTAGTACTTCTACAGCTATTGGCGCTGCAGTAGTGAGCGGGAAACCCACCGTTTTGATTACCGGCGACATTGGTTTTTTGTATGACAGCAATGCGCTCTGGAATAATTATATCCCGAAAAACTTCAAAATCATACTCATTAACAATGGGGGTGGCGGTATTTTCAGGATTTTGCCCGGGCATTCGGAAACGCCTGTGTTCAATACCTTTTTTGAAACATCCCATTGCCTCACAGCCGAGCATTTGGCCAAAATGTACCAACTCGACTATTCCATTGCCAGTAACGAAGAAAGTTTGGCAGCCAGTCTGGAGGCTCTGTTCGCACAAAATGAAAAGCCCTGTTTACTGGAGGTTTTTACCCCAACCAAAAACAATGATGCGGTTTTGTTGCAATATTTCAAGGCGCTTACCTAACCATTTCAATTTTTGTACCTTTGCCAACCGGAAGCCATCAGGCCAAACGGAACATTATTAAATTTCAGCACCATGATACAGATAGGGCGTTTCAATAATTTGAAGATTGACAGGGAAACCAAGGTAGGATTGTTCCTTACCGATGGCACGGACGATATTTTGCTGCCCAATAAATATGTGCCGGAACAGTATGAAATAGGTGACGAAATCAATGTTTTTGTCTATCTGGATCACGAAGAACGTCCGGTGGCTACGACTTTGGTACCTTATATATTGCTCGATGAATTCGGATGGCTTAGGGTGAATTACACCAACAAGTTCGGTGCCTTTCTCGATTGGGGACTTGAAAAGGATTTGTTTGTTCCGTTCAAGGAGCAGGCCCGCCCAATGGAGCAGGGGAAAAGGTACTTGGTCTATCTGTACCTGGATGAAAAAACCAACAGACTCGTCGCATCGAGCAAAACCAACCAATTCCTGAGCAACGATACCATCACGGTAGAAAACAACGAAGAAGTCGACCTGATTGTTTCGCACATTACCGAGGTCGGTATCAATGTTATCATCAACGAAATGCACAAAGGCTTGGCCTACAAAGACGAAGTGTACAAAGAAGTGAAGCCCGGTCAACGCATGAAAGGCTACATCAAAAACGTGCGGCCTGACGGAAAAATTGACGTTTCCTTCAATCAATTGGGTTTTGAGGCAATTGAGCCCAATGCCGAAAAGATACTCGAGGAGTTGCGTGCCAGCCGTGGTTTTTTGAGGCTGAATGACAATTCGCACCCCGAAGATATTAAAACGGTATTGCAGATGAGCAAAAAGAACTTCAAGAAAGCCATCGGGAATTTATACCGCCAAAAACAAATAGAAATCAAGGAAGACGGCATCTACCTTATCAAGGAATAATTACACAACCTGAACTTTTGGGTTGATTTTTTGTATTTCCTCCAAAAAAATGTCGCTGTTTTCAGGCGAAACAAATACATCGTCATAATTGTTGTAGGTAATGATGAATCCTTTGGTATCCAAGGCCGGTTTCATCGAAACAGGTACGTACAAACCGGAATGACGTTGTATTTTTTTGATTTTGGTAATGTCTATCCTTCCCCGGAAAGGTCCGGAGCGGTACAACAGGTAATTGCTTTTGATTACATACCTGGTATCAAGCAAAACCCATAAAATAAGTACGGTTGTCAGGGTAAGGATGATAAAAGGCACCAAAGGCAATTCGCCGCTGTTGAAAGTGTATCCGAGCATTACTGCCATAAAAAGCACTACACACCATAAAAATATGGTGGTAAAGGCATTTTTGGAGGAAAAGAAATTCTTCATTTGCGCGGCTATAGATTAAATACAGGCACAAATTTACATTTTTATTTGATACAAAGCTTGGGTACCGCTTAAATTCCTAAAGCCGATTTGGTTTTGGCTGTAACACCGTCTTTGTGGAGCAAAACCGAGATGGCTTTCAACTTCAGGTAAGGTACACTCATGTAGATAAAGCCCTCTTTACCTGACTTGGTTCCCCAGGAATTTTTGACTTTGTAATACACATTCCCTTTCTGGTCTTTTACTTTACCGGTAATGTGCATCAGGTGGTCATCGGTAGTGCTGAGGTTTTCAAATTCCGCCTGACGGTAATCAGGGGTAATGTTCTTTTCCGGTTTGATTTCGGTAAGGATGGTTTTGGCATCACCCTCATTGTCGGGTATCACCGCCACCCCGTTTTTGCCGGAGAAAGTATTTTCCGAAACATCGCAGTCCAAAGCAATAGAATAGCCTTTATCTATCGCATTGTCAATATTTTGAACAAATTCATCTAAAGGCAGGTTGTAAAACATTCCGTTGGAAAAATTATCAGGAATATCCAATAAAAACGGTTTGTAATTCGGGAAGTTGGTATACGAAGACAGGGTGACGTAATCGGCTGGTTTGATTTTGGTCATCTCCAGGAAAGTCTTCGGGGTGTATTTTTTCCCTTCATAGGTAAACTCCGTTACATTTTTACCCATGTAGGTATCCAATACGGCATTGATGGCTTCTTTCCATTGGGGCGATAGCTTTTTGCCCGGGTTGGACACATAGGTTTTGAGCATGCTTTCGAGTACCGCAGTCATTTCGGCATGGTTGTAAGTATCGGTTTGTGAAAGTTTGCCACTGTAAATGCTTTGTGGTACCAAGCCGTAATCTGCGGCACTGTTGATGACATCATGGGCCAGTCCGCCTTCGCCAAACTGTGCTTTCCCCTGACGCATTACATAGACCCAGGCCTTTTTCGGATAGGTGTTGCGCACATTGTACATTTCAGACAAATCGATGTGCTTGCCGGTCAGACGGATGATTTCCGCTTCGAGGAAAGAAGTGGTTGAAAAGCTCCAGCAGGTGCCTGTATTGTCTTGTGAAATTACCGGATTGGCGTCAATATCTTTAATGGTTTGAAATTCATAGGTTTGGGAATTTGCCGAAAAAGTCATCCCCAAAAATGTTAATAGCAAGGCGAATTTGTTCATTTGTATTTGGTTTTTTATGTTCGTAAAGCCGAAAATTGGTTTATTTTTACGCTAAAATAGTATTATTTAAGAATTGCCATCCATTTTTAACAATAATTAATACGCCATGAGCACCATCAATTGGATTACCGTCAGGGAATTTGAAGACATCACTTATAAAAAATGCAACGGCGTGGCCCGTATCGCTTTCAACAGGCCCAATGTACGGAACGCTTTCCGACCCAAAACCACCGCAGAGTTATTACAGGCTTTCCACGATGCCCAGGAAGACACTTCGATAGGAGTGGTCTTGCTTTCGGCAGAAGGTCCGTCGACCAAAGACGGCGTGTATTCCTTTTGCAGTGGCGGTGACCAGTCGGCCCGTGGCAAACAAGGCTATGTAGGCGACGATGGCTATCACCGTTTGAACATACTCGATGTGCAGCGTTTGATTCGTTTCATGCCCAAGGCAGTGATAGCGGTCGTTCCGGGTTGGGCAGTCGGCGGCGGACACAGCCTGCACGTGGTTTGCGATTTGACGCTGGCCAGCAAGGAACACGCCATTTTCAAACAGACCGATGCCGATGTCACCAGTTTTGACGGCGGTTACGGCTCGGCTTACCTGGCCAAAATGGTAGGGCAGAAAAAAGCCCGTGAAATCTTTTTCCTGGGGCGCAACTACTCCGCACAGGAAGCTTTCGAAATGGGCATGGTCAACGCAGTCATCCCGCATGATGAACTGGAAGATACAGCTTATGAATGGGCACAGGAAATACTTGCCAAATCGCCTACTTCCATCAAAATGCTCAAATTTGCCATGAACCTTACCGACGACGGTATGGTCGGGCAGCAGGTTTTTGCAGGAGAAGCTACGCGCCTGGCTTACATGACAGACGAAGCGAAGGAGGGAAGGGATGCTTTTCTCGAAAAACGCAAGCCCAATTTTGAAAAGAAATGGCTGCCTTGATACTCCTAATTTAAAGCGATATGGAAAACTTTACCAACGAAACCATCGATACCCGGCAACTGCCCCGTTTTGAAGCCGTGACATTTACCGCCCTGCATCCTGCTTATTGGAAAGTGGTACTCATCAATTCAGGTATTTTCTTTGTCCTTCTGGGAATCGGCCTTGGTTTTGGCTTGTTTTACAACGAAGACATGGGTTTGAACAAGCTGACTTTGATTGCCATTTATGTACTCATTGTTTCAGTAAGCCTGTTTTTCCTCCGTTTGGGTTTCAAAAAGAAAGGTTTTGCTTTCCGGAACCACGATGTCTTGTTCAGGAGTGGTGTTATTGCCACCAATACGATGGTAATCCCTTACAACAGGGTGCAGCACGTGGCTTTGCATGAAGGATTTGTTTCGCGTATTTTCGGATTGGCCAAAGTGGAAATTTTTACCGCCGGTGGGAATTCGAGCGATATTGAAATTCCCGGAATCGCCAAGGAAGAAGCCGAAAATATCAAGCAATTGCTCATGGGCAAAATACAAAAACAACTCTGATGGAAGCCCGTTTCAACGAACCCCAACGGCAATCGCCCATTGGTGTTTTGGTGATGTTTGCCAATACACTAAAGCATTATGTCAGGGCATTTTGGCCCTTGTTGCTGATTTGGGTGTTCAATTCTGATAAGATGAACAAAACCTACTTCCTGATCGGAATACCTGTCGTATTGATTACAGTGGGGCTAATCGCTTATCTGAAATACCTCAATTTTACTTTTTACATAGACGATGACAACGATGAATTTATCATCAATGAAGGCATTATCAACAAAACAAAAACCACCATCCAGCTCAATAAAATCCAACAAGTCAACATCAACCAGAGCTTGATCCAAAGGCTTATCGGTGTTTATGCACTCGATGTGGATACGGCCGGAAGTACCGCCAAGGAAGGCAAAATCAAGGCCATATCCCATCCGTTGGCAATTGCCCTGAAAGCCAAACTCATTGACAACGAAGGCCGGAAAGTTTCCGAGATACCAAATGAAGTGATAGACGAAAAGCAGCCGGAAACTGTAAGTGGACATCCTTTTCTTGAAATCAGTTTCCTGAGTCTGCTAAAAGTAGGCGTGACTTCCAACTACATCAAGAGTTTGGGTTTACTGCTCACTTTCTTTTTTACCATTTACCACAACCTGAAAGACGTGGCCAACAATGCTGAAATCGACAACCAAATCAATGATTTCATCGACAACAAATTGGCTTTGGCTTCAGTCACTTACCTCATTTGTTTGATGTTGTTGGTCATTTTTGTGGTCAACGTGTTCCGGATTGTCATCCGCTATTTCGGTTTCAGGATTACCAAACAAACCGGATCATTGTTGCTTTCCTACGGGCTTATCGATACCAAAAGCACCATCATCAAACCCGAAAAAGTGCAGCTGGTTTCGGTTTCGCAAAATTACTTTCAGAAGCAACTCGATGTACTGGAGATGAAAATCCGCCAGGCTTCGGGCGAAGACCAAAAAGGCAACAAGGCCACCATCGAAATTCCGGGTTGTAACAAACTCGAAAGCCAGGAATTACTTCAATTGCTTTTCGGGGAAATGCCGCAAAAAGGAACGCCCATGAGGCCCAATTACAGAAAGCTGGTTTTTGCCTTGTTCCTGTATATTTTTATTCCGGTTACAGCCTTTTTCGCGTTTGGTAACTATGTTGAAAAATCGGTACTGGAATACGCCCATTTCTCAATTGTTTATGCTATTTTTATTGGGTTGATAATTTATTTCGGTTACCGCAATTACAGGCTGTTTGTAGGAGACCGTTTCATCATCAAACAGAGCGGTGCCTGGGATATCGACAACCAGGTTATTGAATTGCATAAAATACAGGCCATCACCACTTCACAGTTGTTTTGGCACAAACCGGTTAATGTAGGTTCGGTAACGCTGCATACGGCCGGTGGAAATATTGCCTTTCACCTGGGCAATTATTCAAAAATCAAGGAATATGTCAACCTTTGGCTGTACGAAATAGAAACTTCAGACAGCAATTGGATGTAATTTTAAACAAACAAAAATGAAACATTGGATAGAAGCCGCACGGGTGCGCACATTGCCACTTTCTGTATCTGGCATTTTGGTCGGGAGTTTTGCCGCCATGTCGCAAGGCTATTTTAATTGGAATATTGTTTTCCTGGCACTTTCCACAACCATTGGGCTACAGGTACTGTCCAATTTTGCCAACGATTATGGCGATGGGGTGAAAGGTACCGATAACGACGACCGTGTGGGTCCCAAACGCGCCATCCAGAGTGGGGTCATTACACCCGGTGCCATGCGCTATGCCATTTTTGTGACCGCATTTTTGACTTTGGTATCGGCCATGCTGCTGATTTATGCATCTTTCAAGGGCAAATACTTCCTGTATTCCATCATTTTCTTTGTGTTGGGTATTTTGGCGATTGCGTCGGCCATCCGTTATACAGTCGGGAAAAACCCATACGGATACCGGGGCTATGGCGATATTTTCGTTTTTGTCTTTTTTGGTTTGGTCAGTACTTTCGGGGTGTATTTCATGTTCCTTAAAGAAGTGGACTGGCTGTTGTTCCTTCCGGCCACAGCCATTGGGTTTTTGAGCGTAGGGGTACTGAACCTGAACAACATGCGCGACGAGGCTTCCGATGCCAAATCCGGAAAAAACACCCTTGTGGTCAAAAACGGCGGCGCCTGGGCGAAAAAATACCATTATTTCCTGATTGTTTCGGCGATGGTCCTGTTGGTTGTGTTCGCCTACATCAATGACATGCGTGACGGGGTGTTCCATTTCGACCAATATTTGTTCATCTTCTTTTACATCCCGCTGATCAGGCACCTGCAACGTGTGCACCACAACACGCAGCCACGTCTGCTCGATCCTGAACTCAAGAAACTGGCCCTTTCCACGTTTTTTATCTGCTTCGTGCTTTCTTTGGGATTGATTTTCCTTTTTACTGATATTTTACTTTACCTAATCGAAGAAATACTACAATAATGAAAATAACATTTTACGGACACGCCTCACTAGGAATTGAAGTGGGCGGCAAACACCTGCTCGTTGATCCTTTCATTTCCGGGAATCCGCAGGCTTCCCATATCGACATCAATACCCTCAAAGCCGATTACATCCTGCTCACGCACGCCCACAACGACCATACCCTCGATGTGGAGGCCATTGCTACGCGCACCAACGCCATCATCGTTTCTACCTTTGAGGTGGCAGCCCATTTTGGCAACAAAGGCTTTCAATACCACCCGATGAACCATGGCGGCAGCTGGAAATTTGATTTCGGAAAGGTAAAAATCGTCAATGCCATCCATTCCAGTTCGTTTACCGACGGCAGTTACGGCGGCAACCCGGCCGGTTTTGTCATTGAAGGTGAGCACAAAAACATTTACATTTCGGGCGATACAGCGCTTACCATGGACATGAAACTCATCCCGATGCGCACCAAGCTCGATTTGGCCATACTTTCCATCGGTGACAATTTTACGATGGATATTGAAGATGCCATCATTGCGGCTGATTTTGTTGATTGCGACAAGGTTCTGGGTGTGCATTACGACACCTTCGGTTATATCAAAATCAACCATGAAGAAGCCAAAAAGAAGTTTTTTGATGCCGGTAAAGACCTCATGCTGCTCGAAGTAGGGCAAAGTATCGATTTGTAATTTCTTTTGAAGCTGATCCGGCTGTCCATTCTATCTTTTTTGCCACACGGCCGTTTGTGAAAAGGCCAATGGGGCAAGGCAAAAAAGTATGCCATTGCCATCCGGGCTAAAACGTGGCATTTTATTTGCACTTTTATCTTAAAAACAACCCATGCGATTCCTTACACCTGCTTTTTTATTGCTTACCAGCCTGGCATTTTCCCAATCCAAAACCGGAACCTGGGACAACATCCGTACCACCAATGAAACCTTCCTGCTCAAATCAAATGAAAAGAAACTCATCCAATCAGCCGATTTTCCGGTAGGCACAACCGAAGCCGTTTTCAGGATTACCCTGCTCGATGACAACCAGAAAATTTCCGGCAGTTTGGTTTCGCTCCTCAAAAGCATTCCTGACCCCACAGGTATCAGCCAGGGTGCGGCCGGTGGCGTATTCCTTATTTCGGCCATTTCGGGCGAAGACAAATGCAAATATACCATTTTCAAATCGTCTGCAGATGCCGAAAATTATATCCGTACCGGCAAGAAAGATAAGGCCTGCCTCATTCAGGATACGCCGGTAAACAAAGAGGTGAAATTGTTGGCTGCCGATTCCAAATGTCTGGCTGGCAACCCGAAAAACCTGTATTTTGTTTTTGAAAGCGACAACTATTTCCTGAAAGAAAAAGTGGTGCTCGAAATCGTACCCTGGGTCAACAACAAACTCAGCAATGGCTGGAACCCGCAAACCAAGACCGAACTACTCGGCAGTATCAAAGCCCTCGATTGGACGGCCAAACTGTCCAAAAAAGACCTGTTTTTAGCGTCTTTCATCGAAGTTATTGAAAATACCCACACCTATACTGAATTCAAGCAATTGCTGCCGGTAGAGCGCAAAAAAGCCATAGAGAAAGGCATAGAGGAAGGTTTGAAGAAAACTGGTGAAACCGAAAAGTACTACAATGCCATCCGTGAGACATCCCTGCAGTTGTTCAACAAAGGTAAAGTCAACGAAGCCATAGACCTGATCCAGACCGAAATGGTAGCCAAAAAAAGGGCTTCCTACAAAGATTACGGGGCCTTGGGCGATTACCACCTGTTGACCAAACAGTTTTCCAAGGCCGAGGGCTATTATAACCAAGGGCTGCAATTGAATCCTACAGAGATACAGTTCCGCCTGAACCTGGCCCATGTGTATCTGTATACTGACCGCCTTTCTGAAGCCAGGGAAATCCATAAAAAGTATTACCGGGAAAACCTTTCCAACGGCAAATCATGGGCAACACAAACCAAGGATGACTTCCGGGAGTTTGAAAAAATGGGCATGCCCAACAAAAACTTCAAAAAAATCATCCGGATTATAGAATAAATCATGTTGAAAGCAACCTACCAACCTTACCAGCTTCAGTTCAAACGGCCTTCAGGAACCTCAAGGGGTGTCCTCACGCAAAAGGAAACCTGGTTTATCCTCCTTGAAGAAAAAGGCAAAAAGGGCATAGGTGAGTGTGGTTTGCTGCGCGGTTTGAGTTGTGACGACCGGCCCGATTATGAAGAAAAACTACAATGGGTATGTCAGAACATTCACTTGGGTGAACAAGCCTTGTGGGAAGCCCTCATGGAATTCCCGTCGATACAATTTGGGGTAGAGACAGCCTTTGCGTCTTTGAAGGCTGAAAATCGGTTCGTATTGTTCCCGTCTGCCTTTACCGAAGGAAAAAAATCTATTGTAATTAATGGCTTGGTCTGGATGGGTGAATCTGCCTATATGAAGCAGCAGATTGAGGAAAAAATTGCCCAGGGTTTTGACTGCATTAAACTTAAGATTGGAGCGGTTGATTTTGCAGAAGAACTGCGTTTGCTCCAATTTATCCGTGAGAATTTTGATGAAAGAACCATTGAAATACGGGTTGATGCCAATGGTGCTTTTTCTGAATCAGAATCTTTAAATAAATTAAATCAATTATCTGGTTATAAAATACATAGTATAGAACAACCTATTGCAAAAAACCATACTGACATGATGTCAGTGTTGTGTAAAAGCACCCCAATCGCCATTGCCTTGGACGAAGAATTGATAGGGGTATTTGACCCTGCTGAAAAAGAAGAATTGCTTGCCAAAATCCAACCCCAATACCTCATTTTAAAACCCAGTTTGGTGGGCGGTTTCCGTGGCGCCAAGCAATGGATTGCACTGGCTGAAAAACACCAAATCGGTTGGTGGGTTACTTCTGCACTCGAAAGCAATGTCGGGCTGAATGCCATCGCCCAATGGACCTTTCTGCAACAAAACCCCATGCCGCAGGGGTTGGGCACCGGAGGTCTTTATACCAACAATTTCGAAAGTCCTCTAGTGGTTTCAAACGGGCAATTGTGGTATGATACCGCTTTGGAGTGGAATTGTAATTTATAAAGCAGTTCCATAAAGAAAAAACCACCTGATTTCTCAAGTGGCTTTCCTAACAATTAACAAACTAAAAATTAAAACTAAAAGCAATAATTATTTTCAGCTACCAATTTTGCAGTAATGGTTTCGCGTAAACCTACAATATTGGGCATGTTGGTGTATTTGGTAAAACGGCGCAATCCCATCAGCATCATGCGCTGTTCATCGCCTTCCGCAAACGAAATGATGCTTTCTTTTCCTTTTTGGGTGATGATATCTACAGCTTTGTACAGGTACAATTCGGCCATGGCCACTTGTTCTTTTACATTTTCCTGCCCTTTTGATTTGACCAATTTTTCGGTTCTTAAAATGGTGCTTTCCGCCATGTAAATCTCAATTAGCATATCTGCAGCCGCAGTCAACAATTGTTGGTGTCCTTCGAGGTCCGGGCCGTATTTCTGTACAGCGCCTCCAGCCACCATCAGGAAGGCTTTCTTGAGCTTGCCGATCATTTCTTTTTCCTCCGAAAACAATTCGGAATAGTCTGGGGTTTCAAAAGAGGGGATGCCCATCAGTTCTTCCTGTACTTTCGTGGCCGGCCCAAGGAGGTCTACATGTCCCTTGAAGGCTTTCTTGATCAACATGCCTACCGAAAGCATGCGGTTGATTTCGTTGGTTCCTTCGTAAATACGGGCAATACGGGCATCACGCCAGGCACTTTCCATCGGGGTGTCTTCAGAAAATCCCATACCGCCATATATCTGGATGCCTTCATCGGCACAGTTCTGTACGTCTTCCGAAACAGCCACTTTCAGGATGGAACATTCAATAGCGAATTCTTCCACGCCTTTGAGTTCGGCTTCCTGGTGTGAGGTGCCTTCAGCTTCACGGATTTTAATCCTGTTTTCAATGTCTTTTGCTGCCCTGTAAGTGGCACTTTCTCCCGCATAACAGCTGGTTGCCATTTCGGCCAGCTTATACCTGATGGCACCAAAAGTTGAAATCGGCACCTCAAACTGCACGCGTTCGTTGGCATAGTGGATGGCGTTGGAAGTAACCCTTCTCTGGGCATCCAGGCAGGCAGCGGCCAATTTGATACGACCGACATTCAAGGCATTCATCGCAATCTTGAAGCCATTGCCACGCTCAGAAAGCATGTTTTCTACCGGCACCTTGGTTTCGTTGAAAAAAACCTGACGGGTAGAAGAGGCGCGGATACCGAGTTTGTGCTCTTCCTCGTTCATGGAAATGCCGTTGGCTGGGTCGTTTTCAACGATGAACCCGGTAATGTTCTTGTCGTCTTCAATGCGGGCAAAAACGATGAATAAGGAGCAGAATCCGGCATTGGAAATCCACATTTTCTGCCCGGTGATTTTGTAATATTTACCGTCTTCAGACAATACAGCCTTGGTTTTTCCGGAGTTGGCATCCGATCCGGCACCGGGCTCCGTGAGGCAATAGGCACCAAACCATTCGCCTGAAGCGAGTTTGGGAACGTATTTCTGTTTTTGTTCTTCGGTTCCGTACAAGGTAATCGGCATGGTGCCAATACCGGTATGCGCCCCGAAAGCGGTAGAAAAGGAACCTGTAGCGCCCGAAATGTAATCACACACCAAACAAGTGTCTACAAATCCCATTCCCATACCACCATAATTTTCAGGTACGGCCACGCTCAAAAAGCCCATTTCCCCGGCTTTGCGCATGACTTCTTCTGTAAATTTATAATCCTTGGCCTCAAAACGGTTTTTGTTCGGCCAGATTTCCTTGTCTACAAACTCCTTTACGGAATCGCGCATCATGATCTGCTCTTCAGAAAAATCTTCTGGTGTGAAGATGTCTTCGCATTTGGTTTCCTTTACCAGGAATTGACCTCCTCTTGTTATATCACTCATTTTAAATAATTTATATTGGTTTGGTTAAAGTAATTCAAAAACACCTGCAGAACCCTGGCCGGTTCCGACACACATCGAAACAATGCCGTATTTGTTGCCACGGCGTTTCATTTCGTCAAACAATTGTACCGATAATTTGGCTCCGGTACAGCCCAGCGGATGGCCCAAGGCAATGGCGCCACCGTTTACGTTTACGATATCAGGGTTCAACCCCAATTCGCGGATGACGGCCAATGATTGCGAGGCAAAGGCTTCATTGAGTTCAATGAGGTCGATGTCGTTTAATGTCAGGCCGGCTTGTTGCAAGGCTTTCGGGATGGCTTTTACAGGTCCGATTCCCATGATACGGGGTTCCACACCGGCTGAAGCAAAGTTGACCAATCGTGCGATAGGGGTAATGCCTAATTCTTTGACGAGTTCCTCACTCATGATGAGCACAAATGCCGCTCCATCACTCATTTGCGAGGAATTCCCGGCAGTCACGCTTCCGTCTGCGGCAAAAACCGGTTTCAATTTGGCCAATGCTTCCTTGTTGGTATCAGCCCTCGGGCCTTCGTCTTTGTTAACGGTGTAAGATTTGGTTTCCTTTTTGCCGTTTTCATTGATAAAGGTCTGTTCTACGGTAATCGGCACTATCTGTTTGTCAAATTTACCTTCAGCCTGTGCTTTCAAGGCTTTTTGGTGCGAATGGAAGGCAAATTCGTCCTGGTCTTCACGGGATACATTAAATTGTTTGGCTACGGCTTCTGCAGTAAGCCCCATGCCCCAGTAGTAATCTTCATTTCCGGAAGCTGCCACGGCATAATCAGGTGTGGGTTTGTAGCCTCCCATAGGGATAAATGACATGCTTTCGGCACCACCTGCAATAATACAGTCGGCCATCCCACTCTGGATTTTGGCAGTAGCCATCCCGATGGTTTCCAAGCCTGAAGCGCAATAACGGTTGACGGTAACACCGGGAACATCAGTGACTTTCAATCCCATCAGGGAAATCAATCGGCCCACATTCAAGCCTTGTTCGGCTTCTGGCATGGCATTACCTACCATGACGTCATCAATGCGTTTTTTGTCGAAATCAGGCAGTTCATTCATCAGGAACTGTATGGTTTCTGCCGCCAGTTCGTCAGGTCTTTTGAAGCGGAAAACACCTTTGGGAGCCTTTCCGACTGCGGTTCTGTATGCTTTTACTATATAGGCTGTTTTCATATTTTAATTTCTTAAAGGTTTTCCCTTGGTTAGCATAAACTGGATTCTTTCCAATGTTTTTCTTTCGGTGCAAAGTGATAAAAACGCTTCCCTTTCGATATCCAATAAATATTGTTCAGAGACGAAGGTGGGTTCAGATAAATCGCCGCCGGCCATGACATAAGCCAATTTGTTGGCGATTTTTTTGTCGTGTTCAGAGATGTATTTTCCGGCTTCCATCTGGTCTGTCCCGACAAGGAACATCCCGAGGGCCTGTTTGCCCAAAACCTTGACGTCTTTGCGCTGGATGGGTTTGGTGTAACCTTGTTCTGCCATTTGCAAGGCAACTTGTTTGGCGACGGCAATCTGGCGGTCTTTGTTGACTACTATGATGTCTTTTCCTTTTTGGAGGATTCCCAAATCAAAGGCTTCATAGGCCGAGGTGGCTACTTTGGCCATGCCGACGGTCAGGAAGTATTCCTGTAATACATTGAGCTCGACGTCGTTTTTATGGAACAAATCAGAAGCCCGTAAGGCCATTTCTTTCGATCCGCCACCGCCTGGAATGACTCCCACGCCAAATTCGACAAGCCCAATATAGGTTTCCGCAGCAGCGACCACACGGTCGGCATGCATGGTCATTTCACAACCGCCGCCCAAGGTCATGCCATGGGGAGCCACAATTACCGGAGTAGAAGAGTAGCGCACGCGCATCATCGTATCCTGGAAGTATTTGATGGCCATGTTGAGTTCTTCGTATTCCTGTTCGACGGCCATCATGAAAATCATCCCGATGTTGGCACCGACAGAGAAATTGGCTGCCTGGTTTCCGATGACCAACCCGTTGTATTCTTTTTCGGCCAGGTCAATCCCTTTGTTGATGGCAGCCAGTACATCGCCGCCAATGGTATTCATTTTAGATTGGAATTCCAGGTTCAGGATGCCATCTCCTAAATCGGTAATGACGGCACCGCTGTTGCTCCATACTTTTTTGCTTTCGCGGATGTTATCGAGCAGGATAAAGGCGTCCTGTCCGGGTATTTTTTGCTGTGATTTTGAGGGGAGGTCATAAAAATGGGTCGCACCTTCTTTCACCGTATAAAAACTGGAATTTCCGGAGGTAAGCATGTCAGACACCCAGGCCGCCGGGGTATATCCTTCGGCTTTCATGAGTTCGATGCCTTTTTCGACACCGATGGCGTCCCAGATTTCAAATGGGCCATTTTCCCAGCCGAAACCGGCTTTCATGGCGTCGTCTATTTTGTAGAATTCATCTGTGATTTCAGGGACACGGTTGGCAACATAAGCGAACATCGCAGCGAAGTTTTTTCTGTAAAAATCACCCGCCTTGTCTTTTCCTTTGACCAAAACACGGAAACGGTCAATCGGTTTGTCTATGGTTTTGGTCAGTTCCAAAGTGGCAAACGATGCTTTTTTGGCCGGTCTGTATTCGAGTGTGTCCAAGTCGAGCGACAAAATCTCTTTTCCTTCTTTTTTGTAAAATCCCTGACCGGTTTTGCTTCCGAGCCATTTGTTCTCCATCATTTTGCTGATGAAATCGGGCAGTTTGAACAAGTCATGTGCTTCGTCATCCGGAACACCTTCATACAAGCCATTGGCCACGTGTACGAGGGTGTCAAGCCCAACCACATCTACGGTGCGGAAAGTGGCTGATTTCGGACGGCCGATTACCGGCCCGGTGAGTTTGTCAACTTCTTCTATAGTGAGTCCCATTTCCTTTACCAGGTGGAACAGGCTCTGGATGCCGAAAATACCGATGCGGTTTCCGATAAAAGCCGGGGTGTCTTTGGCTACGACCGATGTTTTTCCGAGGAAACGCGAGCCGTAATCTGCAAGGAAATCCAGTACTTCTGTTGAAGTTTGTGGGCCCGGAATGATTTCAAATAATTTCAGGTAACGTGCCGGATTGAAAAAATGCGTACCACAGAAATGCTTTTGGAAATCTTCACTTCGGCCTTCACTCATGAATTTAATCGGGATTCCCGAGGTGTTGGAGGTGACCAAGGTACCCGGCGTGCGGAACTTTTCAATTTGTTCAAAAACCAGTTTCTTGATGTCAAGCCTTTCTACCACTACTTCGATAATCCAGTCGCAGGAAGCGATTTTCGGCATGTCATCGGTGGTATTCCCGGTTGTGATGCGGTTGGCGAATTTCTGGCTGTAAATAGGGGATGGATTTGATTTCAGCGCATTGGCAAGATGCTCATTGACCACGCGGTTGCGGACCACTTTGCTTTCCAGTGTAAGTCCTTTCTTTTCTTCGGCTTCGGTCAGCGCATTCGGAAGGATGTCCAGAAGCAGTACTTCCACACCAATGTTGGCAAAATGGCAGGCAATTCCTGAACCCATGATTCCTGAACCTATTACCGCTATTTTTTTGATACTTCGTTTCATGTTTTTATTTCTTTTGTTCAGAATATTTTTTTCTCCACAATCAGGTCGTTGATGGTTTCGGCCACTTCAACAAAATGATTGAGCTTTTCTTCAGTAATATGCTGTTTGATGACTTCGTTGAATTTCAATACGGTTTTTTTAGACAGTTCCCTTTTTTCTTTTCCGAGTTCGGTAAGATAAATGAGTACGCCACGCCCGTCTTCCGGATTTTTTTTACGGATAATGAGGCCTTTTTCCTCCAAGGTTTTCAAGGTACGGGTAAGACTGGTGGCTTCCATTCCCATGCGGTTACTGATGAATGTGGAAGGGGTGCCATCCTCTTTGTCAATACTCAATAACGCAAAACCGATGGCCATGGAACCTTCAAATTTGGAGGCTTCTTCGTTGTACATCCTCGCCACAGATTGCCAGGTGGCGCGCAGTATGTAGTCGATGGTTTTTTCCTTCATAATTGCTGTAATGAAATCCAAAGATAATAAAAATTTATTATGCACGCATAGTATTTTGTTAAAATTTCGACTTATTTTTTATCCTATGGATTTGCTGAATAAAAAAACTCCCCAATTTCTTGGAGAGTTTCAATTTATAGGTGTAAATAATTTACTTCATCTTGCCATTTAGCGCACCGATCACGGCACCGACAATCAAACCGCATACGACCATGAGCGCCACATCGGTAGCAATCATTTTCAGGTCTGGAGCCAGTTCCATGCTGTGTCCGAAAAAGTTGGAAAACAATCCCAAAAGCAATGAGGCTACAGCGCCTGTTTTTGCCCCTGAAGCTGCCCCAGAAATTTGGCCTGTCTGGATGATGTAAGACAGCAGAAAACCATAAGTCATGCATCCGAGAAAAATAAAAGTCATGTTCATCTGGCTGTCATCATGTGGGAACATGTCTTTAAACAACATGCCCCACAGGAGCCATCCCAGCAGAAAATCTACAATTCCGCCGACAATTCCGCCGACAATAAAGTTTTTTACATTCATAATATTTGGTTTTTTGGTTAATGAATATAAAAATACCAAAATTTAAGAATTGTTTATCAGGCCGTAAGGTTTCTTATTAACTGATTTTTAATTTAAATTGTTTATAACCAGTATTATATATTTTTTTAAAAAGAAAAACACCTTGTAAAAGGTGTTTGGTTGCTTAATCATTCCGGTATATTTTGTCGTAGAGTTTTTGGTATTTTTCCTTTACGATTTTCCGTTTGAGTTTTAAGGTAGGGGTGAGTTCGCCACCGTCAATGCTCCAGACATCAGGGGTGAGTTCAAAGCGCTTGATTTTTTCCCAGTTGCCGAATTTTTCGTTTTGGGAATCAATTTCTTCCTGGATGCGCTCAATTACTTTTGGGTTGGACGCTATTTCCGAATGGGTACTGCCCACTTCCAGATTGTGGCGTTTGGCCCATTCCTTCACAAATTCAAAATTGGGCTGTATGAAAGCGGCGGGCATTTTCTCGCCGTCGCCTATTACCATGATTTGTTCAATAAACAACGATTGTTTCATGGCGTTTTCAATGAGTTGGGGTGCGATGTATTTTCCGCCGGATGTCTTGAACATCTCTTTCTTACGGTCGGTAATCTTGAGGAAACCTTCTGCATCGATCTCCCCAATATCCCCGGTATGGAAATACCCGTCTACAATGACTTCGTCGGTGAGCTGTTGGTCTTTATAGTAACCCATCATTACATTGGGGCCTTTACATAATATTTCGCCGTCTTCAGCAATTTTCACTTCTACATGGTTAATGACTTTGCCGACAGTACCAATCTTGAAACCGCGGTTCCGCACATCGTTTACGGCAATAACCGGAGAAGTTTCAGACAGCCCGTAACCTTCCATCACTGGCATTCCGGCGGCAGCAAACATACGGGTGAGTCTCGGTTGCAAAGCGGCACTACCTGATACCATCACGGTGAGGTTTCCGCCAAGGCCTTCCTGCCATTTGCTGAAAATAAGTTTCCGGGCAATACCGAGCTGGAATTCATACCAGGCACCGTTGGTACCATAAGGCTCATAGCGCAGACCCAAATCGATGGCCCAAAAAAACAATTTCTTTTTGATACCGGTGAGGGCAGCGCCTTTGGCATGTATTTTATCATAAACCTTTTCCAGAAGCCTTGGTACGACCGAAAAAACGGTGGGTTTTACCTCC
>CAZXRX010000017.1:16709-43460 GCA_964642945.1 uncultured Flavobacterium sp. | reverse complement strand
CAAGGAAGCTTTCCTTGCTGCTGACTTCAACGGAATTACCGTTGCTGAAAAATTGATTGAACAAACCGGTGTTATCGGTGAGAAAATCGAAATCAACTCTTTCGAAAAACTAAGCGGTGCTTTCATCGGTTCGTATGTACACTCAGGTAAAATTGCCGTTTTGGTAGCGCTTTCAGCCAATGTGGCCGGAGCAGAAGAAGCCGCCAAAAACGTAGCCATGCAGGCTGCCGCCATGAACCCGATTGCCTTGAATGAAGACGGTGTTGATGCCGCCATCATTGAAAAAGAAGTCGAAATCGCCAAAGAACAACTAAGGGCAGAAGGCAAACCGGAAGCCATGTTGGAAAACATCTCAAAAGGAAAAATCCAACGTTTCTACAAAGACAATACTTTGGTAAACCAAGATTACATCAAAGACGGTTCTATGAACGTGGCTGCTTATGTAAAAACTGTTGACGGTGGTTTGACCGTTACCGGTTTCAAAAGGGTAGCTTTGGGATAAACCGAAATACAATCTACTACACCGTAGAAAGTAAATATAAAAAACCCTGTTTCAATTGAAACGGGGTTTTTGTTTTAAACCAATTTCTTATACGGCTATACTTTCAATGCCTTTTTCGAGCGCCGTTTCCATCAGTCCGCTGATGCCCAAACCCTCTGCGCGGACCACTTCCACATCGACAATGCCGATAAAACCGAGCACCGCTTTAAGATAAGGCACCGCAAAGTCATAATCCTGGTAAGGACCATCCGAATAGACTGCCCCGGATGCGATGGCAATATAAGCCTTTTTGTTTTTTACCAATCCGTTGGGTCCTTCAGCCGTATAGCTGAACGTATGCCCGGCACGGGTAATGTTGTCAATCCAGCTCTTTAAGGAAGAAGGAATCCCGAAATTGTACAGCGGCAGGCTGATGACCAGGATATCGGTATCAAAAAGTTCTGCAATGGCTTCATCCGAACGTTTGACCAATTCTTTTTGTGCCGTGGTCAATTCGATTGGCGAACGCATGGCGGTAACCTGTTCCTCATAGAGATGCGGATACGGATTGACATTCAAATCCTTTGTAGTTGCGCTACTCCCCGGAAAAGCTTCCAAAAGACGGTCGGTAACGGCATTGCCTAACTTTATACTGGTAGATTGATCGCCCATTGGGCTTGAAATTACGTGCAATATTTTTTTCATGATTCGTTTACTTTTAAAATAATAAGACAAAATTAGGTATATTTGCTATCTAAAAGTAAGTAGTATACAAAAGGTAAGTAGTTACATTTTGGTAACCTAAATAAAAAAGAAATGTTTGAACAAGAAACAAAAGCAAAATGTTCCCAAAAACTCAATGCCGTTGGCGATGCCTTGTATGTGATTGGCGGAAAGTGGAAGCTGCGGATCATCATCGCCTTGTGTGAAGGAGAAAACAGGTTCAATGAACTACAACGTGCGTTAGACGGAATTTCTGCCAAAGTGCTCAGCAATGAATTAAAAGACCTGGAATTGAATGGTTTTGTCAAACGTACGGTACACGATCAAACGCCGGTTGTGGTCAGTTATGAGCCGACAGACTACACCCATACACTCCAAAACGTGCTTACTGCGTTGGCGGAATGGGGACAGATGCACCGCGAAAAACTGCGTAGCGGAAGTTAAATCAAAATCTTCTTTAACCCTTCACCCACACACCGCCATAGGAAGTTGTAAAATGATTTTTCAGGTATGCGGTCGACTTCCACCGTGGTATCTTTCAGCCTTTCCTTGGTATCCTTTTTGACAAACACCTTGGCCACAAAGGTCAGGAACTTGTTTTTCTTTTTGCGGTCATCCTTTTGGTAAATGGTAAACTTCAAATCGTCGTATTGAACGGAAAAATTGCCCGTGGCCTTTTTGTCGTTACCGGTAAAATCAAAATGCACATCATCCAGGACGCCTTTCACGGTCGCATTCACATACGGTTTGGTAAACCTTGACATTTTTTCGGTATCAAACCGGGTCAATGTTCCTTTGATGCGGAAGCCATCACTTAAATCCATTACATTGAAACGCCAATCCACCAGCATTGGGGAAGCGTCCATAAAACGGCACTGCACCTTGATTTTTACATCCGGGAGGCTTTTTTTACTGAAACCACTGCGGATATTGGTGGCCAATGCATTGAAATGGGTGAAACTGACCTTTCCCGCACCCAGTTCAGCCGATTTTTCCTCTTCGTATTCCACGATGGAATTCCGCAATTGGAGCGTATCAACCCGTAAATCAAAATCGAGTTCGCGGAGTAATTTGTTGTACAGGTGCTTTTTCGTCAGGTCATCGGCCGGTTCCTTGGAGCGGTAAATGTTGGCCGACACCTCATCGAGCTTGACCAAACCACTGTGTACAAATAAATCTTCGTTACGGAAACCCCAATCCATCTTACCCAAGTTCATTGATTTACAGCGCAGGGTATACAAATCTTTTTCGTGGGTGAGTTTTGACACAAATTGTTGTCGGGAAAAAGTGGGCAACAGTTCGAATTGGTCAATCTTCAGGTTGTTTTTGGTGGCAATAAGTTGTTTGGCATTGATCTGGTAAAAAGCATTGGGCTGGTAATACAAACTGTCGCAACGCAATTTGTAATTGCTGAATTGAAACGGGATTTTGTGGGTCATGATTTGTTCCGTAACGACAATCCCTTCCAGTTGCAGGTTAATGTGCTGCAGGCTTAAAATGGCTTTGTTGCTTTTGGCGTGGAGGATTTTCAAATCACCTTTGTTCAGATAAACATCCGATACCGAAATAATTTTTTCAAATGGGGTCACCACGGCATCCCTGACGTTGTCTTTCTTGGTTTTTTTGTACCATACGACCCTCGGTTTTTCAATGGTAATCGCGGCAGCCTTGATTTTATCGTGGAAAACAGCATCCCATACATTGAAATGAATCACTTTCACTTCGTCTATTTTGGCGTAAATTCCGGCCTTGTTGACGGAATCGCGCAGGGTTTCCTTGGGCACCACCACTACACCCCGGGCCGAAATGTTGCGGTGCAGCAAAGAGACTGTGAGGTCTTTATAGGTAATAAAATAGGCTGAATCATTTTCGCGGTTGATGACTTTGGGCAATTGGTATTTGATCCAGAAATTGAGGCCAACGTTGAGCAACACCAACAATAACAGCAAGGAACAAAGGCCAAGGAGCACTTTTACATACCATTTCATAAATGTGGGTTTTGGTTTATTAAATTTAAGTATTGGACCCTAAAAGCCCTTGCATCCTGTCCTTTATTTATTACATGATTTCATCCAAAAAAAATGTAACTTTGAAAATCCAGACAACCCAAAACCATGTTTAAATCCAGAAAAGACCTCGTCTATATCATCCTGGCCGGATTGTTCATCACCAACGCTATTGTAGCCGAACTCATTGGCGGCAAACTCATCCAGATTGGGCCCTTTATCATGAGCCTCGGTATTTTGCCCTGGCCGATTGTATTCCTGACCACCGACATCATCAATGAACATTTCGGGCGCGATGGGGTAAAAAAACTCTCTTTCATTACCGCAGCACTTATTGCCTACTGCATCCTCATCCTGTATATCGGAACCAAGATTCCCGCTTTTGTTACAGGGGAAACTGTCAATGACGAACAGTTTTATGCCGTATTCGGGCAAGGGTTGTTCATTATGGTGGCGAGCATTATTGCCTTTTTGGTTTCGCAATTGGTGGATGTTTCGATCTTTTGGTTCCTGAGGAACAAGACCGGAAAAAAAATGATTTGGTTACGCAGTACAGGTTCCACCATCGTTTCCCAACTCATCGACAGCTTCGTCGTTTCGGGGATTGCTTTCTGGATGACCGGAAAAATCACCACCAGCCAATACCTCAACATGTCGCTTTCGGGCTATACCTTCAAATTGGTTTTGGCTGTGGCCCTGACGCCACTCATATACCTCGGGCATTACCTGATTGAAAACTATGTACACCACCCAAACACCGAAACCAATGCCGACTAAAAACCGCTGCGCCTGGTGCGAAAAAGACGATTTGTACCGCGATTACCACGACAACGAATGGGGAAAACCCGTTTATGATGACCAATTGTTGTTTGAATTCCTGATCCTGGAAACCTTCCAGGCCGGACTCAGTTGGTATACCATACTCAAAAAACGCGAAAATTTCCGCAAGGCCTTTGACCGTTTTGACTATCAAAAAGTGGCCCGGTACAACGAAAAAAAAATCCAGGAATTGCTGCAGAACGAAGGCATCATCCGCAACCGGCTTAAAATACGGGGTGCTGTAGCCAACGCCATCGCCTTTATGGAAGTGCAAAAAGAATTTGGCAGTTTCTCCAGCTATATCTGGGCTTTTACCGATGGAAAACCGATTGAAAACCGACGGAAATCATTATCGGAAATTCCGGCAACCACCCCGCTTTCTGATGCAATCAGCAAAGATTTAAAAAAACGCGGGTTCAAGTTCGTTGGGTCTACGGTGGTCTATGCGCACATGCAGGCTACCGGGATGGTGAATGACCATGTGGTAGATTGTTGGACACAAGGTTAGTAAACCGTTCCCAATGAAATAGGATTAAAAACAGGTTTTTTTGATGGAAAAATGGTCATTATGTGTACCTTTAATGTAAAATCAAGGCTATATGTTCCGTCACAAAGGCAACCGCAGGACTTTTTCGCACAACTTACGGCTGGCGTGCGTATTGTCTTTTATTGCCGGAATGGTCAATATTGCCGGTGTTCTGGCGGTAGCTACCCTCACCACCAATGTGACCGGGCATTTTGCTTTTTTTGCTGAGGAAATCGCGTTGAAAAATTATGAAAAAGCCCTTACCATTGTCAGTTACATTTTGTTCTTTCTTTTGGGTGCCTTTGTTTCGAATTTGATGGTCGAAATGGCCTTGTTGAAAAAACTGCGTACCGCCCATGCCTTTCCGATGTTTCTGGAAGTAGTGATATTGACGGGCGTAGGATTGGCTGAACATTTACACGACGATTATATCGCCTATTGGTTGCTTTTTGCCATGGGGTTGCAAAATGCGCTGGTGACCAAAATCTCTCAATCAACGGTAAGAACCACCCACCTGACGGGTTTATTCACTGATTTGGGTATCGAACTTTCCCAACTCTTTTTTTATAAAAAACCTTTGGAATACAAACGGCTCAAACGCAATATTTTCCTGCGGTTGTCGATTATCCTGTTTTTCTTTTCGGGTGGTGTGTTGGGCGGGCTGTCTTATCAAACCTTCGGACTCAAAATACTGCTTTTCGCTGCCTTGGTGCTGTGTGGTGCATTGGTATTTGACAATTTGGTGCTTTTCTTCCAGCTGACCAAAAGAAAACTGAAATCGAACCTGAAGGAAGATTAGGTTCAACGGTATTGCAACACTTTCATGAAAGTGTCGCGGGAAATCTCAAATGCGCCGAGTTTTTCGAGGTGGTCATTGTGCAGCTGGCAATCGAGCAGTTTGTACTGTTTTTCCTTTAAATACTGAACCAAGGACACAAAAGCCACCTTGCTAGCATTCGGCACTTTTGAAAACATGCTTTCCCCGCAAAAAACATGCCCGAGGTCTACCCCATACAAGCCGCCGACCAATTCGCCATTTTGCCAAACCTCGAATGAAATGGCTTTTCCCAACTCATGTAGTTGGGTGTAGGCTTCGATGATGTCGTTGGTAATCCAGGTGCCTTCCTGTCCTTTGCGCGGGGTTTGCTGGCAATTGACAATCACTTCCCTGAAATTTTTATTGATGGTCACCTCAAAAATATTCCGGTTGAGGATGTTGCGCAGGCTTTTCGGTATTTTGTAATCTGAAGGGTTGACGACCATTCTTTCGGGTGGCGCCCACCACAATATGGGTTCGTCTTCATTGAACCAAGGAAAAATACCGTTTTGGTACGCCAAAAGCAGTCGTTGGGCAGACAGGTCTCCGCCAATAGCCAAGATGCCGTCATAAGAGGCTTCTTCTACGGGTGGAAAGTACATTTCTTTGGTAAGGAAATACATAACGGGAATTCCAAAAATAAATTCCAAATCCCAAAATAGTGGCCTACAATGGAATTTGGAATTTTTTATGATTGTAATTTACTTTTGATTAAAAAGGCAAATCGTCGTGTTCTTCTTCTTTGAAATCGGTAGCCGGGGCAAACGCCTCAGCTGCAGGAACCGGTGGCATTTGTTGTGCTGCCGGAGCTTCTGACTGTAACTTTTCAATCCTCCAGCCTTGAATGGAGTTGAAATATTTGGTTTCCCCTTGTGGATTCACCCATTCCCTGCCCCTTAAGTTGATGGATACTTTTACCGCATCACCGGCATTGTAGTTGTTGAGCAAATCGCATTTGTCCTGCGTGAACTCAATCATGATGTGTTGCGGATATTGCTCGTCTGTAGTTACCACCAATTCTCTTTTCTTGAATGAGGCACTCACCTGTTGCTCAGCATTGATCACTTTTACTTTTCCTGAAACTTCCATAATTACTATAAATTTATTGTTTTGCCAAAAGCACTTTCCAGGCGGTCAGCACTTCATTTTTATCTAAATATTCTTTGGCCAATTGGTGTTTTTTTACCTCATCGTCAGCACTTAAAACCCCTTTCACCTCAAAATTCTGTTTTACAAATATACTAATTTCTTCGTCTGTTGGCAAGGCTTCAACATTTCCCAATTTACCAAGGTCATTTCCGCTGAAAATGTCACTTTGCTTTATAAAATCAGGAATGGCATCAACCCCGATACCCAAAGTTACCAAAGGTTTTTCAACTTCAAAAAGCCCTTGGTTGGCACGCGAATACCAATTGCCGCCCAAACGGGCCACCAAATCAATTTTTACCGGATCGATAACGCCTTGCGCATCCAAAATATTTTCATTAATGTGCATTTTCAGTACCTCACACACAATCAGGTTGCCGGCACCGCCTTCCTTTCCGAGGGCGATGATGTCGATGACCTTGCACTCAAACTGCACCGGGCTTTCGGCCACTCGGTAGGGTTTTACCACCTCTGACGGAATGGGTGTGAGCCCTGATTTTGAAAATTCGTTGACGCCTTCGGCATATTCGGTGCTCGACAATGACATTTGCTGCACGATGTCGTGGTTCACCACATTAATGACCACCTGCCCGGTAGCCTCGCAGTTCATCAGGGTGTGTTTGACCGAATTGTCACGCACGCGCCTGGCTGGAGAAAAAACCAAAACCGGTGGATTGGCACTGAAGATGTTGAAAAAACTGAACGGCGATAAATTGGGTCTTCCTTTTGCATCAAGGGTGCTGGCAAACGCAATCGGGCGTGGGCCTATGGCGCTTTGCAGGTAGCCTTGCAATTTGGCGGTGCCAACTTCTTTCGGGTCAATGGTGAGCATATAATGGTGTTTGGGGCAAAGTTACTTTTTTTGAACCTACCCTGTCGGAATATTTATCAACCGTTTTTGTTAACTACTTCGATGAATTGCTTGGCGGAGCGGGCAAAAAGGAAGCAGCCTATTTATCGGTAATTTTTTTTTGTTTACTTTTAAAGAAAAAATCTGCATGCACTTTTCCGTAAAAAGTATACCAACGCTCCACAGTGGCGAAAGAAATACCTCCCGTTGGATCATCATCCTGGCTTCTTTTATCATCATTTCGCTTATTTTGTGGAATACGTATACCTTTTTCCAGATATTCAAAAACGAGGAACGGGCCAAAATGGAGCTTTGGGCAAAGGCACAGTTGTCATTCTTAAAGGCAGATCTTGAAAATGACAACGTCCAACTCAACCTCGATGTCTTTCAGAGTAACACCACCATACCCGTCATCATAACTGAAAAAAATGCCATCATCAACAACGCAAACATTGACGATGCGGTTTTAAAGGATTCCCTGCAATTGAAAAACGTACTGAATCAACTAAAAAACGAAAACGAACCCATCAAGATTGAGTATGGCCCGGGTCAGGTGCAATACATTTACTATGGCAACTCATCGCTCATCAATAAACTGAAATACTATCCGGTAGCGCTGTTGCTGATTATCTTTTTATTTGGCGCCGTGGTGTATAACTTTTACCGCAGCACCAAAATGGCTACCCAGAACAAACTCTGGGCCGGGATGGCCAAGGAAACCGCCCACCAGATAGGGACGCCTTTGTCATCACTGATAGGATGGCTCGAAATCATGAGAGCCGACCAGGTAGATGAAACCACCATTACCGAAATTGAAAAAGACATCAACCGCCTGCAAACCATCACCGACCGGTTTTCGAAGATTGGCTCGGAACCTATCCTGGAAAAAAGCAACATCATTGAAGAAACACGCGCTTCTTTTGACTACCTCAAATCGCGCTTTTCAAATCAGGTAGAATTCAGTTTTACCGCCCCAAAATCGCCCATCTACATCTTACTGAATCCGGCCCTATACAGTTGGACCATTGAAAACCTCATGAAAAATGCAATCGATGCCATGAAAGGCAGGGGCAAACTGAAAATCATCATTGAAAATGATGGTGCCTTCGTAAAAATCAATGTGAATGACACCGGAAAAGGCATCCCGAAAAACCAGTTCAAAAGGGTATTCGAGCCCGGTTTTACGACCAAAAAACGCGGCTGGGGATTGGGACTGTCACTCACCAAACGCATCGTTGAAGAATACCACAATGGGAAAATAAAAGTGTCGAAATCTGAAATCGGCAAAGGAACTACCATGCAGATGGCCTTCCGGAAAGAAGCCTGATTACCGCACCGGAACGCCGAACCAAGTTGTCTTTTTGACAAACATCCCTTTTCGCTGTCCGGGACTTTTGGTGAGGTATTCCTTTACGAATGCCTGATGATCCAGGGCTTGTTTGGCGGTGTCGTTTATGGCATTTTTAAGCGAATTCAGGCTTGCCGTGTTGTCTTTCCCGACCGGGCCAATAGCATACACCGCTTTCTGGCATTTCTTTAATTGATCTACCGGCAAAGCAATCATCTGTGCGATGGTCTCATCCGGAAACGCTGGTTTGAAACGATTGTTCCGGTAAGTAACAAAATCATTGAGTAAGCCCACCGCTGCGTTGAATTGGACAACAATGTCGTTCAGTTGGGCAATATTCTGGTTTTGCCTTAACACATTTGCCTCATTTTTCTTGAGGTCGAGGTAGACCGAAATCAGATTATTGACTACCCCGTTTTTTTCGACACGCTGCGCCGTTTCAAAAGCTTTTTCATCGGAAGGAAGGGCTTCATACTTTTGAATTTCTGAAGCAAAATCGTAATTGGTGGTGCGTTTTTCTGCCGACATTTTACCGCTGACAAACTCCTTGTTGGTCACCGGACTAACCAGGAACTGCCACATATAATCAAAAGGCATGTGCGACAAAACGTGTTTAGCCGGAGCTACTGCAAAATAATCATTGTTGAATTTTTTCGTGAATTGTTGCCCATTGACGTAGCCCGCCGCCCAGGTTGGGTCATACAACTGCCATTTACCACCTACTTTTGAAGCGTTCCAGGCATGTGAAATGGCATCGACTTTGCCGTATTGTTTGGTATAACCACTAATAATGTAGGTTTTGACCCCAATTTTGTTGGCTATGTCATTAAAGACTTCTGCATAATGAATGCAGACCCCTTTGCGGTTTTTAAGTGCGGAAGCGATTTTTTCTTCAGGGGTATAATTGAAATTTTGTTGGTTCAGGCTGGCTACATCATAACTGATATTGGAAGCCACCCAAAAAAAGGCGGCCCTGATTTTGTCTGCATCCGAGTTAAAATTGGTTGCAATATAGGCGGCAATATCAACTGTAGAACTGGTCTGGTTTTGCGGAATGGCAGCCATTTTGGCATCCACGGCAGTATAAGTCCCCATTTGACCAATCGAAAACTGGGCGAAAAAGAGCCAAAATAAATTAAAAAAATTTCTCATGACAAACAAGTATACCCATGGTGCGCAAAAAACGTACCAGCCAGATTGTTTTAACAGGAAATTGGGTTTAGAGGTTGTTCTGTATCTGGAGGGCCAGGTTTTCAAAATCGGCCTGGGTCAGGCTGACCTTGTTCTGGAAACGCATTTCGTCCATTTCATTCAACGGAATCAGGTGCACGTGGGCATGCGGCACTTCCAGGCCAATGACGGCCATGCCTACTCTTTTGCAGGGTACGGTTTTTTCAAGTGCAACGGCTATCTTTTTGGAAAACGCCATGAGCCCAAGGTACAAATCGTCTTCCAAATCAAAAATCTTGTTGATTTCCTGTTTCGGGATGCAAAGCGTATGTCCTTTGGCATTGGGGTTCACATCGAGGAATGCCAAGTAATTCTCATCCTCTGCTATTTTATAACACGGAATTTCGCCGTTTACGATTTTGGTAAAGATGCTGGCCATAATCAGTCGCGAGAAATTTCGAGTATTTCAAATTTAAGTGTGCCGTTCGGAACCGTGATTTCGGCTACTTCGCCCACTGATTTCCCTAACAAACCTTTCCCGATGGGTGAGGTTACGGAGATTTTTCCGGTTTTGAGGTCGGCTTCGCTTTCGGCAACCAAGGTATATTTCATTTCCATGCCGTTGACCTGGTTTTTTATCTTGACGTTAGACAATACCAATACTTTTGAGGTATCAAGGTGGCTTTCGTCAATCAGACGGGCATTGGAATGGATTTCTTCCAGTTTGGCAATACGCATTTCAAGCATGCCCTGGGCTTCCTTGGCGGCGTCATATTCTGCATTTTCAGACAAATCGCCTTTGTCCCTGGCATCTGCTATATCCTGTGAGGCTTTCGGGCGCATCACATTTTTGAGGTGGTCGAGTTCTTCCCTTAATTTTTTTAATCCTTCTGCGGTGTAATACGATACGTTACTCATAATTTCATTTTCTTTTCGTGCAATTGACTTTTCCTAATTTTATATATCAAAAAAACAGTTTCGCCGTTATTATAAAATAGAAAAAATCCCATCGGAACGGGATTTCTTTTTTCAAAGATATGTTCTTTTTTATAAAATGCTTAATTTTGGGCGATAATGTTTCACAAAGTTAAACAATTTAATTTTGTAGTGCTGTTATTTTAATAAAAAATAAGATGAAAAAGATTTTACTGATCACACTGGTGTTGGTTTTGAATATGGGATGCGATAAGGAAAGCGCCAGCAACGACAATCCGTATTTACCCAATTATGGTTTTAATGTCGAAATAAACCGGAGCCTTCCCCTGTACAGCAATTTACAGTTTCCAGGAAATGCCGTAAAAGTCAATATTGGCGGTGCCGGAATAAGGGGGCTGATTGTTTTCAATTCCGGAAGCGGCATCCTGGCTTTTGACGGGGCCTGCCCGAACCAGGACCTGAGTGCCTGCTCTACCCTTACATTGAGTGGAATAGAAGCCATCTGCCCCTGTGATGATGCACACTACAATTTATACACCGGGGAAAGTCCGGGGAAGCAATATCCGTTGAAGCAGTACCGCACCGAAGTAAACGGCAACCTCATCAGGGTTTATAATTAAAGAAAAGCCAGGTCTTGATTGAACCTGGCTTTTTTTATCAGAAGTTTAATTTCATCCCGAGCAGGAAATTGGTGCCCGCCTGAGGGTAATAGTACGGATAAATGTCATACATATACCCGTTTGAAATGTATTGCTTGTCAAAAACATTGTTCACCAAGCCTGAAAAAACAATTGATTTGAAAATGGCCTTCGGATTGATTTCAAAACTGACATTGATATCATTCACCAAATAATCAGGCAGCCGGGCCTCAGGCGATTCGATGTTGTTCAGGTACTGCTCCCCCACAAATTTAGACAACAACGACAATTGCAGTTTTTCGATGGGCTGGTAGGTAAAAATATTCCCGGCGATGAAATTCGGCGAATAGGCGATGTTTTGGTTGCCATAATTTTCGCCATTTACCACCAAATCTACATTGGTATTGTCACTCCAGGTAATATTCGGACGGATGGTGATTTTTTTGGACAGGGCAATGACCGCGTCGATTTCCAAACCGGTACGGTAGCTTTTTTCACTGTTCGAACGGATTGGATTGCCCACATCATCGAGATTTCCGGTAAGGATCAATTGGTCTTTGTAAGCCATGTAATACACATTGGCATTCCATTGGATTTTTCCGGAATTATACCGCCAGCCCAATTCAAAGTCGTTCAATTGTTCGGGTTTGGCGTTGCCGCCTTCATAATCGGTACGGTTGGGTTCGCGGTTGGCCCGGGCATACGACAAATAAAAAGTGTTTTTGGCGTTTAGGGTATAGTTCAAACCTGCTTTCGGATTGAAAAACCCAAAGCGATCATCTACCAAAACAGGCTGTACCCCATTGGCTTTATAGTTCACGCTCCGGAACTGCAAATCGCCAAACAGGCTGAGTTTAGGCAAGAGTTGGTAGTTGATTTTGGCGAAAACATTGGCATCGGTCTTGAGGCCGTAATCGTCGTAATAACGGTCGCCCAATTCACTGCCGGAAGCAAACCGCGCCCAGATGACCTTGCCAAAATGGTCGCCTTCATATTTGTTCCAGCCACCGCCAAAGATAAAATCGGTTTGGTCTTTTTTGTAATTGACAGAAAAAGTCATCCCATAAAAATCGTTGTCAAGCCATTTCTGACGGATCAGGTCGGTGGTTGCTTGCCCAGCTACAGGCGTGAGGCCATAATCTGAAAAATCGGCATCTTCCTTGTAATTTTCATAATAGCCTTTCCCTTTGGTGTAATGCAAGGCGAGGTTCGTGTTCCAGTTGGGCGAAAACTTTTCATTCCAGTGCAACTGATAATGGTCTTGCTGGTAATTGTCGGTTTCATTGTCGTAATAACGCGTGTTGCCGAATTCATCGGTATAAATCCCGATGGGGTTGAAAGTACGGTCGATGGCGAGCGTTTCGGCATCGATACCATAATACGCCTGGTAGGTTTTTTCGGTACCGCCAAACACCAAAGCCTTAATGAGCGTGCTTTTCCCAATATAGGTTCCTTGAAGAAAATACGATTTCAGGTCAGAAGAAGCCCTGTCAATATACCCATCTGATTTGAGTACTGACAACCGTCCGGCCAATTCAAAATGATCGTTCATCAGGCCGCTGCTGAATTTGACGGTATGCTTCCTCGAATTGAAACTCCCTAACGAATTGGCAATTTCACCCGTCGCTTTTTGGGCATACGAATCGGTCAGCAAATTCAGGCTCGCACCAAAAGCCCCGGCACCATTGGTAGAAGTACCCACCCCGCGCTGCAATTGCAGGCTTTCTACCGAAGAGGCAAAATCGGGCATGTTGACCCAAAAAGTCCCGGTGCTTTCGGCATCGTTGTATGGCACGCCGTTGATGGTGACATTCACACGCGTGGCATCACTGCCCCGGACGCGGATTCCGGTATAGCCAAAGCCATTTCCGGCATCGGAAGTCGTGACTACCGAAGGTAAAAAATTCATGAGAATCGGAATGTCCTGCCCCAGATTGCGCGTGGCAATGTCTTTTTTGTTGAGATTACTGAACGTGACCGGTGTTTTTTTGCCTACCCTGACGGCTGATACCAACACCTCATCGAGTTGGTTGATGGTGTCTTTGGGCTTTTCCTGTGACAAACAGGCAATAGGCAACAGGCAATAGAAAATAGGTGACAATAAGCTTTTAGCTAATGGCTTTGTGCTAATGGCTTTTAGTTTGAATAAAAATTCCATCCGTAAAAATGATTTACGAATAAAAAGAGGTAATTATTCTTGGTTAAAAATTAAATGATACGCTTGCTTAACGTTGAAAAAACCAGCGGCGCCTGCTCGCTCTTTCACTAAAAATGTCAACTGGACATTTTTAACGCTTGGCCGTCCCTTGGCAGCATTACCTGCCCAGGTTCATTGGGTATAATCTCAGCCCGTTCGGGCACCCCTTTTGAGACAGGGCAAAGATAAGTTTATAAATAGTAATAATCAAAAACAAAATCCCAAAATTTACAAATCGGGTTTTTTGCGGTTCTGCTTGATTTCAGACAGGGAAGATTTGTCTTTCAACCGTTTTTCCACCACACTTCTCGGGATTTTTGTAGCCTTTCTCTCTTTCGGGACCACCAAGGCCTTGGCAAGCATTTCTATGAGGCGTTTGGTTACCATTTCCTTGTTCTTGGGCTGGCTGCGTTCTTCGTCACAGTGCAGGACCAACAAACCCTCTGCGGTGAGTTTCGATTTGAGTTTGTGTTGCACGCGTGCTATTTCTTCCTCAGAAAGCGATTGGGTATGGGCCAAATCAAAAGTCAGCACCACTTTGGAGGATACTTTGTTCACGTTTTGCCCGCCCGGCCCAGAGCTCCTGACGGCCTTGAACTGCAATTCATTCAGAAGGACCTCAGTTTTCATATTGGGGTTGGTGTGCGGGTTTGAGTAAATCGTTTACGGTTTTCACCGGATTGAAGGTCAGCAGCGGCACTTCGACAAAAACCGTAATCCATTTCGCCATGGCTCCATTCCACAAGCCAGGTAATTCATAACCTTTGAGGTCTTTTCCCTTGCTGTTTTTGTGAACGATAAAACCGGTGGTGTGGTCAATGAAAGGCATCAGGTCAAACTTTTCACCCTTGTGGTTTTTGATGGCACAAACCAAATCGACCGGGTTGAAATGGGTTGATTGTTGTAAAATATGGTGCTGTTCGGGGTTTTGGATGTCTACCTGCGAACTCTCCACGATTTGAAGTGACAGGTTGCCTTTCGGGCTTCTTACCCAGAATGGCCCACCGCCCGGTTCCCCTTCGTTTTTGACCATGCCGCAAACCCTGATGGGGCGGTTGAGTTTGGTTTTTATGAAATCGGTTTGGTGTTCGGGGGTAAACTTATGGAAGTCTTCCTGTACTTCGATATGGAGCTTTTCGGCCATGAAACGGATAATTTCAGGAATGTCTTTTTCAGTAACACGCTGGTTTTCGATGGCATCCAATATGCGGAAAATTTCCTGCTGCAATTCGAGCAGGACTCCGGCCAGTCCTTTTTTATAGAGGGTAATTTCGGCTATGTGGTTCTGGATGACGTTGTCGATGTTTTTGATGAAAATCACATCGGCATCCAATGCATTGAGGTTGTTGATGAGTGCGCCATGTCCGCCCGGACGGAAAACCAATTGGCCTGCCTCATTGCGGAACGGCTGGTTGTGCAGGTCAACTGCAATGGTGTCGGTGCTTTGATGCTGGTAAGAAAAGCCCACGTGTGTAGTATTTCCTGACTTTTTTACGACCTTGTCGCTGACTTGGTCTACTATAGTCCTGAACAACTTTTCGTGGTTTTCAGAAACGGTGAAGTGCAGGTGCGAGACGTTGCCGGAGCTGGCGTAAAAAGCACATTCGTTCAGGTGTTCTTCTACGGGTGTGGCGATGTGCTTATTGTATTTATGGAAGGCCAGCGTGCCTTTGGGTTTGCCGGCAAAATCAAAACCGTCTTGTGCGAGCATTAGTTGAATAAAACGGTAGCTTTTTTCGTGGCTTTCGAGCGAATAATAATCGGCGTGCAATTCTTTCAGCTTCGATTTTACTTCTTCGTAAAACGGGAATTTCTCGATACCGGCCAAAAATATCGGCAGGTTTTTGTCTTTTTTGCGGTTGATGTAGGCATTGATGGTTTCGTTTTCGTGGTCAAATTCATTCAGGAATTCATTCAGGAACTTGAACATACGACTGGCCGCACCAGAAGCCGGAACGAATTTTTTCAGCTTGAGCTTTTCTTTTTTGCTGTCAAATTTTGTGGCAAAAGCCTGAAATTCAGAATCAGACAATTTCACTATGCCGTTGTTGATGGTGGCAGGCTTTTCCAGATGTACTTTGGGGATACCCGTGGCAAACAACGACAGTTCGGCTTCGATTTTATCCAAGTCGATGCCATGCGAGCTGATTTGTTCGAAATCTGCTTCGGTCAAACCATATTTTTGTATCAGATTTTCTCTTTTTGTAGTGCTTTCTTCCATTCCAAATAAGCCATAATTGCTAAAACCGTGAAAATCAAATATTGTAACGACAGCATTCCCAATCCCCTATAGGCAAAGAGCGGAACCACTATACAATCCCCGATAATCCAGAGGGTCCAGTTTTCGATTTTTTTCAGGGCCATATACCACATCGCCGTAAAAAAAAGTCCGGATGTAAAAATATCAATATAATTAGGAACTTCAAGCTTATAATCAAAAAAAACATACACCATATAGGTGATGAAAACAGTGAATACAAACAATCCGACGCCTATGATTTTTTCCCTGAAAGTGGTTCGGGTAATTTTCAAATCGGGCTTGTTTTTCATGGAGCTCCACTTATACCACCCATAAATACTCATGACAGAATAATAAAAATTCATGGTCATATCGCCGAAATACTGAGCCTGATAGAGTAAATATACCGTAATTACTGTTGAAATCAATCCGGTGGGATACACCCAAATGTTTTCCTTTTTCGCACAAACGACACTTATGATGCCGAATACAAAAGCCAATGACTCCAAAATGATTTGAAGGGTGGAAGCATTTTTATATTGATCAAACAGGAATTCGAGCATCAGTCGTTGTGGTTGAAAAATTCAGTGTCGTTTTCAAAAGCGGTGCCAATCACCACCATATCTGCCCCGGCATCATAGGCCTGCTGGATTTCGGCTTTCGAACGGATACCGCCGCCTACAATCAACGGAATGGTGGTGTTTTGGGAAACCAACGAAATCATGGCTGTAGGAACCGGTAATTGGGCCCCGCTTCCTGCTTCGAGGTAAAGGAGTTTGCTGCCCAGGAATTCCCCTGCCTGCGCCGTCTGTACTACATAACCGGGATTGTCCCTGCGCAAGGGTTGGGTTTGGCTCACGCGTTGCACAGCCGTTTCGGTACCACTTTCAATGAGAATGTAAGCTGTCGCAATCACTTCGAGATTTGTTTTTTTCAAAATCGGCACGGCATTTACCTGATGTTCTATCAAATAATCGGGATTCCTGCCCGAGAGCAACGTTAAAAACAAGATGCCGTCTGCTTTCTCCGAAATTTGTGACGGATGGCCCGGAAACAACAAAAAAGGCAGGTTGATTTGTGATTTGAGTGTGGCAACCAATTGATCCAGGTAATTCCCTTCGAACGAGCTGCCTCCGATAAAAACATGGGTGGCCGGAGACTGGTTGATTTTTTCTGCCAAAACAGACAGCCGGTCCAAAACCAATTTATCAGGATCCAGTAAAACGGCAAGCAATTTACGGCCATTGGTTTTGGAAGTCAGAATTTGTTGGTACCACATGCTTTGGGTTGCTTTTAAAGGTGCGTAAAGGTAGTATTTTTTTAAAAAGCTTGTTAGGATGAAAAACCCACAAGCGTAAGTGGGGCTGCCAAAAAAACCACAAAAAGATAAGGAGTGTGATTTGCATCATATTTTAAGGGCGTTGGCGGCTGTAAATTTGTACCATTAAAACACTTTATTATGACACTTTATCAAAAATCCCTCAGTGATTTCCAGGAAAATTTTGTAGGCTATGCCGGTTTGGTCATCATAGGACAAAGCTGTTTTGGCGGAGCCGCCGTGATGTACATACTCGAAAACGGATTGGGTTTCCTGCAATTGTTCCAGATGTCGCTTATCCTGTTGAGCTGTACGTTGCTCAATGTTTGCATTTTATCGCAACAAACCCCGAAACTGGTTTTCAACTTCACTATTTTCAGTGTGGCCCTAAGCAGCCTGATGATTTTGGTGAATGCCCTGCTTCCGCTTTTAGGATAGGAAACCAGCTGTAAAGGCACAAACGTAGATGTAATCTTCCTCGGCGTCAAAAACGGTGTCGAAGTATTCGGTTTGGCCTTTGAATTCGAGTTTGGCCGTGGTTTGCCTGTCTTCAAAACAAAATGGCTTTTCAGAAATATGGTCGGGAAAACTAATCCCGGCCTCATTTTTTATCTTGAATACCGTTTCCTTGATGCCCCAGATGACGGTGGCTTTCTTGATTTTTCCTGCTTCGGGTAAATTGTCGAGGTGTGACATCGTCATGAAACGCGACGCAATGTGGAGCGTTTTGGGTTTGAGCTGTTCGATATCAAGGCCCACATTTTCATTGCTGACCAAGATGCCCGAAAACAGTCCCGAATGCGAAATGGAGATGTGGATTTTTTCCTGCTTTTGGCTTTCGTCGTTCAGGTTTGGGCTCAGGTGCGGTTTCCCGAAATCATCATAATACAAATCAAAATCACTGTAACCCAAGTACTGCAACAACATGCGCACGGCCATGAAGCCTTTCTGGTGGGGTTCTGATTTCATACCTTCCAATCGGGCAAGAGACACGTCTTTGAGCCTGACTTCACGGAACAGGGTGTCAAAATCTTCGGTGATTTTCCAAAGATACAGCGTGGTGCCGGGCCTGATGTTGATTGCTTTATAAAACGCCATGTGTAAGGGTATTGCCTAGCCCTGATGGAAGCGGCATCCTTTTCTTTTTTTGGGATTGGCCCGAGCGATAGCGAAGGCCTGTCAATCTCAAAAAAAGAAAAGATACAGCGGACAGCAGGAAACAGCTTCTTATTAAAATATCCAATTGTTTATCAAAAGGTTATCGAATTCGACAATTCACAAAATAACACAAATGTTTGAATAAATGAAAAGTTATTTTGTAATTTTGCACCGTATTTAAAAAAAAACAAATATACCTAATAGATGAGCACAAACACATTGCCTTACGTGGCTTACAAAGTAAAAGACATTTCCCTGGCCAGCTGGGGAAGAAAAGAAATTGAATTGGCCGAAGCCGAAATGCCCGGATTGATGGCTTTGCGCGCTGAATACGGTGCCAGCCAGCCTTTAAAAGGCGCCAGGATTGCCGGTTGTTTACACATGACCATCCAGACCGCCGTTTTGATTGAAACCTTAAAAGCCCTGGGTGCAGAAGTGACCTGGAGCTCTTGTAATATTTTCTCTACACAGGACCACGCTGCCGCTGCAATTGCTGAAGCCGGAACTGCCGTTTATGCCTGGAAAGGATTGAACGAAGAGGAATTTGACTGGTGTATTGAGCAAACCTTGTTTTTTGGTGAAGACAGAAAGCCGTTGAACATGATTTTGGATGATGGTGGTGATTTGACCAACATGGTTTTTGACCGTTACCCGGAATTGATTCCTGGCATCAAAGGATTGTCTGAAGAAACTACTACAGGCGTACACCGTTTATATGAAAGAATGAAAAATGGTACGTTGCACATGCCGGCCATTAACGTGAATGATTCGGTAACCAAGTCAAAATTTGACAACAAATACGGTTGTAAAGAGTCTGCAGTAGATGCCGTTCGTCGTGCGACTGACGTAATGTTGGCAGGTAAAAGGGTTGTGGTTTGCGGTTATGGCGATGTAGGAAAAGGAACTGCGGCTTCTTTCCGTGGTGCCGGATCGATTGTAACGGTAACCGAAATTGACCCAATCTGTGCGTTGCAGGCTGCGATGGACGGTTTTGAAGTAAAGAAACTGGACACGGTTATTGCTACCGCGGATATCATCATCACGACTACCGGTAACAAAGACATCGTGGTAGGTTCGCACTTCGAAAAAATGAAGGACAAAACCATCGTGTGCAACATCGGACACTTTGACAACGAAATCGACATGGCCTGGTTGAACAAAAACCACGGTGCGTCGAAAATCGAAATCAAGCCACAGGTAGATAAATACACCATCAACGGAAAAGACATCTTGATTTTGGCTGAAGGCCGTTTGGTGAACTTGGGTTGTGCTACCGGCCACCCATCTTTTGTAATGTCAAACTCTTTCACCAACCAAACTTTGGCGCAATTGGAATTGTGGAACAACAGCGCAGCGTATAAAAACGAAGTGTATATGTTGCCAAAACATTTGGATGAAAAAGTTGCTGCCCTACACCTGGCCAAATTGGGTGTGGAATTGGAAACCCTTCGTGACGACCAGGCCGCTTATATCGGTGTGGACGTAAAAGGGCCGTTCAAGCCTGAGTATTACAGGTACTAATCAGACTTCTTAGACTGTTAGAATTATAGACTAAAAAACCCCGGTTTCATCTGAAGCCGGGGTTTTTGTTTGGTAGCATCCTTAAGGTAGCTGACTATAAGACAAACGTAAGTTTAAGGTTGCTGTTTTTTGTATAAAGTTTCGTCTTTCATTACCATTTCGATGGTTTTGTTGATGCGGTTGGCAATGGTTTCTTCCTTTTTGGCAGAATAAATCCAGTTGATGTATTCCTTTTGACAGCTTTGACGCAATTGCATGAACTTTTCGTAAGCCCCTTCTTCAAATTGGAGGCAGTCGATGAATTCTTCCGGGATTTTAAAGGTGGTGTGGTCTTTGTAAAGCACGATTTTCACATAATCACCGGCTTCCTTGTTGATTTTTTTCCTGATTTCGGCCTTGACCGCCATAAACAGTTTTCCTCCTTTCATCGGGGCCAGGTGGAAATTACTGAAAGCATGGCCGTCAATGGTACCTTTGACTTTTACCCAGCCAAAAGCCTTGTCTTTGTCCTGCAGCACCTGCGGGATTTCAGCATAGGTCCAGCCGCCTTTTCCGGAGAATTTCTGCAGCAGGAATTCGTCATTGACTATGGGTTGTTCCACTCTTTACTGTTTTTAACTTCAGCTGGTTCGGATTTCCTCTTTCAGCTCACTTTCGACTACAAAGTTTCCTTCAGCCATTTGTAAAACTCCCTTTGCCATACCAATGCGTTTTGTGGTTTGAGCACCCAGTGGTTTTCTTCCGGGAAATACAGTAGACGGCTCTTGATGCCACGCAATTGTGCCGCCTGGAAAGCTTCCTGGGCCTGTCCGATAGGCACCCTGAAATCGATACCGCCCTGAATGATTAAGATCGGTGTGTTCCATTTGTCAACCATTTTGATGGGGTTGAATTTGGTAAAGGTTTTTTGTGCCGCCGCATTGTTTTTGTCCCAATAGGGTCCGCCGTGGTCCCAGTTGTTGAAGAAGACTTCTTCGGTCGTGCCATACATGCTTTCGAGGTTGAAAACCCCGTCATGCGAAATGAATGACTTGAAGCGGTTGTTGTGGATACCAGCCAGGTAAAATACCGAATAACCGCCATAACTTGCCCCCACACAACCCAAACGGGTTTTGTCTACATAACTTTCCTTAGCCACATCATCAATGGCAGAAAGATAGTCGTCCATCACCTGACCGCCCCAGTCTTTGGAAATCTGTTCGTTCCAGGCTACGCCGTGCCCGTGCATACCGCGTCTGTTTGGCGCTACAACCACATAACCCTGTGAGGCCATGAGTGAAAAATTCCAACGGAAGGAATAACTCTGGGTCAATGGCGATTGTGGTCCGCCCTGGCAATACAAGAGGGTTGGGTATTTTTTGGTTTTGTCAAAATTCGGCGGAAGGATAACCCAAACCAGCATTTTCTTGCCATCAGTAGTCAACACATAACGCCTTTCGTATTTGGGCAATGCCAGTTTGCTGTAAGTATCTTCGTTGATTTTGGTGAGTTGCTGCCAGACATTCTTTTTTAGGTTGTACGAATAAATATCGGCGGCATGGTTCATATCGGTACGGGTTACGATGATGTTATCGGCTGAAAAACCGAAAATATCGGCCACATCAAAATCGCCCTGGGTAATTTGCTTAACTGTGACTGCTATTTTGGTCATGCCCGGGAAGTTCACTTCAAACAATTGCTTGGTTCCGTCAATGGCCGCCACAAAATAGATTTTTTTCCCGTCCGGAGCCCATTGGAAATTGTCTACACTGCCATCCCAATTTGCAGTCAGGTTCAGGTCTGTTCCTTTGAAACGCACCACGATGTCATTCTTGTCGGCTTCATAACCATCGCGTTTCATTTGCAGCCAAGCCAAATCACCATTGGCTGAATAGGCCGGATTGGTGTCATACCCCATATTGGAAGGGGTCAGGTTTCTGGTGGTTTTGGTATCCAGGTTGTATTCGTACAAATCGGTATTGGTCGAAATGGCATATTCGGTGCCTGCTTTTTTCTTGCAGACATAGATGATGCTTTTGCTGTCTGGCGACCAAATAAAATCTTCGTCTCCGCCAAAAGGTTTTTGCGGCGCATCATACGGTTCCCCTTTCATGATGTCTATCGGTGTGGTTTTGGCTTTGTTTTCTGCATAAAAAACATGGTTGTGCGTGCCATTGTTCCAGGTGTCCCAATGGCGGTAATCAAGTCCATTGTAAATCTGCACGTCAGATTTGGTCAACTCCGGATAGAAATCCTTGCCTAAAACGCTTTCCGTTTTTACTTCCTGGGAAGACAAAATGTATTTCCCGTCGGGCGAAATGTTCCTGTCTTTGAGCAAACTTTTGGTATCGGTGACTTCGGTGGCATTTCCTCCGGTTACCGGTATCGTATAGTATTTTGAGGTCGATTTGTTGTCTTCCATTACGGGCGTGGCCACTTTATATACGACTGATTTTCCGTCAATCGAAATCCCTAAAACAGAAACCCTGCCTAATTTCCAAAGGGTTTCGGGTGTTAAAACCTGTTGTGCCGATGCCGTCATACTGATAATGCTGATGATTAATACAAATGATTTTTTCATTGTTTTTTGATTTATTGAATGGCTAAAAGTAGCAAATTATTTCTATAAAAAAAGCCATACTTTTCAGCATGGCTTTTAAAAAATCTATTTTAAGCATTATTGTTTGATGAATCGTTTTGATGAAGCACCGTTGGCGTTGGAAACCTCAATAAGATAAGTTCCGGCAGCCAAATCACTCACATTGATGCTGTCGTTTTCGATTTTACCTTTGCCCAATTCCTGGCCCATCATGTTGAAAATACGGTAAGTACTGTCACCATTCAGGTTGGCAATGTTAAGCACACTTCCTTTCAATGGGTTCGGATACAGGTCAAATGAAATGCTGTTTAAAACTTCTTCCGTTCTGGCTGCAGAGGTAATATTTACGGTATAATCTTCTACCTGGCCATAAGTGAATGAACCGCAAGACGAAGTTGGTGTGGCATTATAAGTCATTTTCACACGCATTCTTGTCGATCCCAAAGCAGCCGTAGCAGGAATGGTGAAAGAGCCTGAAATTGGTGTGGCAGTAGTAGCCGCCCTGGTATAAACCGTTTCGCCTGCATCAGTAAACACACCATTTTGGTTGTAATCGATGTACACGGCATATCCTTCAGCATATACGGTACTGGTCCATGTTGGTGTAATGGTGATGGTATTGGCCGTGCTTCTTACCAAATTAGTTGAAAGTGCGGTGAAATTTTCGTAACCAGCTGTTCCTGTAGAGGGGTTGTTGATCGTTCCGAGTTGTACCCTTCCGATTCTTTCGTCATTGGTATTGGTCGCTGCCGAAGTACAATAAGTAACCGTATTGGCCAAAGTAGTTACGCTTACGGTGTTGCTGTCTGCAGAAATGTTTCCGGCGGCATCTTTAGACCTTACTGTAAAGGTATAGGCAGTCGATGGCGTCAAACCGGTTACCGCAAAAGTGGTGGCAGTAGTGGTAGAACCAATCAAGGTACCAGCCCTGTAGACATTGTATCCGGTTACTCCTACATTATCGGTAGCTCCAGACCATGATAAATTGGTGCTGGTGGAAGTAGTTCCTGAAGCAGAAAGCGTCGGTGCAGTTGGTGCTGTGGTATCTGCTACCGGAGCCGAAGTGGTTACACTCACCACATTGCTGTCAACAGAAGCATTCCCTGCTGCATCTTTCGCTCTTACGGTAAAAGTATAGGTCGTAGAAGCAGTCAAGCCAGTCACTGCAAAAGTAGTCGCTGTAGTAGTAGAACCAATCAAGGTACCTGCCCTGTATACATCATATCCTGTAACCCCAACATTGTCGGTGGCACCAGTCCATGACAAATTGGTGGTAGTTTGTGTAGTTCCTGAAGCGGATAAGGTTGGTGCAGTTGGCGCCACTGTATCAGTAGAACCGGCAGTAATGGTAAAGTTGGTATTGGATACGTCAAAGAAAATGTGGTTGGTTCCTTTTACCATGATCCTGTTGGTGGTTCCCGGGGTGTTTGGGATGGTCACCGCCTGTGTTCCATCATTTGGTGTGGCCGCCAACAAAGTAGACCAGTTGTTTCCGCCATCAGTTGAAATCAGGATGTCAACATTGGCACAGTTTACGCCGTTGGCTGTAGTTCCGGCCACATTCCAGGTTACTGTCTGTGAACTTCCTCCGGCATAAGATACCGCAGTATTTGGTGCGCTAACTGTAAATGGTCCTGCGGTAGCGTTAACAGTCACAATCATGTCATCACTATTATTCGCTGGTCCGCCAGCTCTGTTATCACGTACAGTCACCCTGAAGTTCATCGTTCTGGCTACAGAAGGCAACGCTTCTACAGTAAGTTCTGAACCGGCAGTGGTAGTGGCTCCGGTCAAAACAGAAGCCATTCTTGGGAAATACCTGATTGGTGAAGTCGAAGAATTATATGACCTGAAGTTTACCCCACTGGTTTTGGTCGCACTTGGTGCAGTGGCGTTGGTTTGTGCATCCATTTGCTCCCAGTTGAAAGTAAGCGCGTCTCCATTGGCATCGGTTCCTGTGGCAGTCAACATGAATGGGGTGCTTTTAGGAATGGTATAATCAAGCCCTGCACCTGCAGTTGGGATGGCATTTCCTGTGGCTGTATTTACCGAACAGGTTTTGGCTTTGATGTTGTTGGTTACCTGTTGGATACTTACCGCATGAAAATAGGCATCAGAATGTGGCTGTACGTCTAAAGTGGTAATTCCGGCATACCCCATAATGGTAGACCCAGATCCTGGCTCCATCTGAACGCCTGTACCTTCATTGCCGCCATGGGTCCAGGTATGGTTGGCACCAAACTGGTGTCCGATTTCATGGGCTACATAATCAATGTCGAAGTTATCCCCTGATGGAATTCCGTCAGCAGGAGAAGTAATTCCGCTTCCTTTTTGTCCGTTCACGCAAACGCAACCGATACAGCCCGCATTTCCACCACCTCCGGAAGCACCAAATAAGTGCCCCACATCATAGTTGGCTTCCCCGATGATTGAAGTCAGGGTAGACTGCAATTGCGAATTCCAGCTGGACATTCCTGAAGCTGCAGAATAAGGGTCGGTAGTCGCATTGGTGTAAATCACCAAATCTGTATTGGCAATCAATACCAGCCTGGCGCCGAAGTCTTTTTCAAAAACCCCATTTACACGGGTAATTGACGCATTGATGGCGGCCAATGCCAAAGCTTTGGTTCCTCCGAAATATACGCCGTATTCCCCGGTACAGGACATGGCCAAACGGAAGGTGCGCAACAGGGCATCGTCGGCATTCGGACGCAGCGTACTTGGGTCAACCTGTTGGGCTACCTCATCAATTACGGTACACTCAAAGCGGCTTAAATCGGCTTTTTTATCAGATTTTTTGTATACAGAATAGGTTTGTAAATCCTGTGAAAACGGTTCGATAAAAACCGCAGGTTTATCAGCATTCAATGTCATTCCTTTGAAACCAAGTGGTGAAACACTGAAATAAGCGGTCGAAGTCGGGTTGTCAATTCCGTATCCTACATACGACCTGATGTCAGCATACCTGGCCTGCAGGGCAGGATCCATGGTGGAGTTTTCGTATACCTTGAAACGTTCCATTTGTCCATCTGCATTGGGCAGGGCCACCTCAACGGAAGTTACTGCTTTGCCGCTTCTTTGCGGAGAAGCAGTCAGGCTGGATTTTAATGCATTCACATCCAAATCGAAAAGATGCGCAGTTGGCAACTGCATCCTACTCTCGAGAACTGGTGCGTTCGCCCTTGTGGAAGATTTCCATAAGGGGTTTTTTTGTTGCGCACTCACGAAGGTCGTAACTGACAACAAAGCCACTGATAGTAATTTAAATTTCATAAATAAATAATTTGGTTAGTATAGAACCTCAAATTTAATAGGTTTTTTGTTGATTTCATCGATTAAGAAAAAAGATATTAACAAATCGATGAAATGCATCTTTGAAAGATGACAATATGCTATTTTTTTACCTAAAATATTAAACATATCGCAATTTGAAAAAAAATTATCCGAAACACCAAATAAAAAAAAGTATTTTTATAAAAATTTAAACCCACTATGCAACTTAGTTTCTGGGAGATAAAAAATTGGTTTTCCAATGTTGATTTTACCATAGTCGGCAGCGGTATCGTCGGCCTGCATTGCGCACTGAACCTGAGGGAACGCTTTCCGGAAAGCAAGATACTGGTTCTGGAAAAAGGTATTTTACCCCAAGGCGCAAGCACCAAAAATGCAGGTTTTGCCTGCTTTGGGAGTTTGTCTGAAATCATAGACGATTTAAAATCGCATTCTGAAGAAGAAGTTATCCGGCTCATCCAAAAACGCTGGGAAGGATTGCAATTGTTGCGCAAAAGAGTGGGCGACCAAACCCTCGATTTCAAACCCTACGGCGGCTACGAACTTTTTTTGAAGGAAGACGAAAACACCTATCAGGAATGTTTGCAAAAAATGCCATTTATCAACGACCTTTTAAAACCTTTGTTCAAAAACGAGGTATTTGGCAAAGAAATCGACCGTTTTGGGTTCCAGGGCGTACACGAGTATTTGGTATTCAACCCCTATGAAGCCCAAATCGACACCGGCAATATGATGCAGGCCCTTTTAAAGGAAGCTGTTGCGGAAAACATCCTGATTTTGAACCAAGCGGAAGTCACCGATTTTTCAGACAAAAAAAATGGGGTTGAAGTCGTGGTGAACGGATTTTCGTTTGTGACCCAAAAACTGCTTTTTGCCACCAACGGCTTTAGCTCCGCGCTGTTCGGCTCTGCCTCGGGTGCAGCACAATTAACCAATAATGAAGTAAAACCGGCCCGGGCACAGGTCTTGATTACCGAACCGATTCCAAA
>CAZXRX010000017.1:0-16609 GCA_964642945.1 uncultured Flavobacterium sp. | reverse complement strand
ATAATGAAGTAAAACCGGCCCGGGCACAGGTCTTGATTACCGAACCGATTCCAAATCTGGACATCAAGGGCACATTCCATCTGGACAAAGGCTATTATTATTTCCGGAATTTTGAAAACCGGATTTTGTTTGGCGGCGGACGGAATCTCGATTTTGAAGGCGAAACCACCACCAGCCTCAATCAGACAGAAAAAATACAAAACCGTTTGGAACAATTACTGAAACAAGTAATTTTACCCAATTATGAAGTAAAAATCGCGCACCGGTGGAGCGGTATCATGGGCATGGGCGCCAGCAAAAGACCAATCGTAACACAGCTTTCAGAAAATGTGTTTTGTGGCGTACGTTTGGGCGGAATGGGCGTAGCCATCGGAAGTTTAACAGGACAGGAATTAGCAGATTTAATATAATGGCAACCAAGAAAAGCAAATCCAAACCAACCAACCGGACTTTTTTCCAGAAACTCAAAACTTTTTTATGGAAAGCCACCCTTTGGTTTTTAGGGCTGTCCATTCTTTCGGTAATCCTTTTCAAATGGGTGCCGATACCCTACACGCCGCTTATGGCCACCAGGGCCATCGAAAACAAACTCGATGGCAAGGAAATGGTCTGCAGCCATGATTGGGTACCGCTCGAAGACATTTCGGTCAATTTACAGAAAGCCGTCATTGCGAGTGAAGACGGCAATTTCCTCAAACACAACGGCTTTGATTTTGATGCCATGCAAAAAGCCTTCAAAAACAACAACCGTGGCCGCAAACTCAAAGGTGGCAGTACCATCTCGCAACAAACCGCCAAAAACGTCTTCCTTTGGCAGGGCCGGAGTTACATCCGCAAAGGCTTGGAAGCTTATTTCACCGTGCTTATCGAACTCATCTGGGGCAAAGAACGCATCATGGAGGTCTATCTCAACAGCATCGAAATGGGCAATGGGGTATATGGGGCCGAAGCCGCAGCCCAGCATTGGTACCACAAAAGCGCTGATTCCATGACACCAATTCAAGCTGCCGGGATAGCCGCTATTTTACCAAATCCGAGAAAATTCAAGGCGGTCGGTTCGAGTTCCTATATCGAAAGAAGAAAAAACAAAATCGTCAGGGTGATGCGCCACGTGGGCAAACCCCAATATTGATTGTAACAAAAACAACAACCCAACAACTAATCTGTAAACCTAAAATTCAAAAAAATTATGCAAGCGCACGAAATAGATTACCAGATTTTTGGTGAAGAAATGCAATATGTAGAAATAGAACTCGATCCGCAGGAAATTGTGGTGGCCGAGGCCGGGAGTTTTATGATGATGGACAACGGCATCCAGATGGAAACGATTTTTGGTGATGGCTCCAGTGAACAACAAAGTGGTTTGTTCGGCAAATTATTGTCTGCCGGAAAACGCGTATTGACGGGAGAAAGCCTGTTTATGACGGCTTATATCAACCAGAACAATTCCAAGAGCAAGGTGTGTTTTGCTTCGCCTTATCCGGGCAAAATCATCGCCATTGATTTACAGCAATTCGGCGGAAAATTCATCTGCCAGAAAGATTCCTTTTTATGTGCCGCCAAAGGCGTGTCTGTAGGAATTGAATTCTCCAAGAAATTGGGCCGCGGTTTATTCGGCGGTGAAGGCTTCATCATGCAGAAACTGGAAGGCGACGGCATGGCCTTCGTGCATTCGGGCGGAACCTTGGCCAAACGCGAATTGGCTGCAGGCGAAGTACTGAAAGTCGATACAGGCTGCATCATCGGTTTTACCAAAGACGTCGATTATGACATCGAATTCATCGGCGGCATCAAAAACACCATTTTTGGTGGTGAAGGCATGTTTTATGCCACATTGCGTGGCCCCGGAACCGTTTACATCCAGTCATTGCCATTCAGCCGATTGGCCGACCGCATCATCGCTTCAGCACCAAAAAGCGGCGGAAGCGGACGGGAAGAAGGCAGCTTGTTGGGTGGTATCGGAAGGCTACTCGACGGCGACAACAAATTTTAAACCTCTTTTGAAACCTAAAAAAAGGCACAAACTTCTTACCGATTTTGTGCCTTTTGTTTTTTAGATACTCAAGTTGATTCCGAAAATAATATTCCTGCCGATATTCGGGATACCGTCGGTTTTGAGCCGCGACAGATGCGAAATGTAACTGCGGTTGAGCAAATTGTTGACATTACAGCTTAAATCCATCAGGACTTTGTCAAATTTTATACTGCCTCCCAAGGCAAAATTGAGCAGGGTGTAGCCATCGGTACGGGTTTCAAAAAGCCCGGTTTTGTTCTGGGGCAACACATATTCTGCATTGAGCGAAGCAAAACTGCCCTTGAGCCATCTGGTTTCCTTGAATTCTGTTTTCAGGGTGCTGTTCCATTTGTTGGCCGGAATCAATGGCAGGTAGGCACCGTCCTGCCTTTTTCCGGTAACGCTTTCAAAACTGCTGGTAAGGTGCAGCCAATCGAGCGGATGCGGATGGAAATGAACCCCTACTTCACCACCAAACAATTGGGCATTGGCCTGCACATAATCATACACGTCATTGCTGTCAATCGTGTTTCCGTTTGGTGAAATGAAAATATAATTGTTGACGTGGTTGTAAAATCCGTTGGCAAACCATTCAAAATGCGAACTTTTGTATTCTATATTCAAATCGGCCTGAACGTTTTGCTCACTTTTCAAATCACGGTTCCCGATTTCATAACGGTTGCTCCCTTCATGCACCCCGTTGGAGGTCAGTTCTGCCAAATTCGGGGCCCGGAAACCTGTGGCCACATTCAGCCGGAATACGAAATTTTCGAAACTATTGTTCTTGAATCCGGCAGAGGCGTTGAAACTGCTGAAGTTTTTTTCCAACCCTTCGAAATATCCTTCATCACCTGCAGTACCATGGGTGGCTGTGTTTATACGACGGTTGTCAAAACGGAGTCCGGCCTGGAGGGTATTTTTGTTCCATCCGTAATTTACTGTTCCGAAAAAGCCCAGGTCATTCACGGTGGCATCGGGAATGAGCAATTCTTCCCCTGAATTTTTATTTTCCTGATGCATCCCCTGCACCCCTACTATACTTTCCAATTTACCGAAGTGCGGAAGGTAGTATTTGCCGTCATAATTAAACGTGTTGAGTTTCATGCGCAGCACCGGTGTCGGGTTGTCTTCCAGCTCACTGCGGTCATTGCTGATGTAGCCCAGGTTCACATCCATTTTTGACTTTTTGAAATACAGCGTATTGTTCAGGCTTACGATATGCGCCACCACTTCCTGCTTCGGATAGCCAAGCGTCATGTTGGTTGATTGTTCAGCAATTCCCTCTTCCGGAATTCCTATATTGAGGTGGTTGTAATTGTAGCGCAACGCCGTAGAAAATTGACTGTTGTTGAAACCCAATGCCGTCTTGAAATCGGCTTCGTTGAAACGGGTATTGGTCACCCGTCCGCTGTCTGGGGTTTTGTAATCGGAATGCACGTCATACTTTCCTCTCACCAGGAATTTCAGTTTTTCAGACGAGGTTTTCGCGCCCAACACCGTACTGCTGCCGTGGGTGTTTGAAAAGAATTTCTGGCCGTAATCACCCTGAAACCTACCCGGCTGGGCAAATTTCTCCGGATTGAAATACAATACACCGCCCAAAGCATCCGAGCCGTACAATAAAGAAGCCGGCCCTTTGATGACTTCTACACTTTCCACCCCCGAATCATTAAGACCCAAGCCATGTTCTTCACCAAATTGCTGGTTTTCGAGCCGCACCCCTTGGGTGTACACCAAAACACGGTTGCCGCTCAACCCCCTGATGACGGGCTTTCCGATAGAAGTTCCTGTAGAAATCTGTGAAACACCCGGAATGGTAGCCAGGCCTTCAATCAAGGTCGGGGCACCTTTTTCGCGCATCGATTTCATACTCACGTGTTCTACCTTCATGACGTTTTGTGATTGCAGTTTGTTGAAAGCAGTAGACACGATAACTTCATCCATATGCTGTTCGCTTGCTGTAAGTGTAACATTCATTTCGGTGTTTTTCCCAGAAAAAACAAGGGTTTGCGTGGCATAGCCTACAAAAGAAAAAACCACCCTGAAATTTCCGTTGGGCAGGTTGTTAAAAGTGAAATTTCCGCTATTGTCTGAGACGGTTTCCTGGTGAAGTTCAGGAATGGAAATGTTGGCACCAGCGAGGGGTTTGTTCTGAACGTCAGTAACCTGGCCCGACAATTTGTTTTGTGCCTGACCCAATAAAGACAACCCCAGAAAAAGGGTTATAAAATACGTTTTCATGTGTATGTTTTTAGGATTAAAGGAATGGCCCTTCCGCAATAGGGAAAAGGCATAAATTCAGATTAAGCCATAAAAACAGGGGGTGCCCGCAACGCAAAAAGACTGCCTTTGAAGTAAGGGGTAAAATCGTGGGAACAGAAAAAAGCATACCGGTCAAGCCAGTTTATTTGTTGGAAAGAAAAAGAAAAAACTTTAGCCTGCGTAACCTGGCTGAAGGTGAATTCACAAACAAAACAATGCTCCTTTGCCGCATGGCCATGGGTGATTTCGGCTTTATTGTGGGCCGTTTTGTGGTAACACTTTTTCTCTGTAAGTGATTTTTCGAGGTGGTGGAATGAATCGAAAGACTGTATGCCGATGGCAAGCAATAGCATCAGCCCTAAAAGCAAGCCCCGTAAAGCGTAGTTTTTCTTCATCGTTACAAAGGTAGTCAAGCGGCAATAAAAAACCGTCCGGATTAACAATTTTTTGATTGTTGTTCCAAACGGTTTCATAATAAGCTAGATAATTATACCAATTGATGGGCCACCAAATATTCTGCAATCTGCACGGCATTGGTCGCGGCGCCTTTGCGTAAATTATCGGCCACAATCCACATGTTCAAGGTATTGGGCTGGCTTTCATCGCGTCGGATACGGCCCACAAAAACCTCGTCTTTTCCTTGTGCAAACAAAGGCATCGGATAGGTAAACGTATCGGTATTGTCCTGAACGACCACGCCGTCGGTATGATGCAGCATGTTCCGCACCTCGGCCACGTCAAAATCATTTGAAAATTCTACGTTGACCGCTTCACTGTGTCCGCCTACGATAGGCACACGAATGGCAGTTGCGGTAACAGCAATGGTTTTGTCGTTGAGGATTTTTTGGGTTTCGCGCACCAGTTTCATTTCTTCTTTGGTGTAACCGTTCTCTTCAAAACTGTCACATTGTGGGATAGCGTTCCGGTGGATCGGATATTTGTAAGCCATATCGCCTTGGATGCCCGCGTATTCGTTTTCGAGTTGCTTCACTGCCTTGACGCCGGTTCCGGTGATGGATTGATAGGTGGAAACGATGACGCGTTTGATGTTGTATTTGTGGTGCAACGGGGCCAAAACAAGCACCATCTGGATGGTCGAACAGTTCGGGTTGGCAATGATTTTGTCGTTTTTGGTCAGTTCGGAAGCATTGATTTCCGGCACCACCAGTTTTTTGGTCGCATCCATCCGCCAGGCAGAAGAATTGTCAATAACGGTGGTTCCGGCTTCGGCAAATTTGGGAGCCCAGGCCAGGGAAGTTTCTCCTCCGGCAGAAAACAGGGCAATATCGGCTTTCATGTCAACCGCTGTCTGCATGCCTACTACTTTGTATTTGGTCCCTTTGAATTCGACTTCCTTGCCTACCGATTTCTCGGAAGCGACGGGAATCAATTCGGTAACCGGAAAATTTCTTTCGGCCAACACCTGAAGCATTACTTCACCCACCATTCCGGTGGCACCAACCACTGCAACTCTCATATAAACTGTTTTTTAGATTGTTATTAAATTTTAAGCTGTACAAAAGTAGCCAGAAAATTGATTACTTCGGCTAATTTTAAAAAAGAAAAACCACCCCGTTTTGGAGTGGTTTAGATTAGAATAGGTAGTATAGCGGTATATTATTTTTTCAATAAGTCCCTGATTTGTGTCAACAATTCTTCTTGTGTTGGTCCTGCAGGGGCCGGAGCTTCTGCCGGTTTTTTCATTTTTCCGTAGGCTTTGATAATCATGAACATCACGGCACCTACCACGACAAGGCTTACCAAAGTGTTGATCCAGGCACCATACCTTACGGCATTTTCAGGAGTTACGACTACACCTGCGGCATCCTTAACTTCTGGCGACAAGACATACTTCAAATCTGCAAAATCAAGTCCGCCGGTGAGCATTCCGACCAATGGCATGGCAATATCGGCCACAAAACCATTTACAACGGCACCAACGGCACCAGCCATGATTACTGCAACTGCAAATTCAATCACGTTGCCTGTCATAATGAAATTCTTGAACTCTTTTAACATAATTAATAGGGATTAGTTAGTATTTAGTTAGATTAATGCAGTAAAAGTATTTATTTTTTTAACATAAAAAAGTGTTTTTGTTCAAATTATGCTCATTCCCTGTAAAAAACCCTTTTTACCCGTTGCGAAATACTGGTCAGCACCTCATACGGAATGGTATTCAGCCACTTTGCAAGCTGGTTTACCGTAGGCTGTTTACCGAAAATAATGACTTCGTTGCCTTCCTTGCAATCAATGCCGGTGACGTCTGCCATCAGCATGTCCATACAAACACTGCCCACGATATGGGCTTTTTTGTTTTTGATCATTACATACCCAATTCCGTTTCCGAGCGCCCGCGGGATGCCATCGGCATAACCAATCGGGATGGTGGCAACCTTGGTTTCTTTTTCAGCAATAAAACGACGGCCGTATCCTACACTTTCCCCTTTTTGGATGGTGCGTAACTGGGAAATAATAGACTTCAACGTGCCTACCGTTTCGAGTTGTTTCTGCTCGTCTTCATCGTTGGAAATGCCATACAAACCAATCCCCAACCTTACCATGTCGTATTGGGCCTGAGGGAAATTGGTAATTCCAGAAGTGTTAAGGATGTGACGGATGGGTTTTACATGAAGGGCTTCCATCAATCGGGAAGACAGTTTTTCAAACAAGGCAATCTGGGTGAGCGCAAACCCAGGATGGGCCGCGTCATCACTCGTAGCCAGGTGCGACAGGATGCTTTTTACCGCCACGGTGCCATTATCCCTGAGCCTGAAAACGAGTTCATCGAGATCAGCTTCCTGAAAACCGAGCCGGTGCATGCCTGTATCAATTTTGAGGTGGATGGGAAAATGCTTCAGTTTTTTCTGTTCGGCAATTTTTAAAAAGGCAGCCAACCCTTTGTGTGAATAAATTTCAGGTTCCAGTTGGTGCTGGATGATGGCGGCAAAGCTGGTCGATTCGGGGTTCAGTACCATCACCGGTAGGGTAATTCCGGCGTTTTTGAGCGAAATCCCTTCGTCGGCAAAAGCCACACCCAGGTAATCGACTTTGTGGTGCTCGAGCAATTTGGCAATTTCAAAGCCGCCGTTGCCATAACCGAAGGCTTTTACCATCACCATCAGCTTCGTTTTGGGCTCCAGTTTTGACTTGAAAAAATTAAGGTTGTGGCTGATGGCGTTCAGGTTGATTTCCAAAACGGTTTCATGCGTTTTTTCTTCCAGCAACGACACGATTTCCTCAAAATGGAAATGCCGCGCGCCTTTTACAAGCAGGCTTTCGTTTTCAAAATGCAGGCTGTCAACGGCCGCAATAAATGCCTCGGTGGTTTGGAACGCCACGCAGTTCGGAAACTTGTTTTTATATTCTGAAATCGTTTTACCAATGGCAATTACCCGATTGATTTTATTGGAGATGATGAGCTGTGACACCTTAGAATACAGTTCTTCGGTAATCAAACCGCTCTGCACCAGGTCTGACAATATGAGTGTTTTCTTTTTGTGTTGCTTTTGACTTTCGAGAAAATCGAGCGCAATTTTGAGCGACTGGAAGTCAGAACTGTAACTGTCATCGATGACGGTCGTATTGTTGATGCCGTTTTTTACCTTCAACCGCATTTCTACCGGATAAAGTGCCGCCATCCTCGCCCGCATGGTTTCCGGATGATACCCCAAATACAACATCACCATCAGGCACTGCATGGCATTTTCAATCGATGCCTGATCCTGGAACGGAATGCCGATTTGGAATTTTTGGTCTTTGTAGGTAATTTTCAGTTGGGTGGCTTCCGGTTGTTCGTCTGCCATGACAAAAACATCGGCCTTTCCGTCATCAGAACTCCAGGTAAAAGTTTTTATCTTAGGATTCAGGAAGGCTTCAATGGTTTTGTTTTTATTGAGGATGAGCACTTTTACACCGGCAAAAAGCTTGAGTTTTTCCTTGATTTTCTGGCCCAAGTCATGAAATCCTTCATCGTGTGCCGAGCCAATGTTCGATAAAATGCCAATGCTGGGCTGGATGATCCGTTGCAGTTTTTCCATCTCATCGACCGTCGAAATACCGGCTTCAAAAATACCCAGGTTATTTTTTTTGTTGATGCCCAACACAGACAAAGGCACCCCAATTTGTGAATTGTAACTTTTGGGGCTCCGGACGATATTGAAATCAGGAGCCAACAGAAAGTTCAGCCATTCCTTGATAATGGTTTTTCCGTTACTGCCGGTAACCCCGATAACCGGAAAATCGAATAAATTCCTGTGGTAAATAGCGAGTTGTTGTAAGGCTTCGACCCCATTTTTCACCACCAAAAAGTTGGCCTTATGTTCCAATCCTTCAGGAATTTGCTGTACGACAAAATAGGCCACGCCGTTCTCAATCAACTCACTTATGTAGGCATGCCCATCGTGGTTCACCCCGACGATGGCGATAAACAAGGTGCCTTTGCCATTTTGCAACGAACGGCTGTCAATGGAAATGTGGTCAATCAGCGCGCTGTCAGAATGACCCGAAAACTGCGCCTTGATTACAGGAATGATATTGCGGATGGTGAGTGTCAAGGGTTGTTTTTAAGGGCTGAAGAAACATTTTCGGCGTCTTTCACATCGAGGTTCTCGCGCATGGCCTTGTAATAGGCGGCACGGCTCAGTGGCTCGTATTCTTCGGTTTCACCCAAAAGCACCAGGTTGTCGCTGTCTGCTTTCCGGAAACTGTAATGCGCCAGGTTACCGGTACGCGTACATACCGCATGTACCTTGGTCACGTATTCGGCTGTGGCCATCAGCGCAGGCATGGGCCCAAACGGATTTCCTTTGAAGTCCATATCCAATCCGGCTACGATGACACGCACACCCGAATTGGCCAGGTCGTTACAAATTTTCACGATTTCGTCATCAAAAAACTGGGCTTCATCTATACCAACCACATCACAGCCTTGGGCCAGGATGGCAATATTGGCCGCTGCGGGAACAGGCGTCGAACGGATTTCGTTTTTGTTGTGTGACACCACCATTTCTTCGTCATAACGGGTGTCGATGGCAGGTTTGAAGATTTCTACCCTTTGTTTGGCAAACTGCGCCCTTTTCAACCGGCGGATGAGTTCTTCTGTTTTGCCCGAAAACATCGAACCGCAGATAACTTCTATCCAGCCAAATTGTTCTTCATGATTTACTGTATTTTCGAGAAACATTTTGTATTTTTAGACCTTGAAAAGGAATTGTTTGTTGTAAAACAAAAATAGTATAATTTTAAGACAAGCTACCCACTATATTTTTAAAAGTTATGAAATGCGCATTAAACTACCTTTGTCTAAGCACAAAGATACTATGCGGATTACATATTACCGATAAAAAACAATAAATAGGAAATATGAAAAAAAGACTTGAAGCCGAATTGATCAGTATTGCACACCGGGTTTTGAAATTGAAAAACAAATCAGAAGTAGACCAGTTATTCACCGAAACCCAAAAACTCTATGAAGCCTTATCGGTCTTGAAATTTTATGGTGATTATATCGAACAGGTGCCCCAGCCGGAAATAGGCCAGGAAGCCCTAGAAGAAAAACTGGCCGATTCACTCGAAGGCAAGGCCGCCCCTAAGTTGGACAACGAAACCAAGTCCGAAATGGCCGAAGAGAAAAAACAAATCGTTTCAGTAGCGGAAGAAGCTGAAGCCGGTGAAGCAGCAGCACCAACGGTAATCGTAGGCGAAATACAAATCGAAGACGAAGAAGACGACCTACAAGAAGAATTGACCTCTGAAACCCCAAAAGAAGAAGTGGATGCCGATGCTATTTTCGAAATGGCCTCCGAAACCACCCCGGAAACAACTGCCATTGAAACCCCGGCTCCAAAAGATGCTCCTGAAAAGGCCAACCCCACCAAACAGATATCGTTTGAAGATTTCCTCGGCGACAGTTATAAAGACGTTGAATTCGTAAAACCCAACGACATCACCGCTCCGGCACCGGTAAAAGAGGAAGAAAAAGAAATTCCTGTAGAAGAACCGGCCACTGAAGAAGAACAAGACAAAAAACCCGAACCACCAAAAGAAGCCAGTACACCCAAAGAACCGGCCGCGGAAAAATCGCCCATCCTGAACGAAAAGCTGGCCGCTGGTATCAACATTGGCCTTAACGACCGAGTGGGCTTCGTGAAATATTTGTTTGACGACAGCAGCGAAGATTTCAACCGCGTGTTGTCACAGCTCAACACCTTTGACAATTTTGCCGAAGCGGAAGAATTCATCAACGACATGGTCAAACCCGACTACAACAACTGGCAGGGCAATGAAGATTATGCCGAACGTTTTATGGACATAGTCGGGCAAAAATTCAAATAGGTTTTATGTCGAAACTGTATATCGTTCCCACGCCCATCGGCAACCTCGATGACATGACTTTCCGCGCCATCAGGGTGCTCCAGGAAGCCGACCTCATCCTGGCCGAAGACACGCGCACCAGCGGGAAACTCCTCAAACATTTCGACATCGCCACGCACATGCACAGCCACCACATGCACAACGAGCACAAAACGGTCGAAAACCTGGTGGCCCGACTTAAAGGAGGCGAAACCATCGCACTCATCTCTGATGCCGGAACGCCAGCCATATCAGACCCCGGATTTTTACTCACACGCGCCTGTGTCGAAAACAATATTGAAGTCGATTGTTTGCCCGGCGCGACTGCCTTTGTGCCCGCTTTGGTCAATTCCGGATTGCCCAACGACCGCTTTGTTTTCGAAGGCTTTTTACCTGAAAAAAAAGGCAGACAAACCCGATTCCTTACTTTGGCGGAAGAAACCCGCACCATGATTTTTTATGTGTCGCCACACAAACTACTCAAGACTCTGGCCGAATTTGTACAGTATTTTGGCCCAGACAGGCCTATTTCGGTATCGCGTGAATTGTCGAAACTCCATGAAGAAACCGTCCGCGGAACGGCTGAAGAAGTGCTAAAGCATTTTGAAGCCAAACCGCCCAAAGGTGAAATTGTAGTCGTGGTGGGTGGTAAACCGGAAAAAAAAGAAGACAAAAAGAAGCAAAAGGAGTAAGCATTTCAGGGCGTTCCGGCGGATGACGATTGTGCTTTGAATGGTATTTAATTAACTACCAAATCCACAAAAGAGAACGACTTCCCGCTGAACAATCCTTTATCAGACAATTTCAAATCAGGAATCACGAGCAAGGCCATAAACGACAAGGTCATGAAAGGTGCCTTCAACCTGCTTCCCAATTCCTTGGCCATGGCATCGATTTCCTGGTAGCGTTTGCCGGCTTCCCAGCCATCTTTGTCACTCATGATGCCCGCCACCGGAAGCGGCATGACCTTTTTTTCAGCGCCATCAACGGCACAGATACCGCCCTTGTTTTCAATAATCAGGTTGACAGCCGATAAAATCTCCGCATCCGAAGTACCGACCACGACAATATTGTGACAGTCGTGCGCCACCGAACTGGCAATGGCCCCTCTTTTCAGTCCAAAATTTTTGATAAAAGCAATGGCAACTGGGGCCTCGTTATAACGGTTTACCACAGCCATTTTAAGAAGGTCATTTTCCACATCTGAAACGATTTTACCATCAGATATTAGTGGTTTTGCATGGATTTCATTGGTAATCAATTGGCCTTCGAGTGCTTCAATGACCCTGATTTTATGAGCTGCGCTGTTAACCTCAAAATCTTCAAGCTGTTTTTTGCTGATATTGAAATTATTGGGCGTTTCGACCTCAAAATCCCTGATAAACGACTGTCCGTTATCGGCTACTTTTTCGCCACTGATATAGGTTTGCAACACCTTGAAATGGGTCAGGTCTTCCACTACGATAAAATCGGCGGCATCGCCTGTTTGCAACAAGCCCACGTCCATCTTGTAGTGTTTCACCGGATTCACGCAGGCGGCCTGCAGCACCTTGAACACGTCAATGCCTTTTGCCACTGCGCGTTGACACAATTGGTTGATGTGGCCTAATATCAAATCGTCAGGATGTTTGTCATCGGAACAAAACATCATGTTGGGGTAATTGTCCTCCAACAAGCCAATCAGGGCCTCAAAATTTTTGGCGGCACTGCCTTCCCGGATGAGCACTTTCATACCCAAACCCACCTTTTCCGCAGCTTCTTCGTAGGTGAAACATTCGTGGTCGGTGGTAATTCCGGCGGCAATATACTTTTTCAAGTCGTTACCGCGTAAGCCGGGCGCATGGCCATCTACCGGTTTGTTAAAGTGGTGCGCCCATTGTATTTTCTGCAACACTTCGGCATCATCATAAATCACGCCCGGATAATTCATCATTTCGGCCAGGTAATAGATATCGCGCGAGGCCATCAGTTCTTTTATGCCTTCTGAATCAATCACTGCGCCTGCCGTTTCAAAGGAGGTGGCCGGCACGCAGGAAGGGGCACCAAAATGGAATTTCAGCGGGACTTTTTTACCGTTTTCAATCATGTATGTCACGCCCTCCGCACCGAGCACATTGGCAATTTCATGCGGATCAGACACCGTGGCCACCGTGCCGTGCAATACGGCAATTTTGGCAAATTCAGACGGCACGAGCATGGAGCTTTCAATGTGGATGTGGGCATCAACAAAACCGGGCAGTATGTAGTTTTTCACCTGATGATTTTGCTCAATAACCGATATGATTTTACCGTTTTCGATGGTAATTTCCCCCGGAAAGATACGTTGGTTTTCAATGTCTACGATTTGGCCCCTGATTTGCATTTTGATGGAATTTTGTCTTTCAAAAGTAAGGAATATTAACCGCATTGCGGAAAGACCACAACTCAAAAAATAATTTACTATTTTTGTAATCATTACAAGCCAAAATAACTATTAAACTCCTGTATTATGCGTTGGACACTTCCACCAAAGCCCGAAAAAGAAAAGCTGCGCTCCCTTCAAAACGCCCTGCAAGTCGATGAAACCATCGCCACGCTGCTGCTCCAAAGAGGCATTGAAACCTACGAACAGGCACGCGCTTTTTTCCGCCCCACCCTGAACGATTTGCACGACCCCTACCTCATGAAAGATATGGACAAGGCCGTCGAACGTATTGAAAAAGCCATTGCCCAAAATGAAAACATGCTCGTTTTTGGCGATTATGATGTAGACGGAACCACCGCCGTAGCACTCATGTCCAGCTTTCTTAAAACCTGCAGCCCGAACATTGATACCTACATCCCAGACCGCTATAATGAAGGCTATGGCATTTCGTACCAAGGGATTGATTATGCCGAAGACAACGGGATTTCATTGATTATTGCACTCGATTGCGGCATCAAATCAATTGACCACATTGCGTATGCCAACCAAAAAAAAATCGATTTCATTATATGCGACCACCACCGCCCGGGCGATATCTTGCCCCAAGCCGTGGCCATTTTAGACCCGAAACGCGACGACTGCCACTATCCGTATGACGAACTTTGCGGCTGCGGCGTGGGTTTCAAATTGATTCAGGCCCTGGCACAAAACCGCAACCAGACGATTGATGATTTGGTTCCGTACCTTGATTTGGTGGCGACAGCCATTGCGGCAGATATCGTCCCCATAACAGGCGAGAACCGTATTTTGGCCAAATTCGGTTTGCAGGTCATCAACACCTCCCCACGCCCAGGAATCCAGGCGCTCATCCAAAACCTGAAGAAAAAAATCCTGACCATAACCGATGTCGTTTTTATCATTGCACCCCGCATCAACGCCGCCGGAAGAATCAAACACGGCAACCATGCCGTGGCCCTGCTCACCGAGTTCAATTTGGAACAGGCGCAGCAATTCGCCACACAAATTGAAGGCTACAATGCCGACCGCAAAGACCTCGACAAGCAAATTACCCGCGAAGCGCTTTTGCAGATTGAGGAAAATGAAGAGCAAGACCGATTTACAACCGTTGTATATGATGAAAATTGGCACAAAGGCGTGATAGGCATCGTCGCTTCCCGCCTGACGGAAACCCATTACCGTCCGACCATAGTATTTACCAAAAGTGATGGTAAACTGGCGGCTTCAGCCCGATCGGTAAAAGGTTTTGACATTTACAATGCGCTGGAAGCCTGTGCCGGACACCTGGAACAATTTGGCGGACACAAGTATGCGGCCGGAATGACCTTGAAGGAAGAAAACTATCTGGCCTTTAAGGAAGCCTTTGAAGCCGAAGTCAAAAAAACCATTCCTGATGAACTGCTTATTCCGGAAATTTCGGTGGATGCAGCAATCAACCTGGCTGACATCAATGACAAACTGATACGGATACTCAAACAGTTTGAGCCCTTCGGACCGCAAAACATGACACCAGTCTTCCTGACCACAAACTTAACCGACAGCGGTTATGCGAAAACTTTGGGGCAGGACAACGACCATCTGAAATTGTATGTAACACAAAATTCAGGGCATGTAGCAGCGCCTAAAATTGGCGCGATTGGCTTCGGTTTGGGCCACAAAATAAACCTGGTCACCCAAGGCAAACCTTTTGAAGCGGTATATTGCATCGATGAAAACGAATACAACGGACAGGTGACAGTGCAGTTGCGCGTGAAGGATTTGCGTTAAGTTTAATTTGAATAACTACAGCTATATGGAAAAACACCGCATATTCACCACTTCCTTTGCCAGTGTATATCCGCATTATATCAATAAAGTGGAAAAGAAAGGCCATACCAAGGCAGAACTTGACACCATCATTTGTTGGCTCACGGGCTATGACCAACAAAACTTACAGCGCCAAATAGACCTCAAGGTAGATTTTGACACCTTTTTTGCAGCAGCGCCACAGCTGAATGAAAATGTATCGAAAATTACCGGTGTCATTTGCGGCTATCGGGTGGAAGATATTGAAAATCCGCTCATGCAGAAAATCCGTTACTTAGACAAGTTAGTAGATGAATTAGCCAAAGGCAAAGCCATGGAGAAAATTTTAAGAACTTGACGAAGAAGAAAAGGCTTTTTATTTGTACTCCTTCAATTCGAGCGTGTCGCCATCAAAAACACCATAGGTAAAATAGGTTATCCAATCGCCCAGGTTGACGTATTCGGCATTTTCCCCTACATTGATTTTCATGGGCAGGTGGCGGTGGCCGAAAACGAGGTAATCGTAGTGTTTGGTTTCCAGTTTCCGTTTGGAATATTGTACGAGCCATTCGTTGTCTTCGCCCAAAAACTTCACATCGGCATCGCCCGAAATCAGCTTGTTTTTTACTGAAAGGTGTTGCGCCAGTCTCACACCGATATCCGGATGCAGCCAACGGTAGAGCCATTTCGAAAACGGGTTGGTGAATACTTTTTTCATGCGTTTGTAACCTTTGTCGCCAGGGCCTTTTCCGTCACCGTGACCGATTAAAAAGTGCTTGCCGTTGAAGGTATACTCGCGGTTGTCGTGATACACCGGAATGTGGAGCTCTTTTTCGAAATAATCGTTCATCCACAAATCGTGGTTGCCGACAAAAAAATAAACAGGAATGCCGCTGTCGCGTATTTCGGCCAATTTGCCCAAAACCCTTACGAACCCTTTCGGGACTACCATTTTGTATTCAAACCAAAAATCAAACAGGTCACCCAGCAGGAAAATGGCCTCCGCATCTTTTTTAACTTCATCAAGCCAGGCCACAAATTTCTGTTCACGCGGCAAACTGGCTTCGGGCGTGGGTGCGCCCAAGTGTTGGTCTGAAGCAAAATATATTTTTTTATGGGATGATGACATCGGCAATGTAAGGTTTACAGGTTATCGGAAGCGTACCATTCGGCAAACGAGCTTTCGGTTTCCTGGAGTTTCAATGAATGCAGCCCGATGGATGAAGGCAGTCGGTCTTGTATTTTTTTGGCAAAATCAATGACCATGTTCTCGCTCGTGGGCTGGTAATCGACCAAAATAACATGGTGCCCGCGGTTTTTGAGCTCCTGTGCCAATTCGACGTGGGGCGTGTTTTGGTTGAACACCGTGGCGTGGTCAAACACATCGACGATTTCTTCCTTGACAATTTTTTTCAGGTCGGAAAAATCAATCACCATCCCGAATTTTACATGGGTGTTGTCCGAGATGGGTGTTCCGATGACCGTAACCGAAAGCTTGTAGCTGTGTCCGTGCACGTTTTTGCACTTTCCGTCATAGCCATAAAGGGCGTGTCCGGTCTCAAAAGAAAATTGTTTGGTAATCCTGATGTTGCTCATGGCCTGTATTTGTGAAGCAAATTTAGTAAATAGTAACCGATATTATAAAAATAGGTTTGCTTTTTTAAAACTAAGCTGTATATTTGCGCCATAATTATGGGGGATTAGCTCATTTGGCTAGAGCGCTTGCCTGGCAGGCAAGAGGTGACCGGTTCGAATCCGGTATTCTCCACAAA
>CAZXRX010000016.1:0-44750 GCA_964642945.1 uncultured Flavobacterium sp. | reverse complement strand
AGCGCTTGCCTGGCAGGCAAGAGGTGACCGGTTCGAATCCGGTATTCTCCACAAAGCCGAGACACAGTCTCGGCTTTTTTTATGCAATAAGCTGTCGAAAGTTTTACTTTCGTAAAGCTTGTGTATAAAAAAAGCAAGCCGCAACGCAGTGAGGCTTTAGCAATGCTGCCACTTTCGGATCAACGTAGTTAATCCGGAACTTTTGTACACTTTTAGGAATAAGAAACTGCATTCGGTTTAAACAAGGCTCCAAAAGAAAAAAACTGAATTGGCTTGAGGCTTACTGCCAACCGAACCCCATCAAAAAGAAGATTTGATTTTCAGCACCCAAGCGCGTGAGCGATGGCAGCGGCATCCTTTTTTTAAAATTGGGCTTCAGCCATTTTAAAAAAAGATAGAGCGGACAGCGCGACCCGCAGGGGCACGCCCTCAACAAACCATAATTACTTTCCGTTTTTTAAATCTTCGGCAACTTTTTCGAGTTCGGCATACCAATCTTCGCCAAAACGGCGCACCAAAGCTTCCTTGACAAATTTATACACCGGCACTTCCAATTCGGCACCGAGGGCACAGGCCGGGTCACAAATGTCCCAACGGTCGTAATTGACGGCGGCAAATTCGGTAAAATCCTTCACCCGTATCGGATACAAATGGCAGGAAACCGGTTTTTTCCAATCGATAATGCCTTGGTTGTAGGCTTGCTCGATGCCGCACAAGGCCGTTTTTCCGTCAAAAATCACGTAGGCACAGTCTTTTTCGTCAATCAGTGGGGTTTCCAGATCCTGATCGGTACCGACCCGCCAGGTACCCAGACGTTCAATGGCCTCAATGCCTTCTTTGCGCAGGAAGGGTTTTACTTTCGGATAAATTTCCTCGAGGATTTTTGTTTCAGCTTCATTGAGTGGTGCTCCCGCATCGCCATCGACACAGCAGGCGCCGTGACAGGCAGACAAATTGCAGACAAAATCCTTTTGCAGGATGTCTTCCGAGACGATGGTTTTTCCGAGTTGAAACATAGAATAAAAGATTTTAAATCCTCGCAAAGGTAAAATCAATTTGGTTTGGATGGGCCATAAAATTTAAAAAAGCTAATTTTGTAAGACACGGCCCCTTTCTGAAGTGTAATAACCAATTAAAAAACAGCGTATGGAAATCAATTTCAGGGAAATCGCAACGGCTTCTATGGTTTTATTTGCGGTCATTGATATTATCGGGAGTATTCCGGTGATTATCAGTTTACGGACAAAATTCGGACATATCCAATCAGGTAAAGCCGCACTGGTTTCGGCCGGAATCATGATTGCCTTTTTGTTTGTGGGTGAAGAAATACTCAAACTCATCGGCATTGACGTCAATTCGTTTGCTGTGGCGGGCTCGTTTGTGTTGTTTTTCCTGGCGCTCGAGATGATTCTGGGCATCCGTTTGTACCGCGATGAAGAGGCGACTTCGGCTTCGATTGTGCCTATCGCCTTCCCGTTGATTGCCGGTGCCGGAACGATGACCACGCTGCTTTCCTTACGGGCGGAATTCCACTGCACGAACATTATTATTGCCATCCTGCTCAACATTGTTTTGGTGTATATCGTCTTGAAATCATCGGGCAAAATCGAAAAAGCATTGGGCCAAAACGGCCTGAGCATCATCAGGAAAGTCTTTGGTGTTGTGCTCTTGGCCATTGCTGTTAAATTATTTGCCGCTAATGTTAAAGATTTATTCGTATAAGCCGAAAATTGTTATTTTTGTACCCTAATTCTACCTGATGAAAATTTTCACCACAGCCCTGATTTTTGTAGCCATTGCGCTAATCGTCTTCAATGTAACCTTACTGGATTTCAATAATCCGATGGAAGGCAACAGCATGGTGGCCCTGATTGGAATTGTTGCCGCTTTCTGCGCCGTTTTTATCCTTCTCATCTTCAAGATGTCGAAAAGAATTGACGAAAAACTGAAAAACCACTAATGTTCGACGTGCTGATTATCGGCGGTGGCGTGGCAGGCGTTTCCTGCGCGCTGGTGTTGGGTTCTGCCCAAAACAAGGCCTTTATGCAGGACAAAAAAATCGGGATTCTCACCCACCAGAAAACTTCTTCGCTCCAGGAAGCCCTTTTCAATAACGCTTATGGCATCCCTGCCGGAAAATTGGGCTCGGAATTGCTGACCGAAAGTGTGGCCCAACTGCAAAAACTGTACCCACATGTCACCAAGATTGCAGGCGAAAAAGTGCTGAAAGTACTCGGAAATTACCCTGACTTTACGGTAGTGACCAACAAAAACCAATATACTGCTAAAAATGTGGTTGTGGCCATTGGGTATTCTAACACCTTTGCTATCGAAGGCCTGAACCAATTCGTCGAACCCCATAAAAAGGCCCTGGCGGAAAAACAGCGCATCCAACTCAGGAACGATGACCATAAGGTGGCAGATGGCATTTATGTGGCCGGAACCCTCGCCGGATGGAGAAGTCAACTTGCCATTGCCGCAGGAAGTGGCGCAGCGGTAGCCACAGACCTTCTTACTTTGTGGAACAACGGCATTCCGAGCCAAAGTCATGATTCTGTAAAAAAATAGTCATTGGGTTACTTCAGGATGGTCTTGAGCATCTTGTCTTCTTTCAAAACAATTTGGTAGTACTGGCTTTCGCCGAATAACTGACGGGCAAATTCTGCCTCAAGATAGCGGTTGACGAGGTTTTTGCTTTTGTCCAGGTTGATGTTCAGCCCGGCATTGAACAGGTAGTTTTTGAAACTTTTGAGGTAGGTGTCACTTGCTGCAATTTTGGCTGTCAATTGGCCAAGGTTATAATTTTTGAAGGAAGCCCTGTCTTTGTCGAGTTCCTCAAAAACAAAATGCCCGACAATACCTGATTTCAGGATATAATCAAGGCTTTCCTCGCCGTGATTGGTTTCCAACGGGATGAAAATATCCGGCACGATACCACCTCCGCCGTATACGATACGCCCTTTCTTGGTTTTGAATTTGAGGGAATCAGCAATTTTTATCTTGTCTTTTTCATACAGTTCCCCACTTTGGAAACGTGTTTCAAACTCGCCGAAATATTTGTCGCTCTGCCCTTTAATATAAGGCTTTTGTATGGAACGTCCGCTGGGTGTAAAGTAACGGGCAATGGTGAGGCGGACGGCAGAACCATCGTCAAAATCCATTTCGCGTTGCACGAGGCCTTTACCGAACGAACGCCGGCCCACAATGGTACCACGGTCATTGTCCTGTACCGCACCTGCAAGGATTTCACTGGCCGAAGCCGAACCTTCATCAATCAACACATAGACTTTGCCGGATTCGAAATTGCCGTTTTCTGTAGCATAGGTTTTGTCAACATGGCCTTTTTTGTTTTTGGTAAAAACAATCAGTTCTTTGTCTTTCAGGAGTTCATCGGCCACTTCAACGGCTTTTTCGAGGAAGCCGCCACCATTTTCGCGCAGGTCAATCACCAATTGCTGCACTCCTTTGCGTTTGAGGTCTAGCAGCGCAGAATGGAATTCCGCACCTGTGGTTTCGGCAAAACGGTTGATTTTGATGTAGCCTGTTTTTTCATTCAGCATGACGTGCATATCAACGCTTTTGATGGGAACGGTTTCGCGCCTGAGGTTGATTTTGAGTTTTTTATGGGCGGTTTTGCGGTAGACGGTAAGCGTTACTTCAGATCCTTCTTCCCCACGCAGTTTGTTGTATAAAGTATCATTGGAAATTTTCTTACCGAACAGCTTATAATTCCCGGCATACAGGATGCGGTCACCAGGCAGAATACCTGCCTTGGCTGCAGGGCCGTTTTCAATGGGTTTGATAACTGCCACCGAATCGTTGTGCATGTAGAAATTGATGCCGATACCCACAAAATCGCCACGCATGATTTCGGATTCCTGTTTTTGCTCGGCTTTGGCCAGGTAAACGGAATGTGGGTCGAGGTTGGATAAAATAGAAGTTACGGTGAGGTCGACAATCGAATCAGTCTTCACATCGTCTACATATTCGTTGTCGATAAAATCAAGCAGGCGGTTGAGCTTGGTTTTATAATTGTTTTTTGACAAGGAAGTGGGTTGTGCAGGATAATTAATCAAACCACCAATCACCACGCCCAGCGCGATACAGGAAAAAAAGAGCAATGGCAGGTAGGTTTTGTTGATTTTCATGTAATGGACTTTGTCAGACTTATAAAACGCTGGTTCCTTGAGATTATTTTAATCGAGGTGCTCAATATGATCGACCATTACCCCGGCCTTCCTCAAAAAGTCTACCCCTGAAGTATCTCGGTAACCGTTTTGATACACCACGCGCTTGATGCCCGACTGGTGGATGAGCTTGCTGCATTCCTTACAAGGGGAAAGGGTGATGTATAAGGTTGCATTTTCACACGATTGGGTGGAACGGGCCACTTTCAGGATGGCGTTGGCTTCTGCGTGGAGCACATACCATTGCGTGAGCCCTTCATCGTCTTCACAGCAATTTTCAAAACCAGACGGCGTGCCGTTGTATCCGTCAGAAATAATCATCCGGTCACGCACAATGATGGCACCCACCTGCTTGCGTTTGCAATAGGACAGCAGCCCCCATTCGGCGGCAATGCGCAGGTAAGCCTTATCGTATTTGTGTTGTTTTAAATCTTCCATATTTGGCGCAGAAACGCATAAGAATTGTATGCAAATATAACGACTCCGTGACTTCCAATCAACTTTATTTGTGGAAAATGGGGTTGTTGACAATCAGCGGAACGACCACCCCAATCACAAAGGCCGACATGATGAGCGTAAAGTCACGTTTGTTGAACCGGAACAGGGTCTGGAACACAAAAGAAAGCAGCAATACAAAAACCACCACAATGACCTGGGCAGCTTCAATTCCGAGTGCGAATTCGAGCAGGGGTGCGAGTTTATCTGTGGGTTTTCCGGGTAATAATGCCTTGAAATAATTAGAAAAACCCAACCCATGGATGACCCCAAAAAACAAGGTGACTCCGGCAATAAAAGTCAGGGATTCCTGTTTGGAAGATGATTTTCCGGCAGTAAACAAATTAAAAAAAGCGGCAATCAAAATCGTGATGGGAATGAGCAATTCGACCCAACTGGCCTTGACCGATACCACGTTGAAAACCGACAAAAACAGGGCCAGGGTATGCCCGAGGGTAAACAGCGAAACCAAAATCAGTATGCGTTTCCAATCCTTGAACACATACGGAACGGTGAGCGCTATCAAAAACAAGACATGGTCATAACCATACAGGTCAAGCACATGGTAAAGGCCCACTTTGAAGAAAACCCAAAAATCAGACATGGCAAGTGTTTTTTGTAATTTTTGTACCGGTAAACTTACGATATATTTTAATTTGGTCTAAAAATTATCGGGCAAAATCGATTAAAAACATTTTCCTTTTCTGAAGAAATAAAATTATATTTGCACCAGCGACCGAGAGGTCAAATCGTAGGCTCCCAAGCAAAAGCAGACAGAGCGAAGCTAATAAACAAAAAACACATCATTATGTCATTTTCCGATTTATTCGACAGCGAATTCAAAAGTAGAAACAAGGGCCATTTTTCGGCTATCGTCCGTGTGGCCATCGCCGATGGTGAAATGAGCAAGGAAGAAAAAGAATTTTTGGACAAATTGGCCAACCGTCTGGAAATTTCCCCTGCAGAATATGAGGAAATCCTTGAAAACCCTTTGAAATACCCCATCAACCCACCAACCATGCACATCCAAAGGCTTGAGCGTCTGTACGATTTGTCGCGCATGGTATATGTAGATCACATTTTGGGGCCTAAACAAAAAGACATCCTGACCAAATTTGCGTTGGCATTGGGCTTTACCCCAGGAAACGTAAGCTATATTGTAGACAAGGCATTTTCTTTGTTGATGATGAATGTCGACCTCGATACCTTTGTATACGAAATGACCCACATGAACAAATAAGAAACTTGGTTTAGATAAAACAAAAAGCACCGTATTCCGGTGCTTTTTTTTATGGCATCACTCCCTGACCAATTCGATTTTCCGCCTGATTTCATTGCCAAATTCATCCACTACCGTAATGTAATGGATGCCCGTGCCCGCCTCGACCTGCATTTCGTGAAAGGTTTGGGTTGTTCCCTTGTATACATTGTCAACATACCAGTAGAGTTTGGCTTCGCGATTGGAATGCGCCACTTTTAAAATGACGGGTTGCACTTTACTTTCAAAATTTTTGGTCAGGTAAATTTTGCTGTTCGTTTTCGGATAAATGAAATCCATGGAGGCCTGTTGGTTCTGCTGGCAATCGTCCCGGAATGGCGGCAACGGCACGTAATCAATGTGCTGGCTTTTGTAATACCATTCCATCACGGGTGGCAGCACGAACCATTTTTTGGTAATGATGTTGTCTACATTTTCGCAACTGCTGTTCACCCGGAATTGCTGCGTGGCATCCAGATGCACCAGTTTGTGGTACGGACATACCGTGGTTTTCAACCCCCTGCGGTTGATCAATTGTTTGGTTTTGGGGCAATCTTCCTGCGCCAGATGGCCGCTCAGTTGGCAGACTTCAGCATATTCCAGATCATTCAGGGGTGCGGCAAACCATTTTTTACGCGGCAAGAGGTTGAAAACATCAAACAAAATCGGGGCGGCACTTTCCACCCCGGTCAGTTGCGGACGTCCTTCCCCTGAGGCATTTCCGACCCAAACCCCCACCACATAACGTGAATTGGTACCAATAGCCCAGGCATCGCGGTTTCCGAAACTGGTACCGGTTTTCCAGGCCAACTCCAAAGACGAATCATAGAATTTCCAGGCTTCATCTCCTTCCGGACGGTTCACTTCCTTCATGGCGTTATAGGTAAGGTACACCGACCCGGCTCCCAATAAGGGTTTTTGAAGGGTTTCCTCTCCGTAATCCTGTTCAAAACCCTGAACGTAATTGAGTGCAGCGAATTCTTTGGTACGGTATTTTCCTTTGGAGGTATTGTAATGGTTGAGTGTCGAAGACAAATTGGCATAAGTAAGGCACAAATCCCAGAGGTTGCTTTCTGCACCACCCAAAATGAGCGACAAGCCGTAATGGTCTGGCCTTTTGTTGATGTTTTTAAGTTGGAATTGTTGCAACAGTTCGTAAAAATTATTGACGCCGTGCTCCTGCAACATCAATACGGCCGGGATGTTCAGCGATCTTGACAACGCCCTTTGTGCCGGAACAGCCCCGTCATAGGTCAGGTTGAAATTTTGTGGGGCATAACCTGAAATCTGAGTAGGAATGTCTGCCACCAGGGTATTCGGCAAAATTTCACCATCGTCCAGCATGGATGCGTACAACAGGGGTTTGAGGATGCTTCCGGTACTTCTGGGTGCCGAAATGATGTCAACGTCTTTGCCGTGTTGCCTGTCTGTGGGCGAATTCCCGACATAACTGATTACATTGCGGTTTTTGATGTCAATCACGATGATAGCCAGGTTGTGTACCTCATTCTGTTTGTATTGGTTGTAATAGTAACCCGCTATCTGGTTGACCCTTTGCTGTAAAGACAGGTCAATAGTGGTTTTGATGCGTTTCCCTTCATCGGTTTTGGCGACACGTTGCAACAGGTGCGGGGCGATTTGTGGTACATTATAAGGTTTTTTCGGCAAGGGCTCCTGAACGGAAAGTGCATAAGTCATTTTGTCGATGATGTGCTCCTTATACAGTTTCAGCAACAGCGCATTGCGTTTGCGGCGTAATTTTTCCTGGTTTTTCCCCGGATAAATCAAGCTGGGTGCATTGGGCAACACAGCAAGGGTGGCACTTTCCGCCCACGACAATTGGTGTGACTGTACGCCGAAATACCGCCATGAAGCCATCTCGAGCCCCACCACGTTACCGCCATAAGGCGCATGGGCTGCATACAGTTCGAGGATTTTCTCTTTCGAATGCCGGAATTCCAGACGGGTAGCCAGCACGATTTCGATGATTTTTTCAAAATAAGTCCTTTTCTTGTTTTTTCGCGACAAACGGACGACCTGTTGGGTAAGTGTACTTCCGCCACGCACCACCTTACCTGCACTTTGATTTTGCCTTACGGCCTTGAACATGGCCACAGGATTAAACCCAGGATGGTAATAAAAATGCTCGTCCTCAAAATAAACGATGCATTTCTTGAATTTGTCGGGGATGCTGTCTTTGGCCGGAAAACGCCACTGGCCGTCACGGGCAATCTTGGCCGCCAACAGTTCACCGTCGCTGCTTTCGATTACTGTCGAATAGGGTTCTTCAAACAAGGTACGGGGCAACGAAAAATAGTATACCAACAAAAAGAAGAACGCCACAGCAGTCTTCTTTTTGTTGTGTTTGATATACTTGACCAGACGTGCACCCGCCGCTTTCAGCTTTTCTTTCATCAGATAGATAAGCAACCGCAAAGCAAAAACCCTGCGGTCACTTGGTTTATTTTATCACTTCAACCCATTGGCCTTTGGTACGGGCAATGAAATCATGGTCATACATGGCCTCGCATTGCAATCCGGGAAGGTAATACCTCCCCAGATAGGAGGCATTGAGCAATATTTTGAAGGTCCGGGTTTCACCACCGCGCAGACTGAAATAATAATTGGCCCTGTCGTCACGGATGTCGATGTAATCGGCCACATTGTTGGTGGCGTCGCCAAACTCGGTATAACGGGTATTTATAATTTCAAAACCAGAAGGAAGGATTTGGGTAAGTGCCACATTTTCTATCCTTTCGTTTTTCCTGTTGATCAGGGTTACTTCGGCCAAAAACTCAGTCCCCTGGGCTATTTTGCTTACACCAATGGCCTTGCCTTTGCGGTCTTTGAACACCACGCTGGCAGAAAGGTTGTTCTGCACCACATTTTCTTTTCCGACCGGAAGGATGCCGCTGTTCAGTACCCTTACAAATAGCGTATTGTTCTTGTTGTTTTTGATGGTGAGGGCGTTGTTGCCTGATACCAGTGCCAGGTTGCGTTGGGCTATGGTTTTATTGGTGTTGATGGCCACTGTTTTGCCTCCGTTGACATATTGTACCGATACCCCTTTGCTGCCATTGCTTTGGGCAAATTTCGACATCGCATACAAACCATAAGCCGTAGTCTGCGTACTCATCCATTGGTTTCCGGAAAGGTTTTTGGCCAATTTGGTCGCCATGGCGAAGGCTTTCTGTTTCTGGCCAAGCAATACCAAGGTTTCCAAAGCCATGGCGCGGTTCCTTTCGTTTGAGCCATAGTAGTAGTAATAGCCGTCTTCATTTTGTTCGTCAATGAATGATTTGCTCAGCAAGGCCATCCCGGCGGCATTTTGTTTGATAACGGCATAGGTTGCGGCCAGACGGAGTTTACTTTCGTTGGAAATTCCCACTGTTTCGCGCAAACGGTTCATCGAAGCCAAATCGGGAGCACCTGCTATAGCCAGTGTGTAAAGGCGGTAAGATTGTGCCAGGTCATTGCCGTATTGTTTTTCGAAACGCCATTGTTTGGCCATTTTTTTCTGGTAGGAAATCCATTTGTTTTTGAAATTGATGGGCAAGACATAGCCTTTTTTCTCGGCTTCCAACAAAAAGTGACCGGCGTAAGAAGTACCCCAATCGTCGGCCTCTGCGTTGCCTGGCCAATAGGTCAAACCACCATTCGGCAATTGGAAATTGCCCAGTTTCTGGATGCCCGCAGTTACGTTTTTCTGTATTTTTTGCTTGTAGGCCGCATCGAGGTCCAGTACATCGTTCAGGTACAATTGCGGGAAAACAGACGAAGTGGTTTGCTCTACACAACCGTGCGGGTATTGGACCAGGTAATCCAACCTGCGGCTGAAATCAATGGTAGGCACCGATGAAATTTCAATTTTAGATTTGTTGCTTCCGGCTACGCCAAACAAATCCCAGGCTATTTTTTTCGCGCTGTTGGGCTCGATGATGATATCGGTGTAGGTAGTTGTCACCGGGTTCGGGTTGGTCACATCTACTTCTACATCATAGGTCGATTTTTCCTTTCCGGAAGTAGCAATGATCTGTACTTTTCCAATACCGGTAATGCTGCCCACACTTAGGTTGAAATAGGCCATTTTTTCATCGGGTTGGGTAAAGGAAACCACCTGACTCGCTTTGCCAAGCACGCGTACTGCGTTGTTGGTCTTGATTTGAACGGTCACGTTTTTGATATTTTTCTCGGTCGCGAACAAGGTCACCGGAATCGTCACATTTTCTGACGGGGAAATTTTTCTAGGCAACGAAGCCAATACCATCAGTGGGCTTTTCACCTGGGTGGTTTTTTCAGCCATTCCATAGGCGCTTTTTTCCTTGTTGGCTGCCACCACCATCGTCCGTACCGAACCGATGTATTTGGGCAGTTTGATTTGGTGGGTTTTAGAATCGCCTTTTCCTAGCTCAAAAGGCCCGAAATACATTACGACAGGTTTAAAGCGGTTGGCTTTTTTGGCTTTTCCGCCGCCCAAATCGGCATCCCCACCAATGGCAAAAACCTGGTTTACTTTACCACCATAGGCCCCAATGACATCATCGTAAATATCCCAGGTGCGTACACCCAAGGCTTCACGCGTATAGAAACTGTCCCAGGCATTAGGTGTTTTGAAACGGGTCAGGTCGAGCAATCCGTCATCGACTACCGCGATGGTATAGGTCATCGGTTTGCCTTGTTTTTCAGATACTTTAACGTTGATAGACTGCTCCGGACGCAACACATCCGGCATGGCAATTTGCGGTTCGAGCACCGTACTTTTATCGACCACTTCTATCGGCATGATGCCGTACATCCTGATGGGCGAATCATTTTTGGTGGAAGCGTGCGGCTGCAACAGCGAAATGTTAATGTAGACGTTCGGTGCCATATCTCCGGTAATGGGCAAGTCGACCGAAGTTTCCCCTTTTTTGGTTCTGGCCCAGAGGGTTTTGACCACTTTGGTACCGTTTTCTATGGCAATCAGGGCCCTTCCCCCTTCACTCGACGGGAAGAAAATTTTGGCAGTTTCCCCCACGGCATATTTTTCCTTGTCGGTAGAAAAACGCAGCATGTTGGCCGATTCCCCATCGGTATTCTTGGCCCTGGCCGACCAGTAAGGCGAATCGATATACACACGCGTTCCGGTGGCGTGCCCTCCTGTCGGATCAGTCACACGGATAAGGTAATTGCCCCAGTCGTTTTCTGCCACAGCGAAAGAAACACTGGTTTTGCCTGAGCCATCAGTAGTGACCTTGAAATTTTTGTAAGCAATGGTCGAAGTCGAAGAATTGTAATTGGACAGGTTGTCGTTGGAAGCATCCCACCACCAGCGCGACTCAAGCCTGTACACCCTTACATCAAGGCTTTGGCCGGGTTTTGGCTTTCCGTTTTCGTTTAGGGTAACGATATCAAAACGGTTGTTTTTACCAGTTTCGAGCAGGCCGTATTTGTTGGGTTCCGGCGCTTTTACACCCACATAAGCCGGATAAGGCGAATAAGAAGTGGAAGCCACATCGGTACTGACATCGCCGCCATTTTCATACACTTTCGTGATAAAGGCCGCCTTCAGCATACCTGGTGCCTGGCCTTGAATGGTCGGCTTGATCGGGATGGAGGCCCGTCCGTTGCCATCAACCTTACCGGAAAAAATATTGATTTCCTCTGTGGAAAAACTGCGCGTAGGGTCGTCAAAAACGTATTTGTCAAAGCCTTTGAAAGTGGTTAGCTGTTGTGAAAACTTGGCCTGTACTTCGGTTTTCAGGTCTTTGGCTACCGCCCCGTGCAGCCACAACACCTGGATGTTGTTGATATTGTTTTTTGAGGCGGAAAGCACGGCATCGTTGAAACTGTTCTTGATTTTGAGGCGGTTCGGCTTGATGGTTTCTATCTTCAGGCTTTTGTAAAAACGGGCACCACCCACACTGACCACCGCTTCCCAATTTCCGGTGGGTGCAGAAGATTCGGTGGGGACCACAAATTTGTAATGGCTGAGTGCGTTGCCTTTTTGTACTGCCTGATAGACGGTTTTGCCCCGCGGGTCGTTAATCCTGATTTTGATCGGATGGTTTTCGGGCAGTTTGTTGGCATTGTCGTTCAATATAAACGACAGGTACAAAGTATCGCCCGGACGCCAAACACCGCGTTCTCCATACAGGTAACCTTTGAGCCCTTTCTGCAGGGTTTCACCGGAAACATCAAAATTACTTACCGACAGCGAAAGTTCGTCGTCGAGTTTGACATAAGTGCTTTGGTTGCCTTTGGTCACGATGGCAAAATAGGCGATTTTTTCGAGTTGGAAAGACACCATGCCGTCGCCATCTGTACACGAATTGCCGATTTCCTGTTGCTGGTAATTGTAGAGTTTGACCGTCGCCCCTGAAACCGGATCAGTCGAAACAATATCACTCACAGCAATCACTACTGATTTATCGGTTCCCCTTTTGGCAATCACACCCAAATCTGAAGCAAGGATGTTGGTGCCGACAGTCGTGTTGTTGTAATAGTAATAGTCGGTACAAGGGTCAAGGCTTTCACGGTAATCGTAATCTTCCTCGTAGTAATAATAATCGTAGTTGCCGCCGCTGTAATTGACGTCGTCTTCTTTTTCTTCTTCGTCATCCTGGTTTTCGGCTTCATTATCAGGGGTTTCGTTGCCACATTTGTAGAGCGAATATTTCTTTTTGAACGAAAATTCCACCCGGTAAATCGCACCCGGTTCCGGATTGACTATTTTGGAAATGTCGAGCGCATAGGTATTCCATTTGGAATAATCCGGCAGGTTGTTCTGCTTGAGCTGGATGGTCGATTTGGCCACGGCCTGCCCTACCTGCTTAAGGTTACGGGTGCCATTGAGTTCGTTGTTCTGCAAAAACTGCATGATGTTGTTTTTGTAGATTTTATAGATTTTGACATCAACCGCATTGAGGTTGGCGGCCTGGAAATTGATTTTCAGGTTGTTGGAACTCGGCAGAATGGTCCCGCTTTTGAGTAATTTGACTGCCGGTTTGATTTGTTCGAACAGCATTTTTTCGGAATAGTTCTGCTTCATCTTGTAGCCGTATTCGCTTTCTATGCCCTGAAAAACTTCCACCAATTTGCTTCCGGAAAAAGATTGCGACACGGTTTCTTCTTCTACCGTTTCTACTACGGGGGTGGCTACGGCAGCAACGGAATCAACCACCATGGCAGCTGAATCTGCAGCTACAGTATCTACCGCCGTATCCTTGGGGGCATCGCCTTTGTCCACTTCTGCATTTTTGGCTTCGTTGCTGAAAAACACCTTCAAGACATTGCCCATCGTGGCAAATTTGAGGTTATTGGTGTTTTCAATAGCAATCAATCCCTTGAAATCCTGGTCGCGTTTGAGTGGTTCCGAAAAATTGATCAACAGCGATTGGTTGTTTTCGTCGCCAATCTTGATATCGACCACCTTGAACTGGTTCTTGCCCGGAATGGGATATTGCACTTCCCCTTCCTGTTCAATGTCTGCCGGATCGCCATCCCAGGCTATGGTAATTTGGGAATCGCCTTCAAAACGTTTGATCTTTTCGATGGTAAACTTGAATTCGGTGGCGGTACTGGTCGCTTTGTCATAGGTTATTTTGAGGTCATCGCCATTTTGTGTGGCCTTGAGCAGTTTCTGGGCGTCTTCAAAAGAGAGGTTGTCGGCGGTTTTGATGGTCCCGTTCAGGTAATAGCTGTCTTGGTCATAAGACTGTAAATCGAGCGTATTGACAATAAAATCCTGTTTGATGGTTTTTACCGAAAAATTAAAGTCGGCCAGTTCCTTGGGCACTTTATTGCTCAGTTTTGACAGGTGGAGGGTAATCTGGTAAAGGGTATTCTGTTCGAGTTTTTCCTTGGGGATAAAGGCAATGGTATTGTTCGACAAAGCCACTACTTTTCCGCTGACACTGGGCGAAATATCAAACAAATCGTCATCGAGTTCCTGGTTGGGCTTCCAGTCGCTTTTGTTGAAGGCCAACTGCACCCTTAAATCAGAGTTGACAGAGACAAAGCCCGACGAAAAACTGGAGAGGTAATCCTTATACAATGAAAAGTCAGAATCAAAATCGGCAGCCGATTTTTTGGAGCAGGAATGCAATACGAAGATTGCCAAAAACAAACCGAGTAACTTGCTGGTTTTCATTGCGATAAAAGATTAAGATGGATACTTTTTTTCTTGAAAAAACATTGATTTTAACACTTTCCAATTAATGCTATAACAACAATTGATTTCAAATATTGTAGTAAATATAAAATATATTTTTGGACTATTTTTCCTGTAAATTTTTTGGGGTTTATTTTCTTCGTGTGGCAAAAAAATCAACCATCAATTTGGCACATTCATCGGCCAAAACCCCTTGTTTTACCTCCGTTTTCGGATGGAGTTGGGTACCGAAATGCAGAAATCCCCTTTGCTCATCCCGCGCCCCAAAAACCAATCTGGAAATCTGGCTCCAATACAGCGCACCGGCACACATCTGGCAGGGTTCGAGGGTAACATATAAAGTACAGTTTTTGAGGTATTTTCCGCCCAGAAAATTGGCCGCCGCCGTGATTGACTGCATTTCGGCATGGGCGGTAACATCGTGCAGCAATTCGGTGAGGTTGTGGCTGCGGGCAATCACCTTGTTGTCAATGACCACCAGGGCACCCACGGGAATTTCGCCTTTTTCAAAAGCAATTGCCGCTTCCTGAAGGGCTTTTTTCATGAAATATTCGTCGGTGAAAATGGGTTCCATGTTTGTTGTCTGCACGAATCTTTTATTGCTTTCGTGATTGTCCGGATGTAAAAATACAATTTCAAATCGTACCTTTGTACTATGTCTGGAAATTTACTTCAAAATATCAACAACCCGTCCGATCTTCGCCAATTGAATGAATCGCAACTGCCGCAATTGGCCAGGGAAATGCGCGATTTCATCATCGATGTGGTATCGGTAAAAGAAGGTCATCTGGGCGCCAGCCTGGGCGTGGTCGAACTGACGATTGCCTTGCATTATGTGTTCAACACGCCGGAAGATTTGTTGGTTTGGGATGTCGGACACCAGGCCTACGGACATAAAATCCTGACCGAAAGAAGACAAAAATTTGACACCAACCGGCAACTTGGCGGCCTGTCTGGTTTTCCGAAAAGAAGTGAAAGCCTTTATGACACTTTTGGGGTAGGACATTCCTCCACGTCTATTTCAGCTGCCTTGGGGATGGCCATCGCTTCCCAACTCAAAGGCGAAAACAGGCATCACATTGCCGTAATTGGCGATGCTTCTATTGCCAGCGGAATGGCTTTTGAAGGCCTCAACCATGCGGGGGTAACCGATGCTGATTTACTCGTCGTCCTGAACGACAATGCCATCGGGATTGACCCAAGCGTAGGGGCACTCAAAAATTACCTGACTTCGGTAAAAGAAGGCCGGAACCCAAAGGCAAACAACATGATCAAATCATTGAATTTTGATTATTCCGGGCCGATCGACGGACACGATATTGGTGCCGTGATAACTGAGTTAAGAAGGCTGAAAAAGGTAAAAGGCCCCAAATTCCTGCACCTTATTACCACCAAAGGCAAAGGACTCCAACAGGCAGAAGAAAACCAGGTTACCTATCATGCGCCTGGAAAATTTGATAAAAATACGGGTGAAATCCATCCGAAAACAGAAGAAAACCTGCCCCCGAAATTCCAGGATGTTTTTGGCCTGACCCTTGTGGAACTGGCCACGGCAAATAAGAAAATCATTGGCATTACACCCGCGATGCCTTCGGGAAGTTCATTGAAATTCATGATGGATGCCTTCCCCGAAAGGGCCATAGACGTGGGCATAGCCGAACAGCACGCCGTTACGTTGGCCGCCGGAATGGCCACACAAGGCATGGTGGTATTCTGCAATATTTATTCGACCTTCCTGCAAAGGGCTTACGACCAAGTGATTCATGATGTAGCCTTGCAGGACTTACCCGTGGTTTTTTGCTTAGACCGTGCCGGATTGGTCGGTGAAGACGGAGCAACGCACCACGGTGTTTTTGATTTGGCTTACTTACGTTGTATACCGAACCTGGTTATTTACGCCCCAAAAAATGAAGTTGATTTGAGGAACATTTTGTATACGGCTTCATTGGGATTGCCGCACCCTATTGCCATCCGGTATCCGCGCGGCAGGGGCAATACCCTCGATTGGAAAAAACCTTTTGAAAAAATCGAAATCGGCCAGGCGCAACTGTTGAAAAAAGGAACCCAAACCGCCATTTTGTCTACAGGCTTTATAGGCGATAATGTCACCAAGGCATTGGCTTCTATAAAAAATCACGGGGATTTCACCCATTATGATTTTGGTTTTGTCAAACCGTTGGACGAAAAAATGTTACACCATATTTTTAGCACTTATAACCAAATAATTACCCTTGAAGACGGCGTCATCAAAGGTGGTTTCGGTAGCGGAATAGGTGAATTTGCAGCACAGCACCACTATAAAAACGACATCATGACCTTGGGTATTCCCGATGTATTTATCGAACACGGAACCATCGCAGAATTGCAGCATATCTGCGGTATTGATGTGGGCAGCCTGAGCGCGCTTTTTTCTAATTCAGTATAATTTTCCGGGTTGCGTTTATCCGCTCTGAATTGATCTTGACCAGATACAGTCCTGATTGAAAATTCCCCAAATCAATTTGCATTTGCTGGTTAAAATCGGCATTTTTTTCCTCGAGGATAATCCTTCCGTTGGTATCTATTACCTGAATGTTTATTTTTCCGACAAATTGATTCAGGGCTATCGTTACTATACCTCTTGTTGGATTGGGATATAGGGCAACCTGTTCTTCGTTCTGGAAATAATCAATCCCTAAAGTACAATTCGGCCCTGGGCTTGGCACGGAAAAATCTTCGACTTGGTCCGTTGAACTGTAAGGGTCTCCGGAAGAAGCATTCCATCCGAGACCCCTTCGGGCAAAGACTTCCCATATCATGCAGAAATCCTGTCCGCCTGTTATCGCCTGATCTGCCGCCAGTATGGCATTGCGCCCGTCAACAAAAGAGGGGTCACAGGGCTGCAACTTCAAGGCGTCAACCACCACCTGCAACACTTTGTTGTTTCCTCCGTTTCCGGTATAAATATTGGTATTAAAACCGTATTTTTCTACATAGGCCCAAGTCAAATCCCACAACATGGTAGCCCAAATCGAACCGACACCATGCGGACGTACTGCCGTATTGGTATCGTCAAACGTAAATGGATTAATGGCCATATCTGTAGTGTAAGGATACGTCCTGATTCCGTTGTCATTCGTAGGTTGGTTGGAAACGAAAGTGCCAACACCTCTTTTTTGTCCCCCTGTGTCACCCGGTTTCATTTGCAAAAGCAACCCAAACCAGTCCGACCAGCCTTCACCCATTTGTTCCTGGTTGTTCAAACAATCGACATTGAAACTTCCGCCTGTCAATCGGTTGGAAATTCCATGACCATATTCATGGGCAATAACCAAATTATCAAAATCGCCATCAATATTGACAAAATTAGAGACAAATGGCAGGGTCAAACTCGCATTTACGGTGTTGGTCTGCATTTCGGTTATGATGGATTCCCCTACTGATTGCGTCACGCTGATGGCCGGAATGGTAAGAGTAGCATCAGAACCCCCCAAAAAATAACTGCCTGGTGCGTTGCTGACCAAGATGGCCGCAATGGCTCCGGCATTCTGGGCCCTTTTGACTTTTGAAGTGGTGGTACAGGTTCCTCCCCGTCTGATTACAGCAATTTTTCCATTGAGCTGGGCACTGTTAACGGCCGCTTCGCAGCCATCAGAACTTTCTCCTGTACCATCAGAAAACAAGACCAAATCGGCTGTTAAATTGGCAGGTGCAAGTGGTAAATCGACATGGCCGGCATCGAAGCTGTTGTCTACAGCCACATAATCTCCGGCAAGAGCTGCCGGAGTATTGATTTTTATTAAATTAGCCGCTGCTTTCCTGTTCCACAAATACATTTGCATCCTCCCGTTTCCACCATCTGGCGGCGTGCCGAAATTGGCATTGTTCAGGCCTCCCCCATCTTGTGACTGCGCCAATACATCGTCATTTTCTTCGCCTCCGTTGCCGTAATTGTTCGATTGGAAATTTCCGTTTTCTTCGTCAAACCCGTACTGGTAAAAAACGTCATGTATAATGTTGTTCATGTAGAATAAATTGGTCGTGGCGGCGTCTAAATAACTAACGGCAGGAACATTGATTCCGCCATACGGAAAATCAAAAATTAAACTGTTGCCACCATCAGGACTCAGGCCACTGTCAATATCATCCCTATCTTCAAAAGCATACACATTATTTCCGCGGGTGTAGGTAAATTCACTTCCGGTTATCCCGTTTGTATCATGCCAGCCAAAGGGCGAAGCTATGGCATTTGAAGGCGATGTAAGAAGCTGCCTGGCGCCGTGGTTCGGACTTTCAATGAAATAAGGCACCACCCGATAGGAGCCAGATTGTACTTCTAAAAGTGAGGATGGGATTTGTTTTTCAAAAGGATTAAAAAAGAAATTTTTATCTTTTTCTGGACTCTTACTATGGTTGAAATTACAGGAAACTACCCAATCATTTTTATCAAGAAGCTTGCCGTCTGACGCATCAATCCTTACGCTCCACAAATGATTGTGGTGGGTAACATCAATTTTAAGGTCCCAGGCCAAGTGTAATTTATCGGCTACTTTCTGATAGACCAACTGCGCCTTTACAGGACTTAACACCCCGTTAGAAATGGTAAATTTTTTGCCATCTGTATTTTGGATAATGCTGTGCACTACCCCATCGGAAATCCCTAAAATAGTCTTGGCACTTCCCAAAGCGTCCAAAACAGAGAGTACAGGAATTGTCGTGTTTACTTTTTGATTGGTACCGCCTACAAATCGGTTCCCTACATTAACCACCTCATTGTTTTTTACCCAAACATTCGAAACGGCTCCGAAAATTTCGATGCCTTGATAACGTTGCTTAATATAATAATTAGTGATTTTTGTGCTTTTGGAGGTGGCTTTACTCTCCACAATCCAATCGCCCAAATCCTCACGGGTCAAATTCCAATTTTGATAATTGGTGTTCAGGTAGCTTTGTATTTTTTCGGAATGGGTTTGGGAAAACCCAGAAAAAGAGGCAAGCAGCACAATTAATAGGATAATTCTTTTCACAATTTTAATATCAGGCTGTAAATATAAGAAAACCAGCGTGTTTTTAACCAAACAACTGTTTTTTAACTGTGGTTGGAAGACACAATTTGTTGGTACAAAACCGCCTTCCCGTCGGTCAACATCGAAATAAAATGACAGATGTGGAGCAGCCTTTCATACAGCGTTTCCTTTTCGAAGTGGTGTTTTTCGGGTAAAATTTTGAGTAACAACTTGTCGTAATTGGTGGCCTTTCCTTCAAAGTGGTTATTGTAGGCCGTAATGAATTTATCGAGCAGGTTGTTGATGATTTGGTAGCCGGACAGTTCCTTTTCTATCACTTCGCGGCTCTGGTAAATGTTCTTCACACTCAATTTGATAATGTCGTCAATTTGGGCCTTATACTGGCTTTTGTCGGTCAGGGCAAATGGGAATTGGCCTTTGAGTATGGCTTCCTCATTTTCAACAAAGGTACGTACGGCATCATTAATCAGGTTCCCGATGGCCAAAGCACGCAGGTAGCTGATGCGGTCTTCCTTGGTGGTCAATGTTTTGTATTTGGCAGTATCTATGGTGTCTTTTACCAGTTTGATCAGGTATTCGAGCGCATAATCTTCTGATACCAGCCCGAGGTTGATGCCGTCTTCAAAATCGATGATGGTATAACAGATGTCATCGGCCGCTTCAACCAAATAAGCCAACGGATGGCGTTCAAAACCAATATCTTTGCCCGATTTGTTCGGAATCAGTCCCAATTCTTCGGCCACTTCCTTGAAAAAAGCCTTGTCAGTCTGGAAAAAACCGTATTTTTTATCGGCAATGTTTTGGGTGGGTTTCTTCGGAAGGCTTTCCTTCGGATATTTCATGAACGCACCCAATACGGCATAGGTCAGACGGATGCTGCCTTCAATGCCTGGACGTGAACTCGTGAGTACCGAAAAACCGTTGGCGTTCCCTTCAAAATCAATCAGGTCCTGCCATTGTTTGTCGGTCAGGAATTCGCGGTATTTTTGTCCTTTCCCAATCGAGAAATATTCCCCTATGGCTTTCTCGCCCGAATGTCCGAACGGCGGATTGCCGATGTCGTGCGCGAGGGCAGCAGCCGCAACTATGGCACCAAAATCGTTGGGCTGATAGCCGTGTACGGATTCTAGGTGCGGGTATTTTTCAATGATTTTCTTCCCGACCAAACGCCCGAGTGAACGCCCGACTACGGATACTTCGAGACTGTGGGTGAGCCGCGTGTGCACAAAATCTGTTTTCGATAACGGAATGACCTGGGTTTTGTCCTGCAGGCTCCTGAATGCCGACGAAAAGATGATGCGGTCATAATCGACTTCAAAGCCCAAACGGGTGTCATCCTGCTCTATACGCAGTCTTTTGCCTTTGTCGCCTTGGCGTTTCAAAGACAGCAGTTGTTCCCAGTTCATCATAAGTTGTGTGTGTTTTGGGTTGTTTTTTTCATGCAGAGGCTGTTTTCCACCCCCACATATTGTCCGAAATTCGGAATGGTTTGGTAGCCTGCTTTTTTATACAGTGCAATGGCGCTTTCGAGTTTGGGCGAAGTTTCGAGTATGTAATTGCGGTAGCTTTTTTCTGCAGCCCATTCTTCTATGGCGGTCAGGATAAAGCGTGCGATGCCCTTGCCCCTTTGTTCCGGCAGCACAAACATCCGCTTGATTTCGGCAGTTTCGGCATCATATTCCTTGAATCCGCCGCAACCCACCGCTTGGCCTTGGTCATAAACCACCAACACGGTATCGAGATACTTGTTGTTGTAAAAAGCGAAAAAATCTTTTTCCTCCCCGTCGATATCCACAAGGTAATCGTCAAAAAGCGCCGTCAGCCTTTTGAAATCAGGGTGGTCTGAGTTGGTACGGATGATTTCCATCGGTTTACTTCTTATCGTTGGCCAAAAAGAAATTCCTTGACTTCTGCGGATAAAGGTTGTAGCTCTTGTCGCTCGGGTTTTCGATTACCGTCTTGATGTTGATTTTGTCGCCCAGTTTAAACTTGGCAGCCATTTGGTAATCGAGCAGGTACGGCCCACAGAAGAAATTTCCGTGTTCGTCCTGTTCCATTTTTCCGGTGTAAACCCCTTTTTCTTTTGACATGTTTTTTAATTTATCCAAATGTAATTGAAAAAAAGAAAACAGCCATCTTTCCGATAGCTGTTCCATTTTCATTATTCTTTATTTCTTAATTAAGACCCACACATTTCACAGTCATCCGGGCCTGCATTCCGGGCCATTTCAATCATGGCCTTGAAATCTTCGGCAGTCATTTCGCCTGTTTCGTTGGGTGCCTTCACCTCTAGTGCAACGGCTTCTGCTGCCTGTTGTACGGCCGGTTCGGCTTTTTTCTCGTTGTTGAGCGTAAACTTGATGGCATCTACGGCTGCCTTGGTACGCAGGTAGTACATTCCGGTTTTCAGGCCGCTTTTCCAGGCGTAGAAGTGCATCGAGGTCAGTTTGGCGTAGTTGGCATCCTGCATGAACAGGTTGAGTGACTGCGACTGGTCGATGAAATAACCCCTGTGGCGCGACATGTCGATGATGTCTTTCATAGACATTTCCCAAACGGTTTTGTACAGCTCTTTCAAGTCTTCAGGAATGTCAAGGTTCTGTACCGATCCGTTGTTGCGCATGAGTTCCTGTTTGAGTTCTTCGGTCCAGAGGCCGCGTTTTACGAGGTCTTCGAGCAGGTGTTTGTTCACTACGATAAATTCCCCAGACAAAACCCGACGGGTATAAATGTTAGACGTATACGGTTCAAAAGCTTCGTTGTTTCCTAAAATCTGTGAAGTCGAAGCGGTCGGCATAGGAGCCACCAAAAGGGAATTCCTTACCCCGTGTTCCATGACTTGCTTACGGAGTGCAGCCCAATCCCAACGTCCGGACAATTCTTCGTCTTTAATGTTCCAGAGGTTGTGCTGGAATTCTCCCTGTGAAATAGGCGAACCTTCAAAAGTAGAATACGGTCCTTCTTCCTGGGCCATTTCCATCGAGGCGGTCACGGCGGCAAAATAGAGGGTTTCGAAAATTTCCTGGTTGACTTTTTTGGCTTCATCACTCGTGAACGGCAAACGCATCAGGATGAAAGCATCGGCCAAGCCCTGCACACCCAAACCTACCGGACGGTGGCGCATGTTGGAGTTTTCGGCTTCAGGCACCGGATAATAGTTCCTGTCAATGACTTTGTTCAGGTTTCGGGTAACGCGTTTGGTCACCTTGAACAGCAAATCGTGATTGAATTCGCCGTTTTCGACAAACATCGGTAGTGAAATCGATGCCAGGTTGCACACCGCAATTTCATCTGCAGCAGTATATTCCATGATTTCGGTACAAAGGTTCGAGGAACGGATGGTACCGAGGTTTTTCTGGTTTGATTTCCGGTTGGCCGCGTCTTTGTATAACATATAAGGCGTTCCGGTTTCGATTTGTGACTCGAGGATTTTTTCCCAAAGTTCACGGGCTTTTACGGTTTTCCTGCCTTTTCCGGCTTGTTCGTAAGAGGTGTACAAAGCTTCAAATTCATCGCCATACACGTTGCACAAATCCGGGCATTCGTTCGGGCACATGAGGGTCCATTGGGCATCCTGCTCCACGCGTTTCATGAACAAATCTGAGGTCCACATCGCAAAAAACAAATCACGGGCACGCATTTCTTCTTTTCCGGTGTTCTTTTTCAGGTCAAGGAATTCAAAAATATCAGCGTGCCAGGTTTCGAGGTAAATGGCAAAACTGCCTTTGCGTTTTCCGCCACCTTGGTCTACATAGCGGGCCGTGTCATTGAACACGCGCAACATCGGCACAATCCCGTTGGAGGTTCCGTTGGTACCGCGAATGTACGAACCGGTGGCGCGTACGTTGTGGATAGACAAACCGATACCACCTGCCGATTGCGAGATTTTGGCGGTTTGTTTCAAAGTATCATAAATACCGTCAATGCTGTCGTCTTTCATGGTCAACAGGAAGCACGATGACATCTGTGGCTTGGGTGTTCCGGCGTTGAAAAGCGTTGGGGTGGCATGGGTGAAGAATTTCTTCGACATGAGTTCGTAGGTTTCCACTACGGCATCGAGGTCGTCGAGGTGGATACCGACAGCCACACGCATGAGCATGTGTTGCGGACGCTCTACGATTTTCCCGTTTATCTTAAGCAGATAAGAACGTTCGAGGGTTTTGAAACCGAAATAATCATAGTTGAAATCACGGTTGTATATGATGTGCGAGTTCAAAAACTCGGCATTTTTTTGGATCACTTCGTGTACCTCATCCGAAAGCAAAGGCGCTTTCTGGTTGGTACGCGGATTCACGTAAAAGTACATCTCCTTCATCGTCTCTGAGAAGGATTTCGTAGTGTTTTTGTGCAGGTTCGAAACGGCAATACGTGCGGCCAATTGGGCATAATCTGGGTGGGCAATGGTCATCGACGCGGCGGTTTCGGCAGCGAGGTTATCGAGTTCTGAAGTGGTTACGCCGTCATACAATCCTTCTATAACGCGCATGGCCACCTTTACGGCATCGACCAAATCGTTCAAGCCATAACACAGTTTCTTGATCCTGTCTGTGATTTTGTCAAAACTTACCGGCTCTTTGTGTCCGTCTCTTTTTACTACATACATACTTTTGTTGTTTTATGAAAACAGGAATCCCTTCACTGCCTTCGGGTTATTTGTAATGATTTTGATTATTCAATGGGCAGCAAATTCCCGCTTTCGCCTATATCTGTCATTTGCTTCGTTCCTCGCCATGACAGGATACCGGCTCTATCGGGGCTGCACTCTTGTTTGAACAGAATGCTTCTCTAAAAATCGGCGTCGAAACTGATTTTACCGGCTTCGGCATCAGTGTTCATCACACCGGCTTTTTGGTATTCGGCCACGCGTTTTTCAAAGAAATTGGTTTTGCCCTGCAGGGAAATCATGTCCATGAAATCAAACGGATTGCTCGAATTGTATACTTTTTTGCAACCCAACTCCACCAACAGCCTGTCGGCCACAAATTCGAGGTATTGGGTCATGAGCGTGGCGTTCATCCCGATAAGGCTCACCGGAAGTGACTCGGTAATGAATTCGCGTTCGATGTTGAGGGCATCGGTAATGATTTCCTCAATCCTGTCTTTGGATACTTTATGAATCAGGTGGTGGTTGTGCAGGTGCACGGCAAAATCGCAGTGTACGCCTTCATCACGTGAAATCAATTCGTTTGAAAACGTAAGCCCCGGCATCAGTCCGCGTTTTTTAAGCCAATAAATCGAACAGAACGCACCAGAGAAGAAAATTCCTTCTACTGCCGCAAACGCAATCAGACGCTCGGCGAACGAATCGGAACCAATCCATTTAAGGGCCCAATCGGCTTTCTTCTTGATAGCCGGAAACACTTCAATGGCATGGAACAGTTGGTCTTTTTCGGCTTCGTCCTTTACGTAGGTGTCAATCAACAACGAGTAGGTTTCGCTATGAATGTTTTCCATCATGATCTGGAAACCGTAGAAAAATTTGGCTTCCGGATATTGCACTTCGTTGACGAAGTTCTCGGCCAGGTTTTCATTCACGATACCGTCTGAAGCGGCAAAAAAGGCCAAAATGTGCTTGATGAAGTATTTTTCATCGGCATTGAGTTTGTTGTTCCAGTCTGATAAGTCTTGGTGCAGGTCTATTTCTTCTGCTGTCCAGAAACTGGCTTCCATTTTTTTGTACCATTCCCATATATCGTGATGCTTGATTGGAAAAATCACAAAACGATTTTTGTTTTCCTGAAGGATTGGCTCTATAGCAGACATAATTTGAGGGATATTTTAAGGTTTTCTTAACTAATTTGACTGTTACAAAGATTGTCATTTGAAATGGAAAAAGAAAGCCAAACTTATTCACAATCGGCTGTAGTTTTTAACAATAAGTAGGAAAAATACTGTTTTTGTATTTTTGCATAATTTATTGTTTTACAACAAGTTACAAAAGCAAAAAAACCTAAAAAACCCTGATACAAAGGCGTTGACGATTATTGGGAAAACCATTTTCTATCACTTTGCAACAACAAAATATGAAGCCGGCAGCCATAAAAAAACGCAACATTTTTGAGGTGTTGCGTTTGATTTGAAAAAAAGTATTTTTTTGACTATTCTTCGTCAGAAATATAGGTTTTGTTTCCGTTTTTGTTGATGTAATATTTACCTCCCCTTGGCCCCGTGTAAACTTTTTTGCCTTTGTAGGTTCCGGTCACTTTGTCTTTTACTTTTTTCTCAGCCGATTTTGACGCTGCGGTTTCTTTCAGATCTTCTTTTTCTTCAGCTGCGGTTTTCTTGAAACGTTTATCTGGCGTTCCGTCTTTTTTCAGTTTAGAAGCCGTTTCTTTTGTCTTGTCGGCCACCTTGGTTGCTGTTTTTTCGGTTTTATCAGCTACTTTTTTGGCCGTCTTTTCCGTTTTATCGGCTACTTTCTTGGCTGTTTTTTCGGTTTTGTCTGCCACTTTTTTGGCCGTCTTTTCCGACTTATCAGCTACTTTTTTAGCTGTTTTTTCGGTTTTGTCTGCTACTTTCTTGGCGGTAGACTTGGTTTTCTCCTTGACATCCTTGGCCGCTTTTTCGGTTTTGGCTGCCGCTTTTTTCACTTTTGCTTTTGTTTCCTGTGCATAGAACACTGTAGAGAAAACAAAGGCCATGCATAATAAGATTGCTTTTTTCATTTTTGGTTTTAATATTATAAGGTTATGAGTAATAAAAGTACGGAAATAATTTGTCAAAAAAACACTTTTGTCAGAAAATTATTCCCTGTAAAATTGCTAAAAATAAGCACGCAGCTGTATGTTCCCTGTATGGATGGCCGGACTGGTTTCGCTTTTCCGTCCCTGGTAATTCACATTAATGTCTAGGTATTGGGTGAGGTTTTTCTGCAACAACAAGCGCCAGGTTTGATTTTTCCCAGGCTGTAGGCCTTCGAGCATCTGGAAACCGACCGCCGACAAGGCATTTCCGGTAAAAGTGTTGTTGTAAAACGAAAATTCCCCATTGGCCGTAAACTGTTTTTTGCCCGAATAGGTAAACGAAGTGCCTAAGCGGTTCTGGGTGAGCAGTTCGTTGAGCCCGATTTGGTTTTCCTTTTTCTGGTATTCATAAAAGATATCCCAACTGGTGTTTTTGGAAAACACATAAGCGATTTTGGGCGCCAATTGGTAGCCTGAAATTTCGTAGTTGCGGGACGTATAATTTTCTGACGTAATGGTCGAGAAAATACTTTTCCCAGACAAAGTCAGCAACCAGCTTTTGTCAAAAAGATGCAGGTACTGCAGTTGGTGTGACTTGTTTTTGCTCTCGAGCAGGCCTATTGAAAGTAGGTTGCGTGTATTGCCCGTAACATAAGTATAGGTGGTCGAATGTTTCTGTTTCCCACGGTTAAAGAACAAACTATTCCGGAAACTCGAATTGAGCCCGAGCAGGTTGGTTTCATCTGTCGTAAACGGATTCAGGTCAAAGTTGTTGCTGTCGCGAATGATTTTCCGGTCAATCAGGTACGAAGCCTGATCGTAAAAATGCGAAAGGAATTTCCGGAAGCCGCTTTTGTTTTGCCATACCGACAGGTTGAAGGTTACTGATTGCGAGAACTTGTTCTGGTGGGTTTTGACAAAAATTTGGTTCGGAAGGAACACGCGTACATATTTGGCCAAATCCGGAAACGGTGCCACTTCAAACTCCTGCAACTCCTGGATGCCGTTGTTGTTGTAGTCGTTCCACATATACACGCCTTGGCCCGGTTCTACCTCAAGATAGGTGAATTCCTGCTGCGCAATGGTACCCGAATTGGTTTCATAGGCTGTGGTCAGCTGCAGCAATTGCTTGAAAAAGCTGTCGTTGTACAACAACCTCGAGTTGAGTGAGGGTTCGGTTTTCCGGGCAGGGTCTTCGTATGTCAGCGTGCGGTAATTTACAAACAGGGTTAAATCGCTCAAGGCCGTTTTGATTAACCGTGATTTCACATAGTAGGTATTGGAGGTATTGACCCTTTGCACCAAGCCGTTTTGGAGACTGTCGTTTTTACGGTGCAGATAGCCAAATTCGGCAAACACTTTCGTGGAATCACCACGGCCCGTAAAAACCCCATATTCAGAAAATTTCTGGCTCAACGGCGAAAGTTGCAGGGTGGCGGCCAGACGCTCCTTATTGTTTTCATGACGGAAACTGCCCCCGGCCCAGTTTTTCCCGAACAGGTAGCGTGCCTTGGTGGCCGTGCGTACAAACTGCGTTTCAGAATAACTCCCATCAGTCTGGAGTACGCTCGAATTGTGTTCTACCCACCAGTTTTTATTTTTGTAAGCGCCGTTGAGCAGATGGCGGGTACCCGTGAAACTTTGGGAGAAATCCAATTTTTCGAGTTGGTAGCGGGCAAACCCTTTTTCAGGGAATTTGAAATCAAGCCCTGTCACCAGGAAACCCTGGTTGCCCGTGGTTGTAGTGAGGTTCCAGTCGCGGTTGAATTCGATATTGAACAAGCGTTCGACCGTTTGGAAATTGCTTTGGATGAGTTGGTAATTGGCAAAAGCATCCAGCGTAAATTTCCGGGTTAGCAGCCTTTGCTTGAGGTTGATTTTCCCGGCGATACCCTTGTTGTCACTGTCATCGAGGGTCGAATAGAGGTTTTTATCGTTGTTGCTCACGGCCAGTTCAAAATCGGCATGGGTTTTTTCTGACGGCTCATATTTTCCCAGCAAAGTGGCAATCTGCAATTTGGTCGGGGCAATCAAACGGGTGATGGGCTCATAATTTCCTTGCGGAACGCCAGCCACTGGCGCCACATATTGATAGATTTTCCCTACGGCCTGACTGTTCGACAAAATATAATTGCCCAGGTTGTTCCCAACCAGCAGGAATTTGACGTTGTAGAGTTCGTCGTCAGGATTGTTGGAATATTCAAACACTTCCACCGGGCCGATGAAGACCTTTTTATAGAGTATCTTGTTTTCCGAATAGCTGTCTGGGTAAGCCGATGGGGCAATCATCAGCTCAGGGTTGTCACCTGCATTGACGAGCACCTGCACCTGTTCTTCCGATAAATTTTGTTGCAAAGGCTGGTTTTTCACATCATTTTCAGAATAAACATATCCGCCCAGGCTCCACTTTTCATTTTGATGGTCGACACCACCATAGGCCACGAACCGTGTAAAGTTCCGGTCAGAAAATTGGTATTCGATGGAAATCCGCATCTCGGAATTGATTGGGAAAAGCGAGGTAAACGTAATTTCGCCTGCATTGTAATCGATGACATAGTCGTTGTTTTCACCGCGTTCCTTAAGGATACCGTTCACGTAAACCCGTTCTGAGCCCGAAACGACCAACACATACAATTCGCCATTGTTGCCCCGCAGTTTATAGGGTCCTTGGTTGCCTTCCTGCCCTACGAAATTACTTCGGGCATATTGCCCACGCACCAAGGCCCCCGAAGCAAAAATATCGGTTTTATTGCCTTCCTTGCCCAACGAAAAACGCGAAGACAAACCCTGTACTTTTTTATTGAAGTTGAGAAATTTCGACTGGCGGTTTTCGAGAAACAAATCACCGGCCCTGATGCTCCAGTTTTTGGCAAAAAGCTCGATAAAAACCTGATCGAATTCGTCGAGTTTCTGCGAATAGCCGTTGTCCTGCAAAGGGATGTTGCTGTCTTGGATGGAAGCCCGCAAGGAAACCTTGTCAGACAGTTTTCCGGTTACCTGCAAATCGAGGTTGGAATTCACCGTGGTGTTCTGGTTGTTGCCCACCGTGACACCCCGCGTGATGCTTCCGGAGGTGGTAAGCCCGTCAAAGGGTTTGAAAATGTTGAGTTTGTTGGTTTTTATGGCATACAAATCACCTCCTTCGTTGGGCACAATTTGGGTTTTATCGTAAACCGAATAGGTTTTGGTGACAAAATCAGGGTAGTTCAGGTAGCTTACCGAAAGCGAATCAGTAGTATTGAAATTGTCGGTAAAAACCAAGGTGCCTTTTTTGAAATCGACCTGGTATCGGGTAGAATCGATGGGGTTTCCGGCTTGGTCAAAAATCCGGAAGAAATTTTTGTTGATGCTTTTGTTTTCTATGGAAATGGTATCCCTCGAAAAAGCGATTTTTTTATTGGCGTAGGTCGGTTTGATTTCCTGGGCGAAAATCCCTGAAAAGCAAAAAAGCAAAAGCAACGAAAAATACTTTTTGACCATAACTACTATAACTTCCAAAAGTCAAAAGTAGTATTTAAAATCCGAAATTTTGTGGGTTATTCTTTGGTGACGAGCTGCATGGTTTCGCGCGAAATCTGCTTGACCAGTACGGTTTTGTCTTTTCCGACCATTTCGGCCGCTTCGTTGGTAAAATGCCTGATGGTGTACAGCGACACATTCTCATTGTAAGATACCTTGAATTTTTTGGCCAGAATGGCTTTGAGTTCGTTGAAATTGCCGAATTTGTCTTCCACGCAAACCGAAAAACTGATGGCCGAATTCTGGATCAGGCTCACCTTCATCTTGAATTGGTGCAAGAGCAGGAATATTTCGCTGATGTTTTCTTCCATGATAAACGAGAAATCGATGGAAGACAGCGAAATCAGCAGCTGGTTTTTCTTGACAATGAAACAGGAGGTTTTGGGTTGGAGGTCTTCGCCTTTCGAGACACTGGTTCCGGGCAGCAACGGGTTCAGGAAGGATTTCACAAACAACGGAATTTCCTTTCTCTGCAAGGGTTGCAGGGTTTTTGGGTGGATGACCGTTGCGCCGTAAAAGGCCAATTCGATGGCTTCACGGTAGGAAATCTGGTTGAGCAACACAGCATTTTCAAAATAACGCGGGTCGGCATTGAGCACGCCGGGCACATCTTTCCAGATAGTCACGCTTTCGGCACTTAAACAGTAGGCAAAAATTGCGGCGGTATAATCTGATCCTTCACGACCGAGTGTTGTGGTGAAACTGTTTCCGTCAGAGCCCAGGAAGCCTTGGGTGATGTGGAGCGTTTTCCTTTTGACACCTTTGGAAATCAGTTTTTGGGTTTGTTCCCAATCGACATTGGCATCACGGTAATTGGCGTCGGTCTTGATGAAATTCCGCACATCAAGCCAATTGTTTTTTAAGCCTTTGTGATTGAAATAGTGGCTCACAATGGTAGTGGAAATGAGTTCCCCGAAACTGACTACCTGGTCGTATACAAAATTGTAATTGGGTGATTTGTTGGTTTTCAGGAAATGGTCGAGCTCACTGAAAAGGGTATTCACAGCGGCAAATGCGGTATTTTTTTCGTCTTCAAAAAGCTCGAGTAAAATCTGGTTGTGGTATTTTTTGACTTCCTGCAACGACGACTGCAACTCATTCGATTTGTCGAAATAATTTTTAATCACCACTTCAAAGGCATTGGTCGTTTTCCCCATAGCCGAAATGACCACCAACACGTCTTCATGCCCCACCTGTTGCAACACCTGCCATACATTTTTTACGCCATCAGCATCTTTTACCGATGCACCACCAAACTTGAATATCCTCATTTTAAATCGAAAGTTAAAAGTCGAAAGTCAAAAAGACCGGACTTCTGATGATTATTTATTTTTCAAAAAGTTGTCTATTCCTTCTTCATCCAGCTGCACCACACGCCAGTCATCGAGTACCTTGGCGCCTGTGTTTTCGTAAAATTTGACAGCCGGTGTGTTCCAGTCGAGTACGTTCCATTCAATCCTGCGCACCTTGTCGCGTTTGCCCTGAGCGATAATCTCGCTGTAGAGGGCAAAACCGGCACCGGTTCCGCGCTCACTTTCTTTTACAATCAGGTCTTCGAGGTGAATGGTTTTCCCTTTCCAGGTCGAATAACGGTAATAGTACAAGGCAATCCCGATAATATCATTCCCTCTTTCCGCCACAAAACAATGAAACAAAGGGTGGGCTGAAAATCCGTCACGTACCAAATCATCTACCGTGACCTTGACGGCATCGGGTTCTTTTTCGAATACGGCCAATTCCTTGATAAGTCCCAGCACTGCTGCCATATCGGTGGGTTCTGCTTTGCGTATGATCATTATTTTTTCTTTTTGGCTGGTGCTTTTTTGACCGGTTTTTTGGTTACAACCGCTTTGTTGTTGATGGGTTGCTGTACATAAGGCTTATACAATTTATCAGCTACGGCGCGCTCTTTGGCCAATGCCGCCCGGTCTGCCGGATCAGGATGCGAACTCATCATTTGGGTAAGGAAATTGGAAGAAGCCCCGCCATTGAGGCTGGCCAAAACCTCAAAAGCTGAAGCCACCGCATTGACATTATAGCCGTTGCGTTTCATGAAATCATAAGAAAAAGTATCGGCTTCAGACTCCTGCATCCTGCTGTATTTGCTGTCGAGAATGGCATTGGCAATCTGGCCGATCTGGCCATCTGATATTTTGGCAATTTTTTCTGATTGGGAAGAAACGGCACCAATCAGGGCGGCTTTACGATAGGCCACTTTCATGGCATCCTTGCTGTCTTCATTGGCCACATGGCCGATTTCGTGCCCGATGACGGCCAACAACTGGTTGTCGTCCATAATGTCCATCAAGCCCGAAAAAACCCGGACGCTGCCATCGGCGGTAGCAAATGCATTGATGTCTTTGGTTAAGTAAACTTTATAGTTGAGCGCCAAGCCATTTTCATTGGCATGTTTACCGAACACCCGGTTCAAACGCAGGGTGTAGCCATCTTTTGGCCCGGCCACCACATTAGCAGAATCCATTTTTTTTACGGCAGCAGCCGAAATCTGGGCCGCATCGGCATTGGTAAAGGTAAAACTGGCCAAGCCATAACCCAGGGCCTCCTTGGCTTTGTCACCCAGGTTGATTTGGGCATGGGAATACAAGGAACAGCATAAGACAGCTGAAAATAAGAATAGGAATGCTTTTGATTTCATTAGGTGTATATTGAATTTCAGCAACAAATATAAAATAAGTTTGTCAATATCAGCCCGGTTTAAATTTTACAATTTTGAATAGGGTTTTGATAAAAAAAACGATATTTGTAAAACAATCAACACAACTATTTTTGTATGGAAGCACGCAATTCTACCCTGGGGGAATTCATTATCGAAAACCAGAACGCCTTTCAATATTCTTCGGGCGAATTATCCCGGATTATCAATTCGATACGCTTGGCCGCCAAAGTGGTCAACTATAAGGTCAACAAGGCCGGATTGGTAGACATAGTGGGGGCTGCAGGCGACCAAAACATACAGGGTGAAGACCAGCAAAAGCTCGATGTATATGCCAATGAAGTGTTCATACAGACGCTGATCAACCGGGAAATCGTGTGTGGGATTGCTTCTGAGGAAAACGATGATTTCATTACCATTGCCGGAAGCGACGAAAGCCACAACAACAAATATGTGGTCATGATGGATCCGTTGGATGGCTCGTCAAACATTGATGTGAATGTGTCGGTCGGGACCATTTTCTCGGTATACCGAAGGGTTACCCCGGTAGGCACACCCGTAACATTGGAAGATTTCCTGCAACCCGGAACAGCACAGGTAGCCGCGGGCTATGTCATTTACGGCACCTCAACCATGTTGGTGTATACCACCGGACACGGCGTTAACGGATTTACACTCAACCCGGCCATTGGTACTTTTTACCTTTCGCATCCCAATATGCAGTTTCCGAAGGATGGCAAAATCTACTCCATCAATGAAGGGAATTATGTGCATTTTCCGCAGGGCGTGAAAAATTATTTGAAATATTGCCAGACCGAAGAAGGCGACCGCCCATATACCTCAAGATACATCGGAAGCCTCGTTTCTGACATCCACCGCAACATGATCAAAGGCGGAATCTATATTTATCCGACCAGTTCTAAAGCCCCGAAAGGAAAGTTACGGTTGTTATATGAATGCAACCCGATGGCGTTCATAGCCGAACAGGCCGGCGGAAAGGCATCTGATGGTTTCACACGGATTATGGAACTGCAACCCAACGAATTACACCAACGCGTACCGTTCTTCTGCGGAAGTTATAATATGGTAGAGAAAGCGGAGGAGTTTATGAAAGGTTAGTGTACTTTGTCTTGACCCAAGGCAAAGCCGAACTGAGCGAAGCTAAACAAAGTACCAAAATTCAAGGCTCGTTTTTGATTTGCTTGCATTTCTAAAACTGCGCTGCGGCCACCAGCAACCAAGCCGCTCCTCGTTCCTCGTCGACTTCAGGGTTGCTTACCTCCGCCCACGGCATCACTGTTTTGAAATGCTACCCAAATCGAAAAAAGGCCAAACCTGCCGGACGATTCATCATTAATTCAAATTTTTTTTAGAAAGATTTCCTGCGCTTGAAAAAGCCGGAAATATAATGAATACTTCCTGACTGGCTTCGGCCTTTGGATTTGCAGGCGAGCGTCAAATATTCGAAACATCCGTAAAATTAAAAGCTGTTTGAGCGCAGCGAGTTCTTTTAATTTAGGATGTGAGAATAAATTTGACCGCCGAAAATCCTCAGCCTTGACTTTTTGCTTCTTTTGTGTCAAGACAAAAGAAGTCCCTAGCCCCGATAGCAGCGAAAATCCTTTTAAATATTTGCGCAGCGCAGCGTAGAAAATATTTAAAAGATTGCAGCGGATAGCGGGATTAGCTCCTAAAAACAAAAAAACCGCCCAGTTTCCTGAGCGGTTTTCTTTTATTTATCCTTGATTTCCTTTCCTTCACTGTCGAAGAAATGGTATTCAAGATACGTGTAAGCGTCACGAGGTATGATTTTCACCCACTTTTTATGTTCAAAAAACCATTTTGAACGTAATGATGGAAAACCTTTTTTAAGGTATGCGGCCACAAACGGATGCGCGTTGAGCTTGATCTTTTTGTGGTCTTTTACAATTTTTTCGAGCGAGAAGTTGATTTTGTCGATAATCTGGATTGGTGCGTCTATGTCGCTGGCCAGATTGTTCGGGTTTTCTTCCCTGGTCTCAATATTTACTTCTGGTCTTACCCTTTGCCTGGTTATTTGGACGAGTCCGAATTTACTTGGCGGCAAGATTTTGTGTTTGGCTTTATCGTCGCTCATTTCATCCCGGAGGAAGTTGAACAACACCTGGCGGTTGTCTGGATTCTGCATGTCGATAAAATCGATGACAATAATCCCTCCCATATCGCGAAGCCTCAATTGGCGGGCTATTTCTGCGGCGGCTATCAGGTTGACTTCAAGTGCGGTCTGCTCTTGGTTGGTGGCTTTATTGGAACGGTTTCCGCTGTTCACGTCGATGACGTGTAAGGCTTCTGTGTGTTCGATAATCAAATAAGCTCCTTTACTCATCGATACGGTGCGCCCGAATGAGGTCTTGATTTGCCGCTCTATATGGTATTTTTCAAAAATAGGCGTGTCTTTCGACTGGTAAAGCTTCACTATGTTTTGTTTTGTTGGGGCTATTTCGGCTAAATAGTCCTTGGTTTGTTGGTACAACTCTTCATCATCAATGTGGATGCCGGTAAAGCTATCGTTGAAGACGTCGCGGAGTATCGAAGAAGCTTTGTTGAGCTCTCCCAATACCTTTGACGGATGATGGGCAGTTGGTAATTTTTTACACATTGCAGTCCATCTGCTGAGCAGGTTCTGCAAATCTTTTTCTAGTTCGGCTGTTGTTTTGCCTTCTGCTACTGTTCGCACAATAACACCAAAACCTTTTGGTTTGACGGCCTGTACCAATTTTTTCAATCGGTCTTTTTCTGACTTTTCTTCTATTTTTTGTGAAATAGAAACACGGTCAGAGAAAGGGACAAGAACTAAAAACCTCCCGGCAAAAGACAGCTCGGAGCTGATTCTTGGGCCTTTGGTTGAAATTGGTTCTTTGACCACTTGCACTAAGATGGACTGGTTCGCACTCAGGATGTCTGATATGGAACCGTCTTTGTCAATCTCTTTTTCAAACTGAAAGTTTTTGAGGGAGAAATCTTTTATTTTACCTGCGCTTACAAGTTTTATGAATTTCAGGTAGGAAGGCAGTGCCGGACCTAAATCGTGGTAGTGCAAAAAGGCGTCTTTTTCAAAGCCTACATTTACAAAAGCCGCGTTGAGCCCTGCCACAGGTTTCCTGATTTTGGCAATAAAGATATCGCCTACCAGAAAATCGCTGTTTTTTTCTTCTTCCTTGTGTAATTCAATTAGTTTTCCATCTTTTAATAAGGCAAAATCTACAGCATCATGACCAGACCTAATGATTAGTTCTTTATTCACGGTGTACATTTTTATCCCAACTATTAGTCGAAAGTTGAAAGTCTAAAGCCATAAAGTCGTGTGACCTATAACAATAACTTCAACCCACAACCTAATTGCGAGGATGGATTAAACATTTTTTTAAACAGGTATTTTATTACCCGGTGGATTTATGCCGAATACTTCAGCGTAATTGTCGTTTCGACTAAATCCGATTTCAATGAACGTTTAAAAAGAAAAAAGTAGTTTGAAACTACTTTTTCTTTTTATGGCGGTTAGCTCTTGCACGTTTTTTACGTTTGTGGGTAGCTACCTTATGTCTTTTTCTTTTTTTACCACTTGGCATACTTTGTTGGTTTTATTGTGATTAATAAATGAGTTATACGGTTACTTCTGTATTCGTTTTTACTGCTTCTACAAATACTTTTGCAGGTTTAAATGCTGGAATGTTGTGAGCAGGGATTTTGATTGTAGTGTTTTTAGAAATATTTCTTCCTGTTTTTTCCGCCCTGGTTTTGATGATGAAACTACCAAATCCTCTTAAATAAACATTGTCTCCACTCTCCAAAGAAGTTTTTACTTCTTCCATTAATGCTTCAACAGTTGCTTGAACATCTCCTTTTTCAAGTCCTAATTTTTCTGAAATTTTTGCTACGATATCTGCTTTCGTCATTTTCTTTCGTATTAATGTATTGTATTATTTTTTTAAAGTGTGCAAATATACAAATAAAAAAAACATATAATCAACCTAATTCATTAAAATTTAATCACATAAACTTTTACTTTTGTCCACCTAAATTTATTTATGGATTTTTCTAACTCATTATTGCTTTGGTATTTAGAAAGCAAACGCGATTTGCCTTGGCGGAAAACCACCAACCCATACCCCATCTGGCTTTCTGAAATCATGCTCCAGCAAACGCGTGTGGCGCAGGGTTTACCTTATTATATAGCCTTTACGGAAGCTTTTCCGACCGTAACAGCCCTGGCCGATGCCGATGAACAACAGCTGCTCAAACTCTGGCAGGGACTCGGCTATTATTCGCGTGCCCGCAACCTGCACCAGACCGCGCGGACCATCGCCTATGATTTGGACGGGAAATTCCCAGACAACTACCAGCAACTCATCAAGTTGAAAGGCATTGGCGACTATACGGCAGCCGCGATTGCCTCATTTGCTTTCAACGAAGCGGTTCCGGTGGTTGACGGCAATGTGTTCCGGGTATTGTCGCGCTATTTTGACGTGGAGACCGATATTGCCGCTGCTTCAGCCAAAAAAGAATTCGCCGCCTTGGCCAAAACCCTCATGCCGGATGACCAGCCGGCCCTGTTCAACCAGGCCATCATGGAATTTGGTGCCTTGCAGTGTGTGCCGAAAAACCCCGATTGTAACGCTTGTATTTTTAATAACAGTTGCGCCGCCCTACAAAAAGGGAAAGTAAACCAGCTTCCGGTGAAAACAAAAAAGACCAAAGTAAAAAACCGTTATTTTCATTACCTGGTTTTTGAAGACAGCCAAAACCAAACGCTGCTGCACAAGCGTACCGGAAAAGGCATCTGGCAGCACCTGTATGAATTTCCGCTGATGGAAACCGACGTACCGGAAACCCAAGATACTGTTATCGAAAGGATACAATCTGAATACGGAAGCTATGGCATTACGGACATTTTCGCCTACGGAGCTCCGCTTACCCACAAACTCACGCACCAGCATTTGTCGGTTTCCTTTTATAAGGTGTCTGTTTCCGGAACACTACCCGGTGGCATCCCGATGAAAAGCCTGCATGACTTTCCGTTCCCGATTGTGATTTTTAACTTTCTTGAAAAATATGCTGTTTAAGTATGGAATTTTTTATTAATTTTGGATAAATTCAAATCTGTCATGAACGGAACATTAAATAAGGTAATGCTGATTGGCCACCTCGGCGATGACATCAAGATGCACTATTTTGAAGGTGGCAACTGCATTGGGCGCTTCCCACTGGCCACCAACGAAGTGTACATCAACAAGCAAACCAACGAAAAGATTACCTCTACAGAATGGCACAACCTGGTCGTAAGAAACAAGGCTGCCGAAATCTGCGAAAAATACCTGACCAAGGGCGACAAGATTTATGTGGAAGGCCGCATCAAATCACGCCAATGGCAAGCCGAAGACGGAACCACCAAATACACCACAGAAATACAGGTGACCGAATTCACCTTCCTGACCGTCAAAAAAGACATTGAAGGAAACAAGCCCATGACCACCGAATCAAAAAACACTACCTTTGACCCGCAAAACCTGCCCAATCATGAAAATGATTTGCCGTTTTGATATTGTTTAACTAACGTTGCAGCCTTTGGACCCGGAGCCCAGTTTAGGATTTTTTGCCAGCCTTGATACCCATATACTTTTTGGATCAATAGGAATTGCCCTCTTGCTTTTCTGTTGCGCCATGGTCGCTGCGGCCGAAGTAGCCCTGTTTTCGCTTACCGCCAAAGATTTGACAGAACTCAACCAGTCGAATCCATCAAAGGCAGTCATCATCAATCAATTGCTGAAGAAACCGAAAAAATTGCTGGCCACTATTTTGGTGGCAAACAATTTCCTGCACATTGCCATCGTCATCCTGTTTTCGTTTTCGCTCGATACGGTTTTTGACACCATTGCCATCCCCTTACTGAAATTTGTGGTAGAAGTTATTTTGGTTACCTTCCTGATTTTACTGTTCGGGGAAGTCTTGCCTAAAGTTTACGCCAACCGCAACAACATCAAGTTTGCCGGTTTTATTGCGCTCCCGCTGATGTTCCTGAACAAGCTGCTTTCGCCCATAAGTTCGCCCATGCGCGCCCTTACCGTGTTCATACAGGAAAAACTCGGCAAACAGAAATCGAATTTTTCGGTAGACCAACTCTCCCAGGCACTCGAATTGACTTCTGATGAAGACACCTCGCAGGAAGAACAGAAAATACTAGAAGGCATTGTTTCTTTCGGGAATACCGATACCAAACAGGTCATGAGCCCGAGGATTGACATTTTTGCCATCGAAATTGAAGAGACCTTTGCCGAGATTTATCCGAAAATTGTCGAAAAAGGTTATTCGCGTATTCCGGTGTACCGGGACAATATTGACCACATAGAAGGCGTTTTGTTTGTAAAGGATTTGATTCCGCACATCAACAAAAAGGAATTTGACTGGAAAACCCTGCTGCGCGAACCGTTTTTTGTGCCTGAGAATAAAAAGCTTGACAACCTGCTGAAAGATTTCCAGGGCATGAAAAGCCATTTGGCCATTGTGGTGGATGAGTATGGCGGTACTTCCGGATTGGTTTCGTTGGAAGACGTGATTGAAGAAATTGTGGGTGACATCAGCGATGAATTTGACGATGAAGACCTGCATTTTTCACAAATTGACGACCGCAATTACCTTTTTGAAGGCAAAATCAACCTGCGCGATTTTTATCGGGTAATTGATGTGGACGAAGATTTATTTGAAAACCGCAAAGGCGAAGCCGAAACGCTGGCCGGATTCATACTCGAAATTTTGGGTAATTTTCCGCGGAAAGGACAAAAAATACAATTTGAAAATTGCCTGTTTACCATTGAAACAGTAGACAAAAAACGTATAAAACAAATTAAAATTACCATTGATGCCTAAAAACCTCCTGATAAGAACAGCTTTACTTTTCGTGGTTTTGATCAGCCTTTCGGCCTGCAAAAAAGACGTCTTACCCAAACCGTCTAGCCAGTTGCGCCTGGAATACCCGATTGCTGAATACGCCAATTTTCAAAGCTCCTGCCCTTTTACTTTTGTGATGAACAATGACGCCGTCATCAAGGGCCAGAAAGACTGTGGGTTTACCATTACCTATCCGAAAATGAAAGCCACGGTTTACCTCACGTACAAGCCCGTGTCAGGAAACATCGAGAAGCTCCTGCGCGATGCCCAGAAACTGACTTTTGAACACGTTATCAAGGCCGACAACATTACCGAACAGCCTTATGTAAACCGCGACAAGAAAGTGTATGGGATGTTTTATCACGTAAACGGCAATGCTGCTACGAATTCACAGTTTTACGTGACGGACAGCATCAGTCATTTTGTGACCGGATCGGTTTATTTTTATGCGAAACCCAATTTTGATTCCATTATGCCGGCAGCCGATTACATCCGGAATGACATGCAGACCCTGATGGAATCCTTGCAATGGACCAAAGGCCGTTAGGCAGAACAGAGCGAAGCTAAATAAAAAAAGCAACCCGTTTAGGCTGCTTTTGTAAAAATGCTCTTGTAATACTGTTTATGCTTTTGTAGCGGTTTTAAAGTCTGAAACCTTATAGGTTTTTCCGTCTGCGCAAGATTCTACTGCTTTTTTCAAATCTGCCTCTTCTAATCGGTCAAGGTCAAAATTGACGGTGGCTGTCTTGGTGTCAAAATCTACCTTGGCCTCCTGTACGCCGTTCATCCCTGATAATTTTTCCTCGATTGTTTTGGCACAACCGACTGCACAGGTCATTCCATCGATGTGGAAGGTGGCGGTCTGCGGATTTTTTGCAGGGGTATTCACCTTTTTTTCCGTAACAGCCATATCATCAGTAACTGGCTTGCTGGCTGTGTCTTTGCATCCTGTAAACAGGATAGAAAGCAACGCGAAACCCACAATTGATTTTGAAAATTCCATAACCTTTATCATTTACTTTTTGAGTGTATTGTTTTTGTACCCGACAAAATTACAACTTTTTTGAAGGTACAATTCATAAATTTATGTCAAATTTGCGTGGTCAAAATCCATCAAATGCAAAACAACAATTTAAAATGGCTGCTGCTTACAGTATTGGCCCTGATTTGGGGAAGTTCTTTCATCCTGATCAAAAAAGGCCTCATCGGGTTGACGCCCCTGCAACTTGGTTCGCTGCGTATTATTTTTTCGGCCGTGTTCCTGATGGTGGTCGGTTTCCGGAGCATTGCGTCTATCAAACAATCCCAATGGAAATACATCGCCCTGACGGCCTTGTTCGGCACCTTTATACCTGCCTTCCTGTTCGCCATTGCGCAAACGCAGATCAGTAGTTCGGTGAGTTCCATCCTGAATTCGCTCACACCCCTCAACACACTGATTTTGGGAAGCCTCGCTTTTGGACTTACCTTCAAAAGAGCCCAGGTCTTGGGCGTGGTTATCGGATTGACCGGAACCCTTTTACTGATTATAAACGGTGCGCTGCACCACCCCGACCAAAATTACTGGTATACGGTTTTGGTGCTGATTGCCTCGCTTTGCTATGCGACCAACGTGAATTTGCTCAAAAAATATTTGTCTGATGTGAAACCCTTGGCCATCACCACCGGGAATTTCCTTGTGATGCTGGTACCGGCCTTAATTGTGCTTTTCAGTACTGGTTTTGCTTCGGTGGCCCAAGAGGCAGAAGTGCAACATTCGATGGTTTTCATTGCCGTTTTGGGCATCGTCGGTACCGGGATTGCCAATATTATTTTCTTCAGGCTCATCCAGATTTCGTCTCCTGTTTTTGCGACCTCGGTGACTTACCTGATTCCGGTAGTGGCTTTTTTCTGGGGATTGCTCGACCACGAAATGCTCACACCTGTGCAGTTTTTAGGCGCGGCCATTATTTTGGTAGGGGTCTATTTGTCGGGGAAGAAATAGTGCCTTAGTGCAAAAATTAAAAAACCGTTTCACAATGATGCGAAACGGTTTTTTTTATTGAGTTTTAATACTGACTATTGAAAATCAGCATCAGTAACGCCTTCGTTGATTTTTACGTCGGTCATCTTGAAGTTGAGTTCCATTCCTTGGTTGATGGTCATTTCAAAAGGTACTTTTACCCCTTTTACGTCCCTGTAATCGCCATAGTTGGTGGCAACGGTCATTTTCTGCTCGCCCCTTTCCACTAATTTCGATTCGGAAACCTTCAATCCGGATTTTACATCATAATAAGAAGTCGTTTTGCCGTTTTTGATCACATAAGCATCACTTCCGTTTACCGGCTCGATACCGTCAAGGGTCACACCGGTTTTGTTCACGAGCAACACCTCTTCAAAGGTAGTAGCTGTGGCTTTTTTCTCAGCAAATTCTTCGGCTGTAAGGTCTTTTCTTTGTCCTTGGTTTACAGAATACCCTCCTTTGTCATTGACAATTTGTTTGGATAATTCCCCCATGCCTTGCATCGCCACGCTAAGAGCTGTTTTGCCTTTCACGTCTTTTTTCATGGTGATTGTCAATGGAGCAGGCGCCTGCGGAATCGTTGCTGTTCCTGTAAAAAGCATGGTTTTTACATTGGCAACGGCTTTGTCGCCACCGATGGCCTTGATGTAATTTTCCAATACTGACTTGGCTGTAACACCTGCAGGGATGGCTTTTTTCATTACTGGTTTTTCAACCGGGTTCCCAAATTTGTCAAAATAGAACATCGGTATTTTAAGGCTTTCCAAACCTGGAATTACATCAGCACCTTTTCCGGTAATGATGATCCTGATGTTGTCGCTAAGGAAATATTTATTGGCTACACGCATCACATCGTCTGCAGTAACTGCCTGAATGTTTTTGATGTAGTTTTCATAAAAATTGGCAGGCAATCCTTCCGTTTCAATATTAAGGGCATAACGGGCAATCGTTTGTGGTTTTTCTACCCCCATCACGAATTTACCTACATAACCTGCTTTTACATTGTTAAGGGTTTCGTCGGTTACTTTTTCGGTACGGATTCTTTTGATTTCTTTGAGGAATTCTACTACGGCACTGTCTGTAACCGCATTCCTCACCTGTGAATTGGCCTTGAATTTGGCTACACTGTATTTGTTGTCGTTGGCGCTGGAGCGTGCCCCGTAAGTCCAACCGTGTGCTTCCCTTAAATTCATGTTCAGGTAGCTGTTGAAATCTCCACCCAATACTTGGTTGGCCACAATTACAGGGAAGAAATCAGGGTCTGACATTTTCAGGTTGATGGTGTTCACCAACGAAATTTCAGACTGTACGGCATTGGGCATGTCAACAAAGTTGATTTGCGTGTACTGCACATTGGCAGGCGCCGAGTAAGACAATTGTGGGGCTTTGGCTTTCGTCCAGCTGCCGAATAGTTTCTCTACCATGGCTTTGGTGTCTTTATAATTGACATCGCCAATAATTACGAGGTAGGCTTTTTCAGGAACGAAATTCGTAGCGTAGTTGGCTTTCACATCAGCAAGGGAAACGTTTTTGATGGTTTGTTCAGACAGGTACTCCCCATAAGGGTGGTTTTTGCCATAGACCAAAACATTTTCTACACGTCCGGCCACGGCTGGAACGCTTTTCTCTTGTGTTTTGAGGCCTTCAATCAGTTTGTCTTTTTCCTTGTCAAATTCTTCTTGGGTGAAGTTGGGGTTCAGGGCACCGTCTGCCATAAGCTCCAAGATTCTTTTGGCGTATTTTGACAATCCGTTTGCCGAAGCACCCGAAGAAAAGAAATTAATATCTGCCCCAAGAAAATCAACTTCTTCGTTGAAAGCATCTTTGGATATTTTTTTCGATCCGTTACCAATGAGGCTGCTCGTCAAATTGGCCACCCCTTTTTTATCGCCTTGGGCATAAGGTGCGTTGTCAATGGTCAGGTTGAAGGATACCCTTGGCAGTTTGTGGTTTTCCACCACCAAAACCTTCAATCCGTTCGGAAGGGTAAAAGATACCGGTTTCTTGATGTTAATCGTCGGGGCCGGTCCCGGTTTTGGCTGTGGTCTGTCTTGTGCTTGCATGGTCATGGTTAAAAACAAGCTTGATAATATGATTAGTGTATTTCTCATTTTTCTTGGTGATTTATTGTTTGGCTTCAGCTTTGTCTTTTGCAGGAACATAGTCCAAAATCAGACGTTGGTTCGGGTTCAGGTATTTTTTGGCAATGTCCCTGATTTCCTCACGGGTAATCGAACGGTACATTTCAATTTCGGTATTGACCAAATTCACATCACCGTACAACAGGTAAAAAGAAGCCAGGTTCTCGGCCACGCCTTCAATGCTTGAATTGCTGTTTACGTAATTGTTGTCGTATACATTTTTCAGTTTTTCAAGGTCTTTTTCAGAAATCAATTCGGTTTGAAGTTTCACGATTTCCTCATCAATTTCCCTGGTCAGGTCTGCTGCGGTATTTTCACCCTGTGGAATTCCATATATAATGTACATGCCGTAATCTTCCTGGCTGTTGTTGAACGCACCAATCTGTAAGGCCATTTTTTTGTCATCGACGATTTTTTTGTACAAACGGGAACTTTTTCCGTCGCTCAAAATAGTCGAAATCATATCCAACACCCTGGCATCACGCGTTTTCATCGAAGGCGTACGGTAAGCCGTTACCACCATCGGTTTCTGGATGTTCGGATCTTCGTAACGGGCCTTGATGGTTTCGGTAATCGGCGCTTCGGTAAACGTTTGTTTTTTGATTTCCACCCCTCTTGGGATCGGGCCAAAATATTTCTTTACCCACTCTTTGGTTTTGGCGATGTCTTTCAAATCACCGGCCACTACCAAAACAGCATTGTTGGGTGAGTAGAATTTTTTGTTGAAATCCTGGAATTCCTGTAAAGTTGCCGCGTCAAGATGCGCCATCGAACCAATGGTAGCCCAACGGTAAGGGTGGTTCTTGAACATGTTTTTCTTTACTTCGGCGATGAGGCTTCCGTAAGGTTGGTTGTCTACACGCAATCTTTTTTCTTCCTTCACCACCTCGTTTTGGGTATCTACCCCGATTTGGTTGATTACCGGATGCATCAAACGCTCAGATTCCATCCACAAGCCCAACTCAAGGTTGTTTGACGGGAATACTTCAAAGTAGTACGTACGGTCATCATTGGTGTTGGCGTTGTTTGTTCCTCCGTTGGACGTAACAATCTTGAACCATTCACCGCGTTTGATGTTGGCCGTGCCTTCAAAAAGCAAATGCTCGAAAAAGTGTGCAAAACCGGTTCTTTCCGGGTTTTCATCCTTGGCACCCACGTGGTACATGACAGATGTAATAACAACCGGTGCCGAAGCATCGTTGTGAAGGATGACGTGCATGCCGTTATCCAGGTTAAATTCCTCAAAAGCAACCTTTTGGGCATGTGCTGTTCCTCCTAGCATAAGTACTGAACTTAAAGCGATTAATGATTTTTTCATAAAAAAATAACTATTTTTTTGAGTTAGATGACTATTAGTGAAGTAATAGTGGGTTTTGTTACACCAAAAGTAATTTATTTTTGGTAATTATAAGGCAATTGGTTTAAAAAGTGAGTGCCTTAGTGCCTGAGCCGTTGAGTGCCTGAGTATGCGTATGGTAAAGTATTGATTTAGAAAGCAAAAGTTTTTTGCTTTATGGGTTGCATGAACCATAAAAAGTTATATATTTGCACACTCAAAAAATTAATTAAACAATTTGTTATGTACGCAATCGTAGAGATAGCAGGGCAACAATTCAAAGTAAGCAAAGACTTAAAGGTTTATGTGCACCGTTTAGCTAATGAAGAAGGTTCAAAAGTTTCTTTTGACAAAGTTCTTTTATTAGATGACA
>CAZXRX010000015.1:0-45012 GCA_964642945.1 uncultured Flavobacterium sp. | reverse complement strand
GAATGGAAAATATTGCATTAATCGAATCATTCTCAGAGTTTAAAGACGATAAACTGATTGATCGGGTAACGCTTATGGCGATTTTGGAAGATGTATTCCGCAATGCCTTAAAGAAGAAGTACGGTTCTGATGACAATTTTGATATTATCATCAATCCTGATAAAGGGGATATGGAAATCTGGAGAAGAAGGATAGTCGTTGCCGATGATGACCTTGACCTGGAAAACGAAGAAATCACCCTGACTGAAGCCCAGAAAATTGAGCCTGATTTCGAAATTGGCGAAGAAGTTTCCGAAGAAGTAAAATTGATAGATTTAGGAAGACGTGCCATTTTGGCCCTGCGTCAAAACCTGATTTCAAAAATACACGAACACGACAACACCAACCTATACAAACAATTCAAGGATTTAATCGGCGAAATTTACACGGCCGAAGTACACCACGTACGTCCGAGGGTGGTTATTTTGGTTGACGATGAAGGCAACGAAATCGTATTGCCGAAAGAAAAACAGATTCCGTCTGACTTTTTCCGCAAAGGCGACAACGTAAAAGGCATCATCGAAAGCGTAGAGCTCAAAGGCAACAAGCCGCAAATCATCATGTCGCGTACGGCACCGAGTTTCCTTGAGAAATTGTTCGAACAGGAAATCCCTGAGGTATTCGACGGATTGATTATGATTAAAAATGTAGTACGTATCCCGGGTGAAAAAGCCAAAGTAGCTGTTGATTCTTATGACGACAGAATTGATCCGGTAGGCGCCTGTGTCGGGATGAAAGGATCGCGTATCCACGGAATTGTCCGTGAGTTGGGCAACGAAAACATCGATGTAATCAATTATACCACCAATACCAATTTATACATCACCAGGGCCTTGAGTCCGGCAAAGGTTTCTTCCATCAAAATCGATGAAGAAAACAAACGTGCCGAAGTATTCCTGAAGCTCGAAGAAGTATCCAAAGCCATCGGACGTGGCGGCCACAACATCAAACTGGCCGGATTGCTTACCGGTTATGAACTCGATGTGATCCGTGAAGGAAGCGCCGTTGAGGAAGACGACGTAGAATTAACAGAATTCTCAGACGAAATTGACGGCTGGGTTATTGACGAATTCGCAAAAATCGGCCTTGATACCGCCAGAAGCATCCTGAACCAAGACGTAGCCGATTTGGTAAGAAGGACTGATTTAGAAGAAGAAACCATTTTAGAAGTAATACGAATATTAAAAGAAGAGTTTGAAGATTAATTTTTTCTGCTCGCCAAGTTAACATTAAAAAGATTTTATGTCTGAAGGAAATATTAGAATAAACAAAGTTTTAAGGGAATTGAATATCTCCCTGGAAAGAGCTGTGGATTATCTTAAAGATAAAGGAATTGCTATTGAAGCAAGCCCGAACACAAAAATTTCTGATGATGTATACAACATCCTTTGTGGTCAATTTGCAGGCGATAAAGGAAACAAGGAGGCTTCTATGGGTATCAGTGAAGAAATCCGTAAAGAAAAAGAAGCCCTGAGACTTGAGCGCGAGAAAGAAATCGAAGACAAAAGAAGGCTGGAAGAATCCCGTCAGCAGGAAGTAATCAAGGCCAAAGCCACCGTTACCGGCCCACGTCAGGTAGGTAAAATCGAATTGAACAAACCTGCGGCCCCAGCCGAGAAAAAAGCAACTGAAACTGCGCCGGTCGTGTCCGCTGAGCAACCAAAAAAACCAGCAGCTCCAGCCGAAAGTACCCCTGTTGCGCCTAAAGCAGACACCGCAGTGCCAGCCGAAGCCCAAAAGGAAACCCCTGCAGCCAAGGAAGAACCGGTAGATGAAACGCATACCACCCAATACCAAAACCTTACAGGCCCAGTCTTGACCGGTCAAAAAATTGACCTGACCCAATTCAATAAGCCGAAGAAGAAAAAGGAAGAGCCTAAAATCACGCCAAACCAACCCGGTGCAGCCGGAGCGGCAGCCGATAAAAACAAACGCAAAAGAATCCCAAGCAAGCCAGGTGACAACAAACCAGGTGCCGGTGGGAAATTTGCGCCACGCCCAGGTGGTGGCGGATTCCAGAAAGGAAACCGTCCGGCTATAGTGCAAAAAGTAGAGCCAACCGAAGAAGAGGTGAAAAACCAAATCAAGGAAACCCTCGAAAGATTGCAGGGTAAAGGATCCAAATCAAAAGCAGCCAAATACAGGAAAGACAAAAGAGACACCCACCGCCAGCGTACAGACGAAGAGCAAAGGGCCATTGAGGAAGGCAGCAAAACACTTAAAGTGACCGAATTCGTTACCGTAGGTGAAATTGCCACCATGATGGATGTGCCCATTACCAAAGTAATCGGAACCTGTATGATGTTGGGCATCATGGTGACCATGAACCAGCGTCTGGATGCAGAAACCCTATCTATCGTGGCTGACGAATTTGGTTTTGAAGTAGAATTCATCACCACCGATATCGAAGATGCCATTGAAGTAGTCGAGGATACCGCAGAAGAACTCGTGCCACGTGCGCCAATCGTTACCGTAATGGGTCACGTCGATCACGGTAAAACATCTTTGCTTGATTACATCCGTAAAGAAAATGTAATCGCCGGGGAATCCGGAGGAATCACCCAACACATCGGTGCTTACGGGGTAACCTTGGAAAACGGCCAGAAAATCGCTTTCCTTGATACACCAGGACACGAAGCCTTTACCGCGATGCGTGCCCGTGGTGCCCAGGTAACCGACATTGCCATTATCGTGATTGCGGCAGATGATGACATCATGCCACAAACCAAGGAAGCCATCAGCCACGCACAGGCAGCAGGCGTTCCGATGATATTTGCCATCAATAAAGTGGATAAGCCAACGGCGAATCCTGACAAGATAAAAGAAAAACTCGCAGGCATGAACCTGTTGGTAGAAGATTGGGGAGGAAAAATCCAATCCCATGATATTTCTGCAAAAACGGGTCTTGGCGTAAAGGAATTGCTTGAAAAAGTATTGCTCGAAGCCGAAATTTTGGAACTGAAAGCCAATCCGAACAAACCTGCCCTGGGTACGGTTGTCGAAGCTTTCCTTGACAAAGGACGTGGCTATGTTTCTACGGTTTTGGTACAGGCAGGAACCCTTAAAGTGGGTGACTATGTATTGGCCGGAAAACACCACGGAAAAGTGAAAGCAATGCACGATGAACGCGGCCACAACGTTATGGAAGCCGGGCCATCAACACCAATATCTGTTTTGGGTCTTGACGGTGCGCCAACTGCAGGAGATAAATTCAACTGTTTCGAAGACGAAAGGGAAGCCAAGCAAATTGCCGCCAAACGTACACAATTGATGCGTGAGCAGTCTGTCCGTACACAACGCCACATTACGTTGGCCGAAATCGGTCGCCGTATTGCACTCGGTCAGTTCAAGGAGCTGAACATCATCCTGAAAGGGGATGTGGACGGTTCTGTGGAAGCACTTTCTGACTCGTTCTCCAAATTATCAACAGAAGAAATTCAAATCAATATCATTCACAAAGGAGTGGGTGCCATCACCGAATCTGACGTTATGTTGGCTTCTGCTTCTGACGCCATCATCATTGGGTTCAACGTCCGTCCGGCAGGTAATGCCAAACAATTGGCTGAGAAGGAAGAAATCGATATCCGTAATTATTCCATCATTTACGATGCGATTGATGACCTTAAGGATGCGATGGAAGGCATGCTTTCCCCAGAGATGAAAGAAGAAGTTACCGGTACTGCCGAAGTGCGTGAAACCTTCAAGATATCTAAGGTCGGAACCATTGCGGGTTGTATGGTAACCGATGGTAAAATCTTCAGGAATTCGAAAATACGGATCATCCGCGAAGGCGTGGTTATTTTTACCGGCGAACTGGCCACATTGAAACGTTTCAAGGACGACGTGAAAGAAGTGTCGAAAGGTTACGATTGTGGTATACAAATCAAGAATTTTAACGAAATAGAACAACTTGACTTGATTGAAGCTTTCCAGGAAGTGGAAGTGAAGAAAAAGTTGAAATAAGAATAAAAAATCCCGCAATTGCGGGATTTTTTATTGGTTGTGGTTTTTTAGAAACTGTATTTCAATCCGCCATAAATATTCCTCCCCGGCGCATTCATTCCCGATGCAAACGTCCGGTATTGGGTATCCAGAATGTTTTCCATTCCGGCAAATAAAGTTGCATTTTTAAACACGGTTACCGATGCTTTTGCATTATAGGTTTCCCAGCCGGGCATACCGCCTTGGGGAGCATACTGTTCGTTATCTTCCCCGTTCAGGAGATAGTTTTTAATGTCTTTTTTGCCATTGTACAACATATAGGCTTCGAGGGCAAAACACTTTTTGGTATAATTCAAACCGATTTTTCCGTAGTAGGGCGCAATGTGGTCTAAAGGCGAATGGGTTCCGTCTTCTTCACTAATCCGCCCAAAAGTATAGTTGTAATTGGCGGTCAACAATACATTTTCTATCACATACATTTTCACGGCAGCGGAAAATCCGGTAAGGAATGCTTTTCTTTTATTCTGATTGGCGAGTACCTGGCTTGTTGCCCCATCATAGCTAATTTCGCTGGCGCCGTTAAAAGTAAAAGTATCCGTTACTATGGCATCAAAGAAACGGGTGTAGAAAAAATTGGTTTCCCATTCGAAGCGCTTGTTTTTAGGATTGATTTTAAATCCGAGATAAGTGGTTACTGTTTTTTCAGGTTTCAAATTCTCGTTCGGAACAATAACACTTCCGGCGGCCGATTCGAAAATTTTAGCCAAATCATCAATATTCGGAACCCTGAAACCGGAACTTACATTGGCAATCAAACTCACTTCATCACTAGGTTTGTGGATAATTCCCAAGGTGCCGCTGTAGGTAAAATTGCTTTGGTTGATTGACGTGAAGGGCAATTCAAAAAACGAATTGTCGTGGATGGTGCTTTTCAACGTCACATAACCCACGCGCAATCCGATATTCCAGGTGGTTTTTTCAGAAACCGATTGGGTATAGGTAGCAAAAAGGTCGTTTCTGAACATGTTGTTGTCGCCATTTGGATAACGCGTATCAATTGGTGCTTCAACACCGGTATTGATGTTCTGACTGTAAGCAGACGAATTCAAATCGTCATAAAAACTTTCCAACCCATACACCAATTCGCCTTTGCTCAAGTTCTTTTTCAGGATGGCATTGATCGAATACATGGCCACTTTTTCAATTCTTTTTTGCAAGTTGTAATTTCCAAATCTTCGGTTGTTACGGCTTTCTTCTACGTTTTGGTAACTTACATCCACCGCTAAATCACTTCCTAAAAGGGCTTTACTTTTACTGAAATTGTAAATTCCGAGTAATCGTTTCTGCGGCCCATAAAACCATTCGGCATTCCGCAATCCGTTTCCTTGCGGGTCAGTCAGTCGGTCGTAACGCGGGATATTGCTGGTAGTGGAATATTGAAGGTTTAACGAATGCAAATTACCATTGGTTTGCCTGTAGGCGAATTTTTGCATAAAATCATATTGCTTGTAAGCGGTAAATTTCTGCACGTACTTATTGTCATTTTCAACAAGTTGATCTACGCCGTTTATGGTTTCAACATACCATTCGCGTTCACCAAAAAAAGCATTTTTGTGATTGGGTTTGCGTCCCATTTTCAAATCGCCAAAATCATTGAACGAAAAAGAAGTTAAAGAAGCAAAGTTTGTTCCGCCATAATTCAGGTCAATATGACCCGATTTCTCTTCATTAACTGATGAGTAACGCGTTAAAACGTTCCCGCCAAGCCCTTTTTTGTCGGAGGCAAATAGTGGTTTTTTGGTAGTCAGATTAATGGCCCCCCCAAAGGCATCACTGCCAAATTGTGTAGAGGAGGAACCGTAAAAAACGTCGACATTTTCGAGCATGTTTTCATCTACGGTAATGATGTTTTGAAGATGGCCCGCCCTGAAAATAAGGTTGTTCATTCGGATGCCATCTACAAGAAGTAGGATTCTATTGGCCTCAAAGCCCAAAATGACTGGGCTCCCGCCGCCTTGTTGCGATTTTTGTACCGCTACAGTTCCGGAGTTGGACAGTAAATCGGCTGTGTTTTGAAAATTTTGAAATTCAATTTCCTTTTGCGTAATGACATCAATTTTTTGGGAAATAAATTTTTTGTTTTTTAGGTATTTTGGTGTAGTAACGGTTACTTCCTCTAATTGCTTGACTTTTGTAGAGTCGGGTTGGGTTTGTCCGAAACTTGCTACAGACCAAAAGAGGCATACGTATATATAGTTTTTCATTTTACATGTTTTTAAATTAAAAATGCAGCTGTCATTACAACAGCAAATTTCAATTAAAAGTTATTGCTTGTAATTGAAATCAAAAACGATAAAATTTAAACTAATGTTGGTGGGCGAAAAAAGGAAAAGTGGAAGTTGCTTTTTAATAAAACAGCATAAGAATAATGTTTGAATCTCTCATTCAGTGTAGAGAAAAACACTAAGGCCGGACTTTTAAAGAAATAGAATACAATGGTTTTTTTAGCTGGCAGATGATGGCTTTTTTTAGTTTTGGAATTGAGGTTTTTTGAAATTCCTTTCAGTATGAGCTCAAAACTGTCCTTGTAAGCGATGGCTTTTACCACTTCTTCATCTACAGTAAAGGAATTTATGTCATAATAATTGTTTTGGTATTCAATTTCACCTTTATCAGTATAAGTGTTCCAAACCGTTTTAGGAATAAGTAAGGTTTCTGTCGTATCGTGTGAAGCATTTAAGACAACTTTCCTCCTTATGTCCTGAAAGTCTGAAATAAAAGTTTCAGAAAACAAAAGCAGCAGAAAAAAACAATAAAGCGATAAAAAGGTTATTATTTTTATTTTTTTTAAATGCATTATTTGTTTGGTTTGATGATAATAGCATTGGGGTATTTCTTTCTGATAATGTCTAAATTTTTCTCCGCTTCAATCCTGGTTTTGAAATTGCCGATCCATACTTTGTAGGCAGGTGTACTGAAGATGATGGTCGCATCATAGTTTTTAAATTCTTTTTTAAAGTCAATCAGTGCCTTTTTTGAGGTTTCGTTATTGCCGTTGAATATCTGGATTTTGTAGCGGTTGTTTATTGTAATTGAAGTATTTATCTTTCTTTTTTCATTTAACAGTTGCTCGAATTTTTGGTCTTGGTTTACTGTCACATTTTGTGCATAAATACAATTAAAAGCACAAAAATTAAGTAGGAAAATAAGGGTAAAAAGCAGCTTGTTTTTTGTTAAAATGGTCATAATGAATTGATTTATATGCAAATGTACAACTTCCCTGAAATATCAAAACCCAATATTTTATTTAGAATTAATATAAATTGATAATTAAGATATATTTAAGGTTTTGAGAATAATGGAGAAGTCGTATTTTTGTGCAAGTTTTAAAAGACGTATTGTGTTTTTTTGAATTACTTGTAGAAAAAACCATACCAAATTGTCGATAATCATTAACGATATGAAAAAAGTGGGTAACCATAATTCGATTTCAAGGAATTTCATTCTGTGTCTAGCTTTCATGCTGACGTTCTCCTTATCCTCATTAGCACAAGAAGCTGCTCCGGCAGCAACTCCAGACGCAGCAGCGGCAGCAACAGCAGCCCCGGCTAAGGCAGGAGGTGATCCTGTTGCAGGAAAAGCATTGTTCAATTCCAATTGTGCGGCCTGTCACAAATTAGATGCCAAGTCTACCGGACCGGCACTGCGTGGGGTTGCTGGAAAACATGACATGGCCTGGATATACAAATGGGTAGCTAACAGTTCTGCCATGATTAAGGCAGGTGACCCTGCGGCTGTTAAATTGTTTGAAGAGAACAACAAGGCGGTCATGACTGCATTCCCGCAATTGTCTACTGCAGATATTGATAACATCATTGCTTATACTTCAGAGCCGGCTCCTGTTGCAGAAAAACCAGCGGGTGCACTTCCGGGTCCTGAAGCAGCTGGCAGCGGTGTTTCTAATAATATTATTTTAGGTGCCTTGGCAGCTGTGATGCTGATGTTGGTTATCATGTTGTTTATGGTAAATAATGTCTTGTCTAAAGTAGCCAAAAACAACGGCATTGAGCCAATCAAAAAAGAGCCAACCCTTCCTTTATGGAAAGCTTTTGCAAAGAACCAATTCCTGTTATTGGTTTCTGCAATTTTCCTTTTGTTGATGGCTGGTTATGGCATGTATGGCTGGATGATGCAGGTGGGTGTTGATAAAGATTATGCGCCAATACAGCCTATTCATTATTCACACAGAATTCACGCCGGAAGCAACGGTATTGATTGTAAATACTGTCACTCTGCGGCGCGTGTGAGCAAAAATGCAGGTATTCCTTCCTTGAATGTTTGTATGAACTGTCACAAGAACATTTCTGAGGTTTCAGATACTACTGCTACACCTGAACATTCCAAAGCATTCTACGATGCCCAAATCCAAAAGCTTTACGATGCAGTGGGTTGGGACAAAGCAGCACAGAAATATACCGGAAAAACAAACCCTGTAAAATGGGTGCGTATCCACAACTTGCCAGATTTCGCATACTTCAACCACTCCCAACACGTAACAGTTGCCGGAATTGAGTGCCAGAAATGTCACGGTCCTGTTCAGGAATATGAAATCCAGAAACAATTCGCTCCTTTAACCATGGGATGGTGTATCGATTGCCACCGCAAAACCGATGTTAAAATGGAAGGAAACGCTTACTACGATAAAATACATTCAGAACTTTCCAAAAAATACGGTGTAGACAAGTTGACTGCAGCGCAAATGGGTGGCCTTGAATGTGGTAAGTGTCACTATTAATCAATTATTAAGAAGCTAATATATATATACGATGTCATCAAACAAAAAATACTGGAAAAGTGTTGAAGAACTAAACGAAAATAGTTCTATTGTTGAGACGCTTAGGAATAATGAATTTGTGGAAGCCATTCCGACAGATGAATTTTTAGGAGACGCAGCGACTTTATCATCCTCATCAACTACCCGTCGTGATTTTTTAAAGTATGTCGGATTCAGTACCGCAGCAGCTACCTTGGCTGCCTGTGAAGGTCCTGTTCATAAATCAATCCCATACGTAGTACAGCCGGAACAAATCATTCCTGGTGTTGCGGATTTTTATGCAACAACCATGTTCGACGGTTTTGATTTTGCCAACCTTTTGGTGAAAACCCGTGAAGGCCGTCCGATCAAAATAGAAAACAATACGATGCAAGGCGCCAAATTTGCTGCCAATGCAAGGGTTCACGCCTCAGTATTGTCCTTATATGACAGCATGCGTCTTAAAAATCCAATGATTGCAGGTAAAAATGCAACCTGGACTGAAGTAGACAACAAAATAAAAGCCAGTCTTGCCGATGCGAAAGCAAAAGGTGGGCAAGTGGTGTTGTTGACCAATACCTTGGCAAGTCCTTCTACAGAAAGCCTTATTGCGGCATTCATCGGGAAAAACCCGAATGCCAAACACGTAATATACGATGCAATTTCAGAATCTGCCGCTTTGGACGCTTTTGAAGCTGTATATGGTGAAAGGTCCTTGGCTGATTACGATTTTTCGAAAGCCAACACCATTGTTTCACTTGGTGCCGACTTCCTTGGGGATTGGCAGGGTGGAAGCTATGATGCCGGTTATGCCAAAGGAAGGATTCCTCAAAACGGAAAAATGTCTAAACATTTCCAGTTTGAGGCCAACATGACTTTATCTGGAGCTGCCGCTGACAAGAGGGTTGCCATGTCAACCGCCAATCAAAAGCAGGCCTTGGTTAAAATATACAATTTCCTTACAGGCGGTTCAGCCGCTACTTCCCTGGCCAAAGAATTCGATGCTGAAGTGTCCAAAGCGGCCCAGCAATTGAAAGCGGCCGGAAGCAAAGGGGTTTTGGTGTCAGGAATCCAGGACAAAAATGCCCAATTGCTTGTTATCGCCATCAACCAGGTTTTGAAGAGCGAGGCATTTGTAACTACCGGAACCAGACAAATCCGCAAAGGGTCGAACGAAAAAGTAGCCCAATTGATTGCTGATATGAACGAAGGAAAAGTACACACCATCATCATGAGCGGTGTTAATCCTGTGTATACTTTGGCGAACAGTGCCGCTTTTGTTTCCGGACTTAAAAAAACAAGTTTATCTGTGTCGTTTTCCAATAAAGAAGACGAAACGGCATCGATTACCAATATTGCCGCTGCGGCACCTCACTATTTAGAATCATGGAACGACCATATGTTGACCAAAGGGACTTACTCCCTTACACAACCAACTATCCGTCCGTTATTCAACACCAAACAATTCCAGGACGTTTTATTGTCATTGAACGGAACCGCCGGTTCTTTCTATGATTACCTAAAAGGCAATTCAGCCGGTTATATATCGGGTTCTTCCTGGAACCAGGTTTTGCATGATGGGGTAATGGTAAGTTTTGAAGCCGCCGCTGCCGGAGGTACTGCTGATTACAGTGGTGCTGCCAATGCCTTGGCGCAATCAAAACCAGCTGCCGGACTGGAATTGAACCTGTATTCCAAAACAGGTTTGGGCGATGGGCAACAAGCCAACAACCCTTGGTTGCAAGAGTTTCCGGATCCTATAACCAGGGTTTCGTGGGACAATTACCTAACCATTTCAAGGGCTGATGCCGATGCCTTGAAACTTTCCAACGAAATTGTGGCCAACGGAGGTCTTGACGGAAGTTACGCTACAGTAACCGTAAATGGGGTTAAAGTAACGGCTCCTGTTATTGTGCAGCCAGGTCAGGCGAAAGGTACGGTAGGTATGGCTTTTGGTTATGGTAAAAAAGCCGCTTTAAAAGAAGAAATGCAGGTGGGTGTAAATGCCTACGCTTTATATAACGGTTTCAATAATGTACAGTCTGCCCAAGTTGAAGCTGCTTCCGGTACACACGAATTTGCCTGTGTACAGTCGCAAAAAACACTGATGGGAAGGGGTGACATTGTAAGGGAGACCACTTTGGATATCTTCAATAAAGAAGAAGCTGAAGTTTGGAATGAAGTGCCAAAAGTATCGTTGGACCACCAGGAAGTTGCTGCTACGACAGTTGACTTATGGGAATCTTTCGACCGTTCTACAGGACACCATTTCAACTTGTCGATTGACCTGAATGCGTGTACAGGTTGTGGGGCTTGCGTTATCGCCTGCCACGCAGAAAACAACGTACCGGTGGTAGGAAAATCTGAAGTAAGAAGAAGCCGCGATATGCACTGGTTGCGTATTGACAGGTACTACTCTTCTGAAGATACTTTTGCCCATGACGATACCAAAAAAGAAGAATTCAATGGCCTTACCGGAGATAAAGGTTCTTTGGGCGGATTTGGCGAAATGGAAAAACCAAACGACAATCCGCAAGTAGTGTTCCAACCTGTAATGTGCCAACACTGTAACCACGCACCTTGTGAAACAGTTTGTCCGGTTGCCGCTACTTCTCACAGCCGCCAAGGGCAAAACCATATGGCTTACAACCGTTGTGTAGGTACGCGTTATTGCGCCAACAACTGTCCGTATAAAGTACGTCGTTTCAACTGGTTCCTATACAACAAAAACGATGAATTCAACTACCACATGAATGATGACCTCGGCCGTATGGTGTTGAATCCGGATGTGAATGTGCGTTCCCGTGGGGTGATGGAAAAATGTTCTATGTGTATCCAAATGACACAAAAAACCATTCTTGATGCCAAACGTGACGGAAGAGCTATCAAAGACGGTGAATTCCAAACCGCCTGTTCGAATGCTTGTTCTACCGGAGCCCTTGTTTTTGGGGATGTAAATGATACCGAAAGTAAAGTTGCCAAATTGGCAAAAGACGAAAGGATGTACCATTTATTGGAAAGCGTCGGAACCAAGCCAAACGTGGTTTATCAAGTTAAAGTCAGGAATATCTAGTATAATTAATTAAGAAACAATATAAAGGATTATGTCGTCTCATTACGAAGCACCCATTAGAAAACCCTTAGTTATAGGTGATAAAAGTTATCACGATATAACGGTAGACATAGCTGCACCTGTTGAAGGAAGAGCAAACAAACAGTGGTGGACTGTATTTTCTATCGCACTAGCTGCTTTCCTTTGGGGAATAGGGTGTATCATTTACACCATCTCTACCGGAATTGGTTCCTGGGGACTAAACAAAACAGTAGGTTGGGCATGGGATATCACCAATTTCGTTTGGTGGGTAGGTATCGGTCACGCCGGAACCTTGATTTCTGCCGTATTATTGTTGTTCCGTCAGCGTTGGAGAATGGCCATCAACCGTTCTGCGGAAGCGATGACCATCTTCTCGGTAATCCAGGCAGCGATTTTCCCTGTTATCCACATGGGGCGTCCTTGGTTGGCTTATTGGGTATTGCCTATCCCGAACCAGTTTGGTTCACTTTGGGTGAACTTCAACTCCCCGCTTCTTTGGGACGTATTTGCAATCTCGACTTATCTTTCTGTATCCTTGGTTTTCTGGTGGACAGGTTTATTGCCTGATTTCGCAATGTTGCGTGACCGTGCCATTACACCGTTCAACAAAAGGGTCTATTCCATCTTGAGTTTCGGATGGAGCGGACGTGCCAAAGACTGGCAGCGTTTTGAAGAAGTATCGTTGGTTTTGGCTGGTTTGGCTACTCCTCTGGTACTTTCTGTACACACCATTGTATCGATGGACTTCGCCACTTCGGTTATCCCAGGTTGGCATACCACCATCTTCCCTCCTTATTTCGTTGCAGGAGCCGTTTTCTCTGGTTTCGCAATGGTAAACACCCTGCTTATTATCATGCGTAAAGTATGTAGCCTTGAAGCATACATTACCATACAGCATATCGAATTGATGAACATCATTATCATGATTACGGGTTCTATCGTTGGTGTAGCCTACATCACTGAGTTATTCGTGGCCTGGTATTCTGGTGTGGAGTTTGAGCAATATGCGTTCCTTAACAGGGCTACTGGTCCTTACTGGTGGGCTTATTGGTCGATGATGACTTGTAACGTGTTCTCTCCACAATTCATGTGGTTCAAAAAATTGAGAACCAGCATCATGTTCTCCTTCATCATTTCTATTGTGGTAAACATCGGTATGTGGTTTGAGCGTTTCGTAATCATCGTGACTTCTTTGCACAGGGATTACCTTCCGTCTTCATGGACCATGTTCCAACCGACATTTGTTGACATCGGTATTTTCATCGGAACCATCGGTTTCTTCTTTGTATTGTTCTTATTGTATTCAAGGACATTCCCTGTAATTGCGCAGGCAGAGGTGAAAACCATCTTGAAATCTTCAGGTGAAAATTATAAAAGAGCAAGAGCAAACGACGATCATAATCATTCAGAAAAACATTAGTATTTGTTATGAGCAGTAATAAAGTTATACACGCAATATACAATGATGACGATGTTTTGATGGATGCTGTAAAGCAGGCCAGAAAAGCACACCACCACATCGAAGAAGTTTATACCCCATTCCCGGTTCACGGATTGGATAAGGCCATGGGATTGGCGCCTACGCGTCTGGCTATTTGTGCCTTCATCTACGGTTGCATTGGTCTGACCATTGCCACTACGCTGATGAACTACATCATGATCAGTGATTGGCCACAGGATATCGGAGGAAAACCAAGTTTCGCCTACTACCAGAATATGCCGGCTTTTGTGCCGATTATGTTTGAGATGACCGTATTTCATGCGGCCCACTTGATGGTAATCACTTTTTACATGAGAAGTAAATTGTGGCCGTTCAAAAAAGCGGAAAACCCAGATTTAAGAACAACAGACGACCACTTCCTTATGGAAATTGCCGTGAATAACAATGAAGAAGAATTGACTTCTTTCTTGCAAAATACGGGTGCTGTTGAAGTTAAAGTAATAGAAAAGCATTAATTGAGATATGAAAAGTTTATTTAAAATAGCGGTATTATCGACGGTGGTTATTTCCATTGCTTCCTGTAAAAGCGATGACAAGCCCAACTACCAATACATGCCCAACATGTACGAAGCAGTTAGTTATGAAACCTATTCAGAGTCGGATGCTTTTAATTCCCCTTACGGACTAAAAGGAAAAGAAGGACAATTGCCACCAACCGGAACCATCAAAAGGGGTTTTGTACCTTATGAATATCCTAACACTCCGGATGCCTTGATTGCCGTAAAAGCAGCCAATTTGAAATCGCCGCTTGATTCTGCTGCTGTAGATATGAAAAAGGCTGAAGAGTTGTTCAATATTTATTGTGCCATTTGCCACGGAACTGCCGGAGACGGTAAAGGAAAATTGGTAAAACAGGAGAAGTTTTTGGGTGTACCCAGTTATAAAGACAGGGAATTCAATGCAGGAAGCGTTTTCCATGTGCAGACATACGGTTTGAACTCCATGGGATCATACGCCAATCAATTGAGCCAAAAAGAGCGTTGGATGGTAGCTGAATATGTAGTACAACTCAAAAGCAAATTATAATTGTTGAATAAACAGATAGATAAAGATATGTATACTTTTTCAAATAAATTAAGAAACATTGCAATCGTACTGATGATTTTAGGATTGGTAGGAATTGTCTATGGTTTTTTATCTGCTCCCAAGACTATTGAAGATGTTAAGAAAATAGTTGCTGCTTCCCATCACGAAGGTGGGCACGAAGCTTCTGCTGCAGAACACAAGCCGGAAGTTAAAACTATTGCCGCGCCTGTAGACCATAAAGTAGAAGATTCTCTTCACAATATGGTAGCCGAAAACGAAGCCATAACAGAAGGTGCGGTGGCCAATGATACGGTAAAAGCTGATTCTTCCGCAGTAGCTGAAAGCCATGAAGCTGAAACTCCGGTTGCAGCACATGAAGCAAAAAATACTGTGGAAGATGAGCATGCAGACCACGAAAAACATTTGACCCATGTATTGCACCAATTGCAAAACAAACCTTGGGCTGCTTTGTATGTTGCCTGCATCTTTTTCTTGTTGATTACCATGGGTGTTTTGGCATTCTATGCCATCCAACAAGTGGCGCAGGCAGGATGGTCACCGGTATTGTTCAGGGTTATGCAGGGAATAACTGCTTTCCTTCCTTACATTTCCGTGATTTTCTTCATCATGTTGTTGCTGTCTGGATTCCACATCAATCATTTGTTTGTTTGGATGGCAGAAGGAACCACTACACCAGGTCATGAGAACTATGATGCCATCATTGCCGGTAAATCAGGTTACCTGAACTTCGCTTTCTGGATTTCAAGGGCCGCCATCTTTTTATTGGGTTGGAATTTATACCGTCATTTATCCAGAAAAAACTGTTTGGCACAAGATGAGGCCAGTGATGATACTTTCTACAAAAAGAACTTCAAAATGTCTGCAGGATTCCTGGTATTCTTTATCGTGTCAGAATCCATCATGGCATGGGACTGGATTATGTCAGTTGACCCACACTGGTTCAGTACCCTATTCGGATGGTATGTTTTTGCCAGTTTCTTTGTAAGTGGTATCACTACCATTTCAATGGTTACTCTGTATCTGAAATCAAAAGGGTTTTTACCAAACGTAAACTCCAGCCACATCCACGATTTGTCAAAATTCATGTTCGGTATCAGCGTATTCTGGACCTACTTATGGTTTTCACAATTCATGTTGATTTGGTATGCGAACATTCCGGAAGAGGTAACCTATTTCGTCACCAGGATTGAGCATTACAACCTTCCATTCTTCGGTGCCGTTGTCATGAACTTTGTCTTCCCGATTTTGGTATTAATCAACACAGATTTCAAACGTATTGCACCAATTATTGTTGCAGCTGGTGTAGTAATTCTATTCGGACACTATATCGATTTCTTCAATATGATTATGCCTGCAACGGTAGGTGACCAATGGTTCATCGGTGTGTCTGAAATTGCTTCTGTGTTATTTTTCTTGGGCTTGTTTATTTTTATCGTATTCAATGCTTTGACCAAAGCGCCGCTTACACCAAAACGCAATCCTTTCATAGAAGAAAGTAAACATTTTCATTATTAATATTTAAAATAAACAACAAATGACAAGTTTATTGGTACTCATTGTTTTAGTTCTGTTATCGGTTGCCATCTGGCAATTGACTAAAATATTTGATTTAACCCAAATGGGGCAAAAAAGTGGTGATGCATCACAAGTTGCAAATGATAATGATAATAAAGTACAAGGATACTTAATGTTTGGTTTCTTGGGTTTTATCTACCTGACTACCATACTCAGTATATACTACTGCGGGAGCTTGCCATTGATTGGTGACGCTGCTTCAGAACACGGACCCTTGATTGACAACCTCATGGTCATTTCCATGATATTGATTTTTATTGTGCAGACCGTTACACAAGCTTTGTTGCACTATTTCGCTTATAAATACAGGGGTAAACAAGGTCAGGTAGCTACATATTTTGCAGATAACAACAAATTGGAGTTCATCTGGAGCGCCATCCCTGCCGTGGTTTTGGCCGTGCTTATTTTCTACGGATTGTATGCCTGGTCAGATATCATGTTTGTAGACAAGGAAGACGAACAAGATGCGATTGTGATAGAACTTTACGCCAAACAGTTTTCATGGGAAGCCAGGTATTCCGGAACTGACAATGTGTTGGGTAAAGCCAATGTAAGATATATTGAAGGTGTAAATACACTTGGTGTAGACATGGGTGACCCCAATGCACAGGATGACAAAGTGGTTACCGGAGAGTTCCACATCCCGAAAGGAAAAAGAGTTATCTTTAAATTGCGTTCACAAGATGTGCTTCACTCGGCTTACATGCCACACTTCAGGGCACAGATGAACTGTGTTCCCGGTATGGTGACCAATTTCTCATTCATTCCTACAAGAACAACCCAGGAAATGAGGGAAGATGCCGACATGATTGCCAAAGTAGACAACATCAATAAAATCAGGCAGAAAAAAAGCCAGCAATTGGTGGCAGAAGGAAAAGCGGCACTTGATCCGTATACTTTCGATTACCTTTTGTTGTGTAACAAAATCTGTGGGGCTTCTCACTACAACATGCAAATGAAATTGGTGGTTGATTCTCCTGAAGATTTCAAAAAATGGTTAAAAGAAAAACCGACTTTGGCCCAGGCCATCAAGGAAGGTGCTGAAGCCGATGCCAAGCCTGCTGATGCAGCCGCTGGAGACATGGTGCCAGCCAAAGCGAATGATACAACTGCTACTGCCAAAAAAGACACTACACTCGTAGCAGCAGCAGCCCCAATGGATAAAAAATAATATAACAAAGATTTATAAATAGTCAGCAATGAGTCACGAACACGATCACCACGAACACGATCACCACGAAGAGCACCATCACAAAGACACCTTCATTACTAAATACATATTTAGTATTGATCACAAAATGATCGCCAAACAATACCTTTTGACTGGTATTATCATGGGTATCATAGGGGTTGGTATGTCTATGCTATTCCGTATGCAAATCGCATGGCCGGAAGAATCTTTTAAAATATTCAGCTTTTTCTTAGGAGAAAGAATGGCTCCGGGAGGGGTAATGACCAACGAAACTTATCTTTCGCTGATTACCATCCACGGTACCATCATGGTATTCTTTGTATTGACAGCGGCATTGAGCGGAACGTTCAGTAACTTGTTGATTCCACTTCAGATTGGTGCCCGTGATATGGCATCAGGATTCCTGAACATGGTTTCTTACTGGTTGTTCTTCCTATCGAGCGTTGTAATGGTAATTTCATTGTTCGTTGAATCAGGACCAGCCTCTGCAGGTTGGACGATTTATCCGCCTTTGAGTGCCTTGCCACAAGCCATATCCGGTTCCGGATTGGGTATGACCCTATGGTTGTCATCGATGGCCATCTTCATTGCGGCTTCACTTTTGGGTTCATTGAACTATATCGTAACCGTTATCAATTTAAGAACCAAAGGGATGTCTTTTACCAGACTTCCACTTACCGTATGGGCCTTTTTCGTAACTGCGGTTATCGGGGTAATTTCGTTTCCGGTATTGCTTTCTGCTGCCCTGATGCTTATCATGGACAGAAGCTTCGGAACGTCTTTCTTCCTTTCTGACATTTACATTGCCGGGGAAGTATTGAACTACCAAGGTGGGTCACCGGTATTGTTTGAACACTTGTTCTGGTTCTTGGGTCACCCTGAAGTATACATTGTATTGTTACCTGCATTGGGTATTACCTCTGAGGTTTTGGCTACCAATGCCAGAAAACCAATCTTTGGTTACCGTGCAATGATTATGTCGATTTTGGCTATCGCCTTCTTGTCGACCATCGTTTGGGGTCACCATATGTTCATCTCTGGTATGAACCCATTCCTCGGGTCGGTATTTACCTTTACTACCTTATTGATTGCCATCCCGTCGGCGGTAAAAGCCTTCAACTACATCACTACCTTATGGAAAGGTAACCTGCAATTGAATCCGGGTATGCTTTTCTCTATCGGATTGGTTTCTACCTTCATCACCGGAGGATTGACCGGAATCATTTTGGGAGACAGTACACTTGACATCAACGTTCACGATACGTATTTTGTAGTAGCACACTTCCACCTGGTAATGGGTATTTCTGCCCTTTACGGAATGTTTGCCGGAATTTACCACTGGTATCCGAAAATGTACAAAAGGATGTTGAACAAAAACTTGGGTTACATCCACTTCTGGGTTACCGCTATTTGTGCCTACGGGGTTTTCTTTCCAATGCACTTTATCGGTATGGCCGGATTACCAAGACGTTATTACACCAATACCAACTTCCCGTTGTTTGATGATTTGAACAATGTGAATGTGGTGATTACTACCTTTGCTTTGGTAGGAGGAGCCTTCCAATTGGTTTTCTTGTGGAACTTCTTCTACAGCATGTTCTACGGAGAAAAAACAGTACAAAATCCATGGAAATCAAACACCCTGGAATGGACTGCGCCAATCGAACACATCCACGGAAACTGGCCTGGTGAAATTCCTGAAGTACACAGATGGCCTTACGATTACAGCAAACCAGGACATGACGATGATTTTGTTCCGCAAAACGTTCCGATGAAACCAGGTGAAGAAGTAATGCACCACTAATACTCAAAATAATATGAATGCCTTTCTTTCGAGAGGCATTTTTTTTGACCCTGACTTTTCTCTATATTTGTAGTATGAACGAAAACCTCGATCCGACTAATTCCCACTATAACCCGGAAGAACTTGATCTTGAAAAAAAATTAAGGCCGCTGAGCTTTGACGATTTTTCCGGTCAGGACCAGGTATTGGAAAACCTCAAAGTTTTTGTGGAAGCGGCCAACATGCGCAGTGAAGCACTCGATCACACCTTGTTTCATGGCCCTCCCGGATTGGGAAAAACTACCTTGGCGAATATCCTGGCCAATGAATTGGGCGTAGGGATTAAAATCACTTCAGGTCCGGTTTTGGACAAACCCGGTGATTTGGCCGGATTGCTCACCAACCTCGAAGAACGTGATGTCTTGTTCATTGACGAAATCCACCGTTTGAGCCCAGTGGTGGAAGAATATTTGTATTCTGCCATGGAAGATTTCAAGATTGACATCATGATTGAATCTGGGCCCAATGCCAGAAGCGTCCAACTCAGCCTGAATCCGTTTACCTTGGTGGGTGCCACCACGCGTTCCGGATTGTTGACGGCACCGATGCGTGCGCGTTTCGGCATACAAAGCCGTCTTCAATATTACAACACCGAGTTGTTGACCACCATAGTCCAACGCAGTTCCGGCATCCTTAAAATGCCCATCACCATGGAAGCCGCCATTGAAATAGCCGGCCGGAGCAGGGGTACACCGCGTATCGCCAATGCCCTGTTGCGCCGTGTACGTGATTTCGCCCAAATCAAAGGGAATGGTAAAATAGACATTGAAATTGCCCGTTATTCCCTCAAGGCACTGCATGTAGATGCCCATGGCCTGGATGAAATGGACAACAAAATCCTGCATACCATCATCGATAAATTCAAGGGAGGCCCCGTTGGCTTATCTACCTTGGCAACAGCTGTTTCTGAAAGCAGCGAAACCATCGAAGAAGTCTACGAACCATTTCTCATCCAGGAAGGCTTCATCATGCGTACACCACGCGGACGTGAAGTAACCGAGAAAGCCTATACGCACTTAGGGAAAATCAGGCCCAACATTCAGGGCGGACTTTTTTAATAGTCATCATGGCACCCCATAAGAAATACAATTATCCGGTACAGCTTTCGATAGTGAGGTTCTTATTAAAGGCAGAAAGTATCCGAAAAAACCCGATTCCGTTTCATAAAAAATATTTCGACCGGTTTGGCGATACTTTTTCGCTTAAAATCGGCAGAAACAAACATGTGATGCTTTCGCGTGATAATGAGGTGGCGCAGCACATCCTCCAGAAAGCACACAAAAATTACCAGAAATCCGAACTCCAGACCAAATTCATTTCCAAATACCTGGGTAACGGGTTGCTTACAGCCAATGGTGATTTCTGGCTCAAACAACGGCGGCTGATCCAACCTGCATTCCACAAACAGAAAATGAATCAGTTGGTGGACAATATGCAACAGACCATCATAGCTGAACTGGAAAATTTACCCGAAGAAAAACCACTTGATTTATTTCCGCTCATGAACCACTTGGCGTTCAATGTGGTGGCCAAATCACTTTTCCACATCCCGCTTGAAACCAAAATGAACCGCCTGAAAACCATCATCAGTGAGGTTCAGGATTTTCTTATCAAGGAAATACGGACGCCCTATAAGGCATTTTGGTTCAGGATTTCCGGCCAAATTAAAAAGCATCAGGATCTGGCACTGGAAACTGATGCCATCATCAGGGAAATCATTGTAGCGCGCACCCAATCTGGTGAGAAGCAAAATGATTTGCTCGATATGTTACTCGAAACCCGTTATGAAGATACGGGCGAAGCCATGTCTACCCAACAACTCATCGACGAAATCAAGATACTGTTCATCGCAGGGCATGAAACCACGGCGAATGCACTTACTTTCATCCTGCATCTGTTGGGGAACCACCCCGAAATACAACAAAAGGTTTTTAAGGAACAATTAGTCATTGCTGCAGAAACCGAAGATCTGACCGAACAACTCCAGAAGATGACTTATACCAATGCCGTGATTAATGAAGCCATGCGTTTGTTTCCGCCGGCCTGGATAACTGACCGTGAAAACATTGAAGACGATACACTTTTAGGGTACCACATCAAAAAAGGAACCCTGATTGGGGTTTCATTTTATGAATTGCACCGCAACCCCAAATATTGGGAAAATCCAGAAACATTTGATCCGGAGCGCTTTCTGGGTGAACGGAAAAAAGAATCTTACCCATATTTTTACCCCTTCGGAGCCGGTCCAAGAATGTGCATCGGGATGGGTTTTGCAATGTATGAAATGGGGCTGGCCTTGGCTTACCTGATCAAAAAATACGAAGTCATTTCCCATAATAAAACTATTGAGGTCAATCCGCTGATAACCCTGAAACCGGTAGGGGCCAGTGTAACTTTTTGCAGAAGATGAAACCCCATTCCCAAAGAAGTAGCTATGCCGCATTAATAAAGGCCGAAGCCAAACGCCTCGGATTCCTGTCTTGTGGTATCTCTAAGGCCGGGTTTTTGGAAGAGGAAGCGCCCCGTCTGGAAAAATGGCTCAACCAAAACCACCACGGACAGATGGCCTATATGGAAAACCATTTTGACAAACGGCTCAATCCTACTTTGCTCGTAGATGGTGCCAAAAGTGTGATTTCGATGCTGCTCAATTACTTTCCATCAGAAAAACAAAATCCGGAAAGCTATCAAATTTCAAAATACGCTTACGGACAGGATTACCATTTTGTCATCAAGGAAAAACTGAAACAATTGCTCCAGTTCATTCAAACGGAAATCGGGGAGGTGTCCGGAAGGGCTTTTGTCGATTCGGCGCCCGTTCTCGATAAGGCTTGGGCGGCCAAAAGTGGCTTGGGATGGATTGGCAAGAACAGTAACCTGCTCACCCAACAGGTCGGTTCTTTTTACTTTATCGCCGAACTCATTGTAGATCTTGACCTCGAATGTGACCACGCTGTTACCGACCATTGTGGTACCTGCACCGCCTGCATTGACGCCTGTCCGACCGAAGCAATTGTGGCGCCTTATGTGGTTGATGGGAGTAAATGCATCTCTTATTTTACCATTGAATTGAAAGACAATTTACCGGAAGAGATGAAAGGCAGGTTTGACGATTGGGCTTTTGGTTGTGATGTGTGTCAGGATGTGTGTCCGTGGAATAAATTTTCCAAACCCCACAACGAGCCTTTGTTTGGCCCGAACCCGGAACTGCTTTCGTTTTCCAAAAAAGACTGGGAAGAAATCACCGAAGATACTTTCAAAAAAGTGTTTAAAAATTCGGCCGTCCAAAGAACCAAACTCGAAGGTTTTAGGCGCAACATCCGCTTCCTGAAATAATTTTGTTAGTTTTGTTTGACATCAAAACTGTTTTATGGGCAAAATCCAACGGCAAACCGTCTTTCTCTTATTCCTTTGTGCGTTAGGATTTTCGCAACCCTATACCGATATTGCCGGTTTTAGCTATCAGCATTTTTCTTCTTCCCCAAAAGCAGATAATTCGTTCGGTAGCCAAACAGACCAATATGCACTGAATTTGTTTTTTCCTCAAATGCTTAGTGAAAGAACGCTTTTTTTGTTCCGCATCAACTCAGAATTAATCCATTCCACTGTGCCAGACCTTGAGTTGTCGCAAAATCTGACGGGCATTTCTGTTCCGGTCGGATTTCAGTTTAGCTCCCAAAGCAAAAAATGGGCGACCACCGTTTTGGTGATTCCCAAACTGGCTTCTGATTTCCGCAACAACCTGGCAACTGAAGATTGGCAATATGGCGGCTTGTTTTTGGAAAATTTCACGCCTACCCAAACACTCAAAGTAAAGGCGGGTTTGTATTACAACCGCGAAGCCTTCGGCAACTTTTTCGTCCCGCTTTTGGGCATCGACTGGAAAGCGACCAACCGGCTTTATTTTTATGGCACCCTGCCCACCAATTATAAAATCGAATATGAACTCCAAAAAGACAAATGGTATACCGGATTTGATTTCAAATCGGTCACGCGTTCTTTCCACCTGTCAGGCACTGATGATTATGTGCGGTTTGATGAAACGCTGTTGAAACTCTTTGCCGAATGTTTTGTCTACAAAAAAATGCTTTTGACCGGCCAAATAGGATATGCTTTCGGCAAAAGTCCATTGCAGTACAACAGCGATGAGGAAGCCGTTGGTTCAGGAACCATTTATACCCCGCAAAAAAATTACCCCGTTTTCAATCTGGGCATTTCTTACCGCCTGCGCAATGACAAGGGCAAATAAAACTTTTTATTCAAAAAGAAACCTGTAAAAGTTTCCTTTTTAAGTTGAGACTTTTACCTTTGTAGGTCAGATGAAAAACGACCATAATGAACGATTCCACTAAAAGAAGGGCGGCGCTTTTGTACCATGCCAAACCCACTCCGGGTAAAATCCAGGTAGTGCCCACCAAAAAATACGCTACACAACGCGATTTGTCACTGGCTTATTCGCCGGGCGTGGCAGAACCCTGCCTTGAGATAGCCAAAGACGTCAACAATGTTTATAAATACACCTCTAAAGGAAATCTGGTAGCCGTTATATCGAACGGAACCGCAGTGCTTGGCTTGGGCGATATCGGCCCGGAAGCCTCCAAACCCGTGATGGAAGGCAAAGCCCTTTTGTTCAAGATTTTCGCCAACATCGACGTCTTTGACATCGAAATCGATACCAAGGATGTAGATGCGTTTATCGAAACAGTCAAGAATATTGCCCCAACTTTCGGAGGCATCAACCTCGAAGACATCAAGGCACCCGAATCATTCGAAATTGAAAGAAGGCTCATCGAAGAGCTGAATATTCCGGTGATGCACGACGACCAACACGGTACCGCCATCATCTCTTCTGCAGCCTTGATTAACGCCCTTGAATTGGCCGGAAAAAGGGCCGAAAATGTAAAGCTCGTGGTTTCAGGAGCCGGTTCTGCTGCGTTGGCCTGTGCCGATTTATATGTATTATTGGGCGTAAAACCCGAAAACATCACCATGTTCAACAGCAAAGGGATGCTGGCCAAAAACAACCCTTCCCTGTCTGCCATGCAGTTGAAATACGCCAAAGATATGGCACCCATAAGCCTCGAAGAAGCCTTGAAAGGGGCCGACGTTTTTCTCGGTTTGTCATCGGGTGATATCCTTACGCCTCAAATGTTACTGGGCATGGCGCCGAACCCGATTGTTTTTGCGATGGCGAACCCCGACCCGGAAATACAATACGACCTCGCCATAGCTACCAGAAAAGACATTATCATGGCCACCGGACGTTCTGATCATCCGAACCAGGTGAATAACGTACTGGGATTTCCTTATATTTTCAGGGGAGCGCTAGACGTGCGTGCCACCAAAATCAACGAAGCCATGAAGATGGCAGCCGTTCGTGCGCTGGCCGCTTTAGCCAAAGAAAACGTGCCCGAACAGGTGAACATCGCATATGGTGAAACCAAACTGAATTTCGGTCGTGATTACATCATTCCGAAGCCTTTTGACCCACGGTTGATTACCATGGTGGCTCCCGCAGTCGCCAAGGCCGCCATAGCTTCCGGCGTGGCACTCAACCCGATTACTGATTGGGAAAAGTATGAAGAAGAACTGCTGGAACGCATGGGTTCCGATAACAAAACCGTCCGCTTGCTGACCAACCGCGCCAAAACCGATCCGAAAAGAATCGTATTTGCCGAAGCCGATCAACTCGACGTGCTCAAAGCCGCGCAGATTGTCTATGAGGAAGGCATCGGATTCCCTATTTTACTCGGAAAAAAAGAAGACATACTCGAATTGAAATCGGAAATTGGCTTTGATGCCGATGTGCCGATTTTTGATCCGAAAACCAAAAAAGAAGACAAACGCCGCCTGGAATATGCCGATATTTATTGGAAAGCCAGGCAACGTCGTGGTATCTCCCTGCTGGATGCCCAAAAATGGATGCGCGAAAGAAATTATTTTGCCGCGATGATGGTCAACCAAGGCGATGCCGACGCCATGGTTTCGGGTTTTTCGAGAAGTTATCCGTCTGTGGTAAAACCACTGATGCAGCTTATTGGGAAAGCGCCAGGTATTTCGCTCATTGCGACGACCAACCTGATGATGACCAACCGCGGTCCGATGTTTTTGTCTGATACGGCCATCAACCCAGATCCTACGGCCGATGATTTGGCGAAAATTGCCCTGATGACCGAAAAAACAGTTCGGATGTTCGGAATGGAGCCTGTCATTGCCATGGTGTCTTTTTCCAACTTCGGTTCGTCTACCCATGAAAGCGCGAACAAAGTGCGTCAGGCAGTGGCTTACCTGCATGAAAATTACCCACATTTGGTGGTGGATGGCGAAATCCAATCTGACTTTGCGCTCAATCCTGAAATGCTGAAAGCCAAATTCCCGTTCTCAAAACTGGCCGGAAAAAAAGTAAATACGCTCATTTTCCCGAACCTCGAATCGGCCAACATTACCTATAAATTGCTCAAGGAATTGTACAAGGTAGATTCGATTGGACCCATCATGATGGGAATGGCCAAACCGGCACATATTTTCCAGTTGGGTGCGAGTGTAGAAGAAATGGTAAACATGGCGGCAGTGGCTGTTGTGGATGCGCAGGAAAAGCAAAAGAAAATCAACGCCATGAAGGTGGAATTAACCAAATAAGCCAACCGAAAATGTGTCAGTTCAACTTTTTTACTATATTTGAATCAACTTTAGAATAGCTATGATAACGCATATCCAAGGGAAATTAGTTGAAAAGACGCCTACTGATGTTGTAATTGACTGTGGCGGAGTGGGTTATCATATCAACATTTCGTTACATACGTATTCTTTGTTGCCTGCATCTGAGCATTTAAGGTTGTTTACACACCTGATTGTCCGTGAAGATGCCCATACTTTGTACGGATTTGTAGAAAAGTCGGAAAGGGAGCTTTTTAAATTGCTGCTTTCCGTTTCAGGCATTGGGGCCAGTATTGCCAGGACAATGTTGTCTTCGCTGGATCCGAAACAAATCATCCAGTCTATCGCGGTGGGGAATGTGGCCAGCGTGCAGTCCATCAAAGGGATTGGGGCCAAAACAGCCCAACGGGTGATTTTAGACCTGAAGGACAAAGTGTTAAAAATATATGATTTGGACGAAATTTCACTTTCGCAAAACAATACAAATAGGGAAGAAGCGTTATCAGCTTTGGAAGTTTTGGGCTTTAACAGAAAGGCTTCCGAAAAAGTGGTAGATAAGGTAATCAGCCAAAACCAGGAAGCGACAGTGGAAATAATTATTAAACAAGCATTAAAAAATTTATAATTTTTGAAAACACTTTACCATAAATACATCCAGGCAGTTATAAAATATAGTTTTGTTTTATTTTTGTTTTTAATCAGCAACGCTTCCTTTTCACAGGTAGACGGACAGGATTCCGTAAAAACCGGAAGCGATTTGGGTAACATCCGTCTCGGAAACCCGCCCAGCATTGTAGATGCCTACACCTACGACCCGGTAACCGACCGTTACGTTTTCAACAGCTCTTTTGAAGGCTACAACATCAATTATCCTATCATCCTGACACCTAAGGAATATGATGATTTGGTACTCCGTGAAAAAATGCGGGATTATTTCCGTAAAAAAGGCGACGCCATTGACGGGAAAAAAGAAGGTGCTGAAGCCGCCAAAAAAGACTTATTGCCACGATATTACGTCAATTCAGGTTTCTTTTCCACCATTTTCGGGGGCAATACCATCGATGTAAAACCCACCGGATCGGTAGAAATGGACCTTGGTGTCAGGTACACCAAGCAGGACAACCCTTCTTTTTCGCCAAGGAATAAATCAACCACTACCTTCGATTTTGACCAAAGAATCAGTATGAGCCTTCAAGGGAAAGTGGGAACCCGATTGAACGTGAATGCCAATTACGATACCGAATCGACCTTCTCTTTCCAGAACCTGATCAAATTGGAATACACGCCAACCGAAGACGATATCATACAGAAAATTGAAGTCGGAAACGTGAGCATGCCTTTGAGCAATTCGCTGATTACAGGTGCCCAGAGTTTGTTCGGGGTCAAAGCCCAACTGCAATTTGGGAAAACCACCTTTACCGGTGTTTATTCAGAGCAAAAATCACAAACAAAAAGTGTAACTGCACAAGGAGGCGGAACTGTTCAGGACTTTGAATTGTTTGCGCTGGATTATGATTCCGACAGGCACTTTTTCCTTTCCCAATATTTCAGGAACAGGTATGACCGTGCCTTGCGTAACTATCCGTTTATCGACAGCAGGGTGCAGATTACCCGTATCGAGGTTTGGGTAACCAACAGGCAGAACAGGGTAAGCACCACCAGCAATAACCTCCGTAACGTAATCGCCATACAGGATTTGGGGGAATCCAGATTGACTGGTATTGCCGACAATAAAATTGTAACGGTAGATCCTGCGCTGTTTGGTACTTTTTTTGGAACTACACCCATTGACAGCCCTTCAGACAACAGGAATAACCAGTATGATCCGGCAGCCATCGGAACAACCGGCTTGCTGAACAGTAACATCCGTGAGGTATCTACCGCCAATCAGGGTTTCACCAATATCGTGAGTGAGGGTGTTGATTATTCGAAGTTGGAAAATGCCAGGAAATTGAGTGCCAACGAATATACTTTTCACCCACAATTGGGGTACATTTCGTTGCAGCAACGTTTGGCCAATGACGAAATTTTGGCTGTTGCCTACCAGTATACCATAGGTGACCAAGTCTACCAGGTTGGGGAATTCGGAACCGACGGGGCAGAAGCTACCGTGGTTACCGGAGGTGTTCCCCAAACGCAAACCCTGATATTAAAAACCCTGAAAAGCAGCCTGACCAGTGTAGGGGAGCCAATGTGGAACCTGATGATGAAAAACATCTACCAGATTCCGGGCGGATTCCAGTTGGAGCAGGAAGATTTCAGGTTTAACATTTTGTATACCGATCCATCACCTTTGAATTACATTACACAAACAGGAACGACTCCATTGCCAAGTGGTGTAGCAGAAACCCCTTTACTGAAAGTGTTCAATTTGGATCGTTTGAACTATAACAACGACCCACAGGATGGTGGTGACGGTTTCTTCGATTTCCTACCCGGAATGACCGTTGACCAACAAAACGGAAGGTTGATTTTCACTACCGTTGAGCCCTATGGTAAATACCTGTTTGAAAAACTGAGGGTGAATCCACTCGAAGATTATGACAATGCACTGACCTATAATGAAAACCAAGCCAAATATGTATTCCGGAACATGTATGTCACCACGCAGGCCCAAGCTTTGCAGGACAGTGACAAGAACAAGTTCCAGTTGCGCGGTAAATTCAAATCAGCGGGGGGCGAAGGCATCCCATTGGGGGCCTTTAACGTACCAAGAGGTTCCGTAAGGGTAACCGCAGGCGGAAGGGTCTTGGTGGAAGGAATCGATTACAGCGTGAACTATCAGGCCGGAAGGGTACAGATTTTGGATCCGTCTTTGGCGGCCTCAAACACACCGGTTGAAGTTTCGCTGGAAAACAATTCGGTATTTGGCCAACAGACCAGACGTTTCTTCGGGTTCAATATCGAACACAAATTCAACGACAAGTTTTTGGTGGGTGCTACTTTCTTACGATTGACGGAAAGACCGTTTACCCAAAAATCCAATTACGGTCAGGAATCGGTAAACAATACCATTTATGGTCTGAATACCAATTTCTCTACAGAAGTCCCATTTTTAACCAGAATGGTCAACAAGCTGCCGAACATGGATACCGATGTGGCGTCCAATGTGTCCTTCAGGGGCGAAATCGCTTTCCTGAAACCAGATTCACCCAAAGCCGACCAGTTTGATGGGGAAGCTACTATTTATATCGATGATTTCGAAGGTTCACAAACCAATATCGATATGCGTTCGCCACAAGCCTGGTCACTCAGTTCAACTCCTAAATTGCCTTCTTTCGGCATAGCACCCCCTTATGCGACATTCGGTGGTTTCGGCGGCGATTCAAATACGCTGACTTATAATGATAAACGTGCCAAATTGTCCTGGTACACCATCGATCCGATTTTTTATACCCAAACCCCTTCAGGAATTGACCAGCAAGAGCTGTCTTATAACCGCACCCGTCGGATTTACAGTGAGGAATTGTATCCGTTGGTGGATGTTCCGCAAGGGCAGTCACAGGTAATCAATACCCTTGACCTGACTTACTATCCGAAAGACCGTGGGCCTTATAATTACAATCCGGCAGCAGCGGGAAGCAACCAGTTGCCGAATCCGCAGCAGAATTTCGGAGGGATTACCCGTCCGCTGAACTCAACCAATTTTGAGCAAAGTAATGTGGAATACATCCAATTCTGGATGTTGAGCCCCTATAATGAGGCTTCTGATCCCAACCCGGTGGAAACATCCAACTCCAACGTAGGAAGTATTTATTTTGACCTAGGGGAAATCTCGGAAGACGTTCTGAAGGACGGACAGAAACTCTATGAAAACGGACTGCCTGGTGCCGGATCCACCCAACCAGTAAGCAGTACCATTTGGGGTAACCAGCCCGCTTCCCAATCGTTAATTTATGCCTTCGACAACGATGCGGCCAACAGGGCTACACAGGATATTGGGTATGACGGTCTGACTGATGACCAGGAAGCAGCCAAGTTCCCCGCTTTTGCCGGACAAGCTGACCCTTCCGGGGACAACTACCAATATTTTTTACAGGCGCCGGGCAATGACGTGGTGAACCGCTACCGCAATTACAACAACGTTCATGGCAATTCACCTACAGACGTCACTGAAGACAACAGGGGTTCTACGACCCTTCCTGACGTGGAAGACATCAATAGGGACAATACCATGAGTACTATTGATGCCTACTTCGAATACCGTGTTGACATTAATCCGACAGCTCTTTCAACACCAGGGGTGAATTTTGTAACTGATATCAAGCCATTTTCGATAACAGCCCCTGACGGAAATACTGTAAAAGGAAGATGGATTCAATTTAAAATTCCGATCAGCCAGCACATCAATACGGTGGGTGGTATTACAGACTTCAGATCCATCCGTTTCATGAGGATGTTCATGAACGGTTTTACCGACAGGATTACCATCCGTTTCGGTGCCTTGGATTTGGTCCGTGGTGAATGGAGAAGGTATGAAAACTCCCTGGAGTACCCAACCGACAACCCTTCTGATGACGGAACCAATTTTGAAGTGCAGGTAGTAAATGTGCAGGAAAATGAAACCAGGACACCTATCCGTTATGTGCCGCCTCCAGGGGTGGAAAGGGAGCAGGTTTACAACAACAACTCGCTTATCAACCAAAATGAGCAATCGTTGTCGCTTCGTGTTTCTTCAACCACTGTAGGTGGAAACGGAGGCTTGCAGCCAAGTGACTCCCGTGCCGTGTTCAAAAACGTAAGTGTGGATATGCGTCAGTTCAAAAAACTGAAAATGTTTTTACACGCAGAAGCCTTGGTGGGTGATGTTTCGCCACTCGTAAACGATGAAATGGTTGGGTTCATCCGATTCGGTAATGACTTTACAACCAACTACTACCAGGTGGAAATTCCGCTTAAGGTGACTGCTCCCAATGCTTCTTCAGCCGAAGACATCTGGCCGGAAAGCAACCGCATCGATTTGCCACTTGAATTGCTGACCAAATTGAAAATCCAGGCCTTCAGTGCCGCACCAAACGATCCTGACGGCGGATATTACCAGGACGATGACGTGTTGGATCCTTCATTGGCCGGAAGGGCGAATAAACTGCGTATCGGAATCAAGGGAAATCCAAACTTCGGATTGGTCAGGACCTTGATGGTAGGACTCAAAAACAAGTATAAAACTACTGATGTGGCTGCCCGCGACATCAGGGGTGAAGTCTGGTTCAACGAATTGCGTATCGCCGACATGGACAACAAAGGTGGTATGGCAACCGTATTAAACCTTGATGCCAACATGGCTGATTTTGCCACGGTTTCGGCTACCGGAAAATACAGCACAGCCGGTTTTGGTACACTCGAACAAGGCCCGAATGAAAGAAGCCGGGAAGATATTTTCCAATATAATGTGGTGACCAACCTGAGTTTAGGAAAGTTGTTGCCTAAAAAATGGGGCATCAACCTGCCGTTCAACTATTCTATAGGTGAAGAAACCATTACCCCGGAATACGATCCGCAGAACCTCGACATCCGTCTGGATGAATTGATTGACAATACGGCTGACGAAACCGAAAGAAGGAACATTAAGAACCGCGCGATAGATTATACCAAAAGGAGGAGCATCAATTTTATCGGTGTTAAAAAAGAAAGGGCACCTGAGCAGAAACAGCACTTCTATGATATCGAGAACATCACCTTATCACATTCTTACAATGAAGTGAACCGTCACAATTATGAAATTGAGACCTATCAGGACCAATTGGTTAATTCTGCAGCAGACTATACTTACGGATTCCAGTCGAAACCGATTGAGCCTTTCAAGAAATCGAAAAGGTTCAGCAAAAGCAATTATTGGAAACTGCTGAGTGATTTCAATTTCAATTATCTGCCGTCGAACATTTCATTCAGTACGAACATCAACAGACAGTTCAACAAACAGCAATTCCGTTTGGTGGATGTGGAAGGTATCGGATTGGAAACCCTCTACAGAAGGAACTTCCTGTTCAATTATCAGTATGGTTTCAACTACAACCTGACCAAAGCCCTGAAAATGAGCTTTACGGCAGCTTCCAACAACATTGTAAGGAACTACCTCAATGAGTTCAATGAGCCAGACAACAGTTACACCGTGTTTACCGATTATTTTGATCCGGGAACACCCAACCAGCACAACCAGCAGCTTACCGTAAATTATGAGTTGCCATTGAATAAACTACCGTTCCTGAGCTTTGTGAAATCGACCTATACCTATACAGGTGATTACAACTGGCAAAAATCGTCTACGGCACTGTCCAGTTATTTTGATGAATCCAGGAACATTACTTTTGATTTGGGGAACACCATCCAGAACTCTGCCTCGCACAGGCTGAACACGGCTTTCAACCTCGATTCGTTCTACAAATACATCGGATTGACCAAAAAAGGCAATAATGCGGCACCAAAGCCAGCGATTGCTGCTCCTAAGCCAGGTGAAAAAGTGACAGCCGCCAAGCCAAATATCCAAAAAGAACGTGGGCTGTTTGTGGAAAGACTGATTGGGGTACTCACCAGTGTGAAAAACGTCCAGATTGATTACACCCAAAATGAAGGAACTGTTCTGCCAGGATATACCCCCGGAATTGGTTTCTTCGGAACGGCCAAACCATCGTTGGGGTTTGCTTTCGGTAGCCAGGATGACGTGCGTTTTGAAGCCGCCAAAAACGGTTGGTTGACCTACTATCCAGACTTCAACCAAAGTTTCACCCAAGTAGCTACCAAAACGCTGAATTTCACGGCCAACATTGATTTGTTCCCAGATTTCAAGATAGATTTGAACGGTAACAGGACCTATGCCACCAATTTCTCTGAGCAATATGACGTGAGCTTTGATCCGGTGGAAGGGGTTGACCGTTACAATTCGAGATCGCCCTACACTACTGGTAATTTCGCCATTTCAACCATCATGCTCAAAACGTCTTTCAGGGCCAGCGATGAATATACTTCCTCTGCATTTGATGATTTCAGGGGTAACCGTCTTATTGTAGCCAACCGTTTGGCCGAAAATTATTACGGAACCACTGCATTCCCTGTTGATGCCGACGGTTACCCACTGCGTTTCGGAAAAAACAGTCAGGCCGTCTTGATTCCATCATTCCTCGCAGCCTATACCGGTTTGGGCCTTGTAAATGACAAAAAGGGCGAAGCAGCCAAGAAAATATCATTCGGTGCTTTCCGAGATATTCCGTTGCCCAACTGGAACATCAAATACAACGGTTTGATGCGTTACCAATTCTTCAAGGAAAGGTTTAAGCGTTTCTCTTTGCAGCACGCCTATAAGGCTTCGTATACCATCAATTCTTTCCGTTCCAATTTTGAGTACGACAGGAACCCAGACGGGCTTGACAACGGAGGCAATCTGAACAGTAACCTGCTCATCGGAAACATCAACCTTGTGGAACAATTCAGCCCGTTGATGAAGATTGATTTCGAGTTGAAAAATTCACTGAAATTCCTGGCCGAAATGAAAAAAGACAGGGCACTTTCGATGAGTTTTGACAACAACCTGCTTACTGAGGTGAAGGGAATTGAGTACATCTTGGGTGTCGGATACCGTTTCAAGGATGTCATTTTCTCTTCCAAGCTGGCCGATTCGCCAACCGGAATCATCAAGGGCGATATCAATATCAAGGTCGATTTCTCCTACAGGAATAACAAAACAATTGTTCGTTATCTGGATTATGACAACAACCAATTGGGAGGTGGACAAAACATCTGGACCGGAAAACTCACCGCAGATTATGCCCTGAGCAAAAACCTGACAACGATTTTCTTCTATGACCATTCGTTCTCCAAAGCTGTAATCTCAACCTCTTTCCCACTGACGAATATCCGTGCAGGATTTACCTTGAGGTACAATTTCGGGAACTAATGTTTAGGAATAAAACTTTTTGTGGGGTTGACAATAAATGCTAATTTTGAATAAGCAAAAACAAACTGAAATAAAAACAAATAACAAATATAAAATGAACATTCCAGCGAATTTAAAATATACCAAAGACCACGAATGGGTTTCCATTGATGGCGGTATCGCTACAGTAGGTATTACTGATTTTGCCCAAAAAGAATTGGGTGATATCGTTTATGTAGAAGTAGAAACCTTAGACCAAACTTTAGATAAAGATGAGGTTTTCGGAACTGTTGAAGCAGTAAAAACCGTTTCTGATTTGTTTTTACCTGTTTCGGGTGAAATCATCGAATTCAATGAAGATCTTGAAAGCAATCCGGAAAGCGTCAATACCGATCCTTACGGGAAAGGCTGGATGATCAAAATCAAGATGGCAGATGCCGCTCAGGTAGCTGATTTATTGGATGAAAAAGCCTACAGGGAACTTATCGGTGCCTGATAGAAAAATTTTCCTTGTTGCAGCCTTGTGCTGGACAACACTCATTACCCTATTGAGCCTGATTAGCTTGGGAGATGTGGGCGGTTCGATAAAAATACTTTACAAAGACAAAATGGTTCATTTTGTCTTTTATTTTGTCTTTACGCTACTGTGGTTCCGGTTCAGTAAAACAGGAATACAGGATCAAAAAAAAGCCCTTGTGGTATTTTTCGCCGCCATAGGTTACGGCTTGCTGATGGAACTCTGCCAGAGCCTGTTTACCTCCAACCGGACAGCCGACCTATTTGACGGCTTGGCCAACAGCTGTGGCGCCCTGACTGCACTTCTTATAATCAATTACAAGTTTTTGAATAAAAGACAACCATAAATCCCACATTGCTGGGATTTTTTTTATTTTTACCTAAATAATTTATATACATGAACATCAGAAGTTACCTCGATTCGACTTACCTGAAAACAGCCCAACAGGCACAGCTTTCTGTGGAGGAAAATACGGCTGTGGTAAAAAATTTCATCCAGGAAGCGATTGATGAAAATTTCAAGCTGATTATGATCCGGCCCGATATGGTTTCCCTGGCCAAAAGAATGATTACCGAAGCCAATTCACCAATTACGATTGGCACCGTGATTTCCTTTCCCGAAGGCACCCATTCGCTTGATAACAAATACGCAGAAGCAGTCAAAGCCATTGAAGAAGGTGCCGACGACCTGGATTTTGTCTGTAATTATGAAGCCTTCAAAAAAGGCGATACCGAATTGGTCAAAAATGAAGTTTTCACCCTGACACAATTGGGTCTGGAGCACCACAAAATCGTCAAATGGATTATTGAAGTGGCCGCCCTCAATGATACCCAGATTATACAATTGTCGGCCTTGATAAAAAATGTGGTACTCTCCCATTTCAAGGAATCCCAATACGGAAATGTCTTTGTAAAATCATCCACAGGTTTTTACGTCACCGAAAACGGTTTGCCCAATGGGGCTACCATTCCTACCATTATCATGATGCTCGAAAATGCGTCCCCACTTCCCGTAAAGGCTGCTGGAGGCGTTCGTACTTATGAAGAAGCGGTGGCCATGATACAACTCGGTGTCAAAAGGATTGGTACGTCATCGGCCAAAGCCATTGCCACGGGAGCCGCAGCCGGCAGTGATTACTAATTTTATTTTTTATAAAAATGTATAAAAAAATTGTTCTTGTTTCCTTTATTTTTTGGTCTGCAATTATGGCAGCACAAACGAAATACAGCCAACAGTTCCCCGTTTTTCCGAATTGCCAGGGCAAACAAGCCACCGAATTGGAAAATTGTTTTTACAATGAAGTACAAACATTCGTGTTCAAGACTTTCCAGGTTCCGGACAAGATGAAAGACAGCAAAACCATGGTGAAGGTACTTTTTGAAGTCGATGAAAACGGTAGTTTCAAGGTGCAGTATGTAGATGCGATTGACGAAACCCTGATTGCTGAAGCCAAAAAAGTCTTTGGGAAACTCCCGAAAGTAACCCCGGCTACCTATAATGGAAAACCAACCTATTCGAAATACACCATCCGCATTGCCATTCCGTTGCAGGATCCTGCCGCCATCAAAATGGAAAGCGAAGTAATCAGTGGGGCACAAACCACCCAGGGAAGCAACAATCTGGTAAAAAACAAAAACAACGAATTGTCTGAATATGACAGTATCGTCTATAAAAAATTCAGGAATCCGCAATTTGAGAGCCACCTGAACATCCCGTTGTCGCACAGTTATTACGCGCAGTTTGACCCGGCCATGAACCAGGTAGGTACGAACAATCACACGGCGTCAAAACCCTATACTTTTGCAGAAGTAAACCGCTATTACAATTTAGCTCAAGCGAATGCGGGTCTGATGAAAAACAAAAAATCGTGGTGGGGCAGGAAGTTGTTCAACGAAAATACCGTTGCCATCCAGGGGGAAGATTATTGGTTCACGATGAACCCGATTTTTGACCTCCAACTCGGGAAAAGCGACCCCAGTATAAACGATTACACCTATGTCAATACCCGTGGGATACAAATCCGCGGCGGTTTGGGCAGCCAAATTAATTTTACCACCACCATTTTTGAAAGCCAGGGCCGTTTTGCCGATTATTTCAACCGTTATGCCAACTCGATTGCACCCGCAGGCGGAAATCCGGCCATCATTCCAGGTGTGGGGATTGCCAAGGAATTCCATACCGATGCCTATGATTTTCCACTGGCAGAAGCCAACCTGACCTTTGCGCCGAGTAAATTCTTTGATTTGCAGTTGGGTTACGGGCGCAACTTTATCGGTGACGGTTACCGTTCGTTGTTGTTGGGTGATGGGGCCAGTCCTTATCCGTACTTCAAGATCAATACCAAGTTCTGGAAAATAAAGTACACCAATATTTACACCTGGCTCAAGGATGTGCGCGAAGATGCCACGCTCGACCGTACCTATGCCACCAAATATGCGGCCAGCCATTACCTGAGCTGGAATGCGACCAAAAGACTCAATGTCGGTTTTTTTGAATCGGTCATCTGGACCAACCAGAACAACCGTGGTTTTGATTTCAATTTTGTCAACCCCATCATTTTTTACCGGACGGTCGAATTCTCTTCTTCCTCCCGAAGCGGGAATGCGTTGCTGGGCCTGACCTCCAAATACAAATGGAACAACAGCATCAATCTTTATGGGCAGTTTTTACTTGATGAGTTTTCGCTTGGTGAAATCAAGGGCGGCAACAAAAGTTGGAAAAACAAGTTCGGTTACCAATTGGGTGCGAAATACTATAATGCCTTTGCGGTCAAAAACCTCTTGCTTCAGGCCGAGTACAACCATGTACGCCCTTATGTGTACGCCCACAGTAATGTGCTCACGAATTATGGGCACAACAACCAAAGCCTAGGCCACCAATGGGGTGGCAATTTCAGGGAATTCATAGGTATTGCGCGCTACCATTATGGCCGTTATTTTGCGGATGTCAAGTTTACCGTGGGGCAACGCGGATTGGATTTCAGCAGTTCGGGGCCTAATTCCAACTACGGTAGCGACATTTACAGGAATTACGAAGATGACCGTTATGCCGATACCGGGGTCGTGGTGGGACAAGGAAACAAAACCAACATCCTCATCGTTGATTTTCAGGCAGGTTACCTTGTGAACCCGTCTACCAACATGAAATTGTTCGGAAGCCTGATTTACCGCAATTTTAACCCGGCCGTCGATACAGCCCAGCATTTCAAGGAAAGCACTACATGGTTTTCTGTCGGATTGCGGTGCGACATCTTCAACTGGTATTTTGATTATTAGGCATGATCCGGAAAGCGGCTTACACAATTGGTCAATTTAACCAAAAAACGAACCTGTTTGGGATGAAGCAGCTTATCGGAATGTTTCTTTTTCTTTTCATGGGTACGGTTTATTCCCAAAAACCGACTGTGCTTCCGGAGCGTGAATACCTGATTTTGCGTGAAAAGGCGCGGGCTTTATTGAATACCGATACAGACAGTTGTCTGATTTATGCAAACCGCATCCAACTTTCCGGGAATGTGCTCCACCAAGCCTTTGCTTACGGCATAAAATCGTATCTCTACCAGTTAAAAGGTGATGCAGCAAATGCCAACATCCACTACAAACGCGCTTTTTCCTGTCTGGAGAAAGCACCGCCTTCCACAGAAAAAAAACGGGTCAATTCATACCTGCTCAACTTCGGCGGACTGATTGACTGGAAAAACAAAAAATACAACAATGCCCTCGATAAGTTCATGGCCGGCAAAGATATTTCAGAAGCCTTGGGAGATCAAATGCAGATGGTAAAATTCAGTAATAACCTGGGTTTGATATACAGTGAAATCGGTAATTTCAAGGGGGCCATCCGGATGTCAAAAAAATCTGACCATATTGTTGACAAAATTCAAAACCAATACCTCGGTGAAAATTACCTCATTACCAAAAGCAACAATTACCTGAGGTTGGGCCTGTATTATGAGCAGTATTACAAGGCCAACACTGTTGTGCCCAAATTACTGGATTCTGCTTTGTATTATTACCGCAAATCAATGTTGTATTCGAAAAATTCAATCAACAACAGTGTCAAATGCCAAATCCAGATTGGGAATATTTTATACATGCAGCAAAATATCGCCAAGGCAGAGAAAATGTACCTGAATGTACTGAATCTGGCCAAAGAAAACTACCTGAATAACGACTATTACACGGTGCTCAACAACCTGGGCGACCTCTACTTCTATAAAAAGGAAAACCAAAAAGCCCTGGCCTGTTTCAAAAAGGTAGATTCTATTTACCTCAATACCCAAAATGCCAGCCCGAATGAATACATTAACTCTAATTTTTACCAAGCCAAGATTTACAGCAAATCAGGCAATCAGGAGAAGGCTTCCCAATGTGCCAAAACCTATCTGGACACCTATGAAAGCAAACAAACCGCCATCAGTAATGAGGCTTTGGCTATCAACTCCAAACTCAGTGATGCAGCCATAAAAAGCGAAATGTTGCTCATTCAGGACAAATACAGGCATGAAAAAACCTGGTATTGGATTATAGGCCTTTTGGTGGCTATTGCTTTTTTGGCACTAGCCGGATTGTTTGTAGTCAACAACAAAAAGAAAAAAAGGGCCGAGCAAAAAATAGCCCAGATGATTGAGCAATACAAAACCGTGGATATTGAAAAAGGGATAGCCGTCAGTCCGGTTGCCGATGTGTTGATGGATGACAACAAGAAGAACAACCTGAATATAAGTCAGGAAAAGGAAAACGAAATTTTAGCCAAACTCAAGGCACTCGAAGAGAAAAAGTATTACCTGAGCGCTGAATTTACCCAGCAGTCACTCGCCAAGAAAATCAAAACGAACACTACTTACCTGTCATGGGTGGTCAACAAGTATTACGGAAGGTCATTCAGTGACTATTCGAACGAACTCCGCATCAATTACGCCATCAATGAAATGATAAACAACCCTGTTTACCGGAAATATTCCACGCAGGCTATAGCGGAAAGCGTGGGTTTCAAAAATGCCATTTCATTTACAAAGTCCTTTAACAAAAGAACAGGTGTTACTCCTGCCCAGTTCATTAAAGGACTTGATAAAATCTCTTGAGTTTATAAAACTATTTTGGCGTAGGAACAAAAGGCGGTATTAATGTGTTGTCCCTGGTTCCGTCTCCCGGAGGGGTAGTGGAAGTCGTAGTGGTTCCTGTTGGAGGCGTGGTAGGCGTTGTCGGCGTACCCGTTGCACCACCACCGCTGATGTTACCCAACTGATTCTTCCCAATGACATTTTTATCGAATTGCGCAAAATCTGACTGATTTTTTTTCATGGTTTTTTGGTTTAAAGATTACTGGATTGGTTCCGTTACCCAAATATATCATTTGTTTCCCAAAGTTTGTCAGTATTGAATTGTATCTCATTTTTAAAATCCATTAAACATTGAAAATCAAATATTTATGGTCAATTTGAGCGTATACAATTTATAAATTATATACACCATAATTTATGAATAATGCAGTAATGTGATTTTTTGTATCTGAAAAAAAACAAATTTTGAGGTATTGTAACTATTTCAAATACGTTTTCCGGTATGATCAAACTGATGGAACATTACCTTTCCTTGAACCACTATCCTGTTGACGGATTGAATTTTGAGGACGCTTTTCAATCACATCCCAATTATCCGAGTCTTTTTGCGGTAACCGATACCTTAGACCTTCTACAGATTGAAAACATTGCCGCCCGTGTAGACCAATCACAATTCGGTGAACTGCCCGACACCTTCCTCTCCCTTATGGAAGTAGACAACCAGGAACAATTTGTGCTGGTTTCAAAGAAGGGTGCAACAGTTACGGTACAGGCTGAAAACCTCAAAAAGACCAGTTTCTCAACCGAAGCCTTTTGTGCGCTTTGGGATGGTGTTGTTTTGGCTGTGGAAGAAAACGATGCGGCCGTAGCCATTTTCCAAAAACGATGGTTTAGCGGTAATTGGGTTTACCTTTTTCTTGGTTTGACATTAGCTGCCCTGTTTTTATTTCACCATCCCATCACGGCAGCGGCGGTATTGTATCTCACAACTTCCCTTTTAGGCCTGATGGTAAGCATCCTGATTGTTCAGGAAAAAATAGGTACGGCCAATGACCTCTCCAAAAAAATATGTGATGGCCTCAATACCAGTTGTGATTCGGTAATCAATTCCAGTTCAGGGCACATCAACAAATGGATCAGTTTCTCTGATTTGCCTTTACTCTTCTTCGGTGTCAACACTGCATCGTTACTTTTTGACCCGGTGTCGTCTGTCGTGTATATTGGTTTTTTCAGCTTGCTCTCCGTTCCGGTGCTGTTGTATTCCATTTGGCTACAGAAAACAAAAATCAGGAAATGGTGTGCCTTGTGCCTGTTGGTATCTTTTCTGGTTATGGTACAGGGCATTTATATTGCCTGGAACTTTAATTACACGGCTTTTTATTTGCCGGATGGTTATTATTATTTCCTGACAGGCTTGTTCTTTACTGCCTTTTGGCTGTATGTAAAACCCATTATTGAAACCCATACGGCATCACAGCAGAAGCTCAACCAACTCACCCGCTTCAAAAGAAACAGTGCCGTGTTTGAAGCGCTTTCAAAAGAAGTTGTCGATGCCTATGACTTGGAAACCCTGAACGGAATCCGCTTTGGGGAAAAAGATGCCCCCGTACACCTGGTGTTGTTTTTGAGTCCAAGTTGCAGCCATTGCCATAAAGCTTACGAAGAAACCAAAAAGCTATTTGTGAAGTTCCCTGAAAAATTTTCTTTCACCCTCCACTTCAACATCAATCCTGAAAACAAAGACAATCCGTACCGTGCTGTGGTCCAGCAGATGCTTGCCATTGACCAGCATGATGAATCCATGGCCATAGAGGCCATAGATGATTGGCACATTCACCAAATGCCCCTCAACAACTGGCTCAAAAAGTGGGAAAGAGTTTGTGACCTCGTAGCCATAGACCAACAAATCAATGAAAATTACTTATGGTGTGCCAAAAATGATTTCAACTATTCACCGGTCAAGCTGGTAAATGGGAAGTTGTTTCCTGATGGCTATGAAATCAGTGAACTCCAATATTTCCTGAACCACTTCGGGGAACAAAAAAATAATGAAAACCTGCTGCGGGTTACTGAAATAAGTCATTAAAAATATTGTTGCAACAATAGACAGAACCCTTAACTGTCTTTAAACGATTAAGGAACATCTAATTATCAAAACACAAAAATCATGAAAAAATCAATCATGGGTTTGGCAGGAGCCAAAACACTATCAAAAGCAGAACAAAAAAACCTTATCGGCGGAATCAATAAACCACCACCACCTTGCGGGTACGTTTGCCTTCCTGGTTGTCGTATCGGATGTCCTGAATAAATAAAAGAGCCATATCGCTCTTATCATCAATGTGGTCAGAAACCCAACTGACATTAAACGATTGGGCTTAAATAAACAATAAAACAATACCATCATGAAAAAATCAATCATGGATTTGGCAGGAGCCAAAACACTTTCAAAAGCAGAGCAGAAAAATCTTATCGGCGGAATTGACAGGCCAAAAATCCCATGCGGATATGTGTGCCTGCCGAATTGCACCACAGGATGTCCAATGTAATTAAATCCCAGCAAAATAGGGCAATAGCAATATTGCCCTTGTTTATTCCGTCAGAAACTCAACCGACGCTAAAGAATTGAGCCCATCAATAATAAATAAATACCTCATGAAAAAATCAATCTTAAATTTATCAGGCAGTCAGGAAATTTCCAAAAATGAACAAAAAAACATTGTCGGCGGAAAGGCAGTGCCACCACCGCCAGGGCTTTGTAACTGCTACCGTTGCTCATTCGGTCCGAGTACGACAAACTGTTACACAGGAGGTCCTGTACCGGCATGGGACAGTGTCTGTTGTTTTTCATAAAACCCGATTGCATGAAATAGTAAAAAAAGTAGGGGAATTTAAATCATTTCTCTACTTTTGATTACCAAAATTTTAATCCATTCTTGAAAAAATTCCCGTTTTACAAGCAAGCTGATACCAAAGACTGCGGGCCGACCTGCCTGAAGATGATTGCCAAACATTATGGCAGAACCATCAACATACAAACGTTGCGCGATTTGTCTGAAACCACCAGGGAAGGAAGCAACCTGCTCAATATTTCCGATGCGGCAGAAACACTCGGCTTCCGTACCCTTGGGGTTAAACTCAGTCTGGAAAAACTCGAAGAGGCGCCTTTGCCGTGCATCCTGCATTGGAATGCCAACCATTATGTGGTGCTTTATAAAATAAAAACCCACAAATCCACAATTCAAAAACTGTACATTTCCGATCCGGGCTACGGATTGATGGAATATACCCCGGAAGAATTCCTGAAATCCTGGATTGGCAATAATGCCGACGAAACCACCGAAGAAGGCATCGCCCTGCTGATTGAACCTACTCCCAATTTTCACCAAAGTGAGTTTGACAAGGAAGAAAAAAATGGGTTGGGGTTTTCTATGTTGTTCCAATATATCTTTCCTTATAAGTCTTTTGTTATCCAGCTCATAATAGGCTTGCTCGCCGGCAGTCTGCTGCAGCTGATTTTTCCTTTTCTTACCCAAAGCATCGTTGATGTAGGAATACAAAACCAGAACATCCATTTCGTGTATCTTGTATTGTTTGCCCAATTGTTCCTGTTTGTAGGAAAAACGGCCCTCGACCTGATCAGGGGTTGGATTTTACTTCACCTGTCTTCCCGCATTACCATTTCGCTCATTTCTGACTTTTTCATCAAACTGATGAACCTGCCCATTTCTTTCTTTGATGTGCGCATGACCGGCGATATCATGCAACGCATCAACGACCACCACCGCATCGAGCGCCTCCTCACAACTTCTTCGCTCAATGTGCTGTTTTCCGTGTTCAATATGTTCATCATGGGCGCAGTATTGGCATATTACAATATAAAGGTATTCCTGATATTTTTTGTCGGAAGCGGTTTGTACTTCCTTTGGGTAACCCTGTTTTTGAAACGCCGGGAAAAACTCGATTACAAACGGTTTGCCGAAATAAGCGCAGAACAGAGCAAGGTCATCGAACTCATCAACGGCATGCAGGAAATCAAACTGCACAATGCCGAAAAACAAAAACGCTGGGGTTGGGAATACATCCAGGCACGTTTGTTCAAGGTGTCAATGAAAAGCCTTGTTTTGGAACAAACCCAAAGTATCGGATCTAATTTCATCAACGAATTAAAAAACATCATCATCGTTTTCCTTTCAGCCAAATTGGTTATCGATGGGCAGATTACCTTAGGGATGATGATGGCCATCAGCAGTATAGTAGGCGGTCTGAATGGTCCGGTACTACAATTGATAGATTTTATACGCGAAGCCCAGGATGCCAAAATATCCCTCAAAAGACTGGCGGAAATACATGACCGGGAAGATGAAATCCAGCACGACACCGAAAAACAGCACGAGATTCCCCAAAATGCCGATATTGTCATCAGGGATTTGACATTCCGGTATATCGGTTCAGATGTCAACGTCCTGGAAAACCTGAACCTGACTATTCCGGCCAACAAAATTACCGCTATAGTAGGTACCAGTGGGAGCGGTAAAACGACCCTGCTCAAATTGCTGCTCAAATTTTATGAACCCAACCAAGGCGAAATCGGATTGCGTGACACCACATCCTCAAACAGCAGCCTGATTGATTTAAGGAATGTAGTCCAGAAAACCTGGCGGAACCACCTGGGTACCGTCATGCAGGAAGGTTTTATTTTCAGTGACACCATCGCCAATAACATTGCTGTTGGTGTAGATGTAATTGACAAAAATCGGCTGGTTTATGCTGCTGAAGTAGCCAACATCAAAAGTTTTATCGAAGAACATCCGTTGCGTTACAATACCAAAATCGGGATGGAAGGCATCGGGATGAGTACCGGCCAAAAACAGCGCCTGCTCATTGCCCGGGCTGTTTATAAAAACCCCGAAATGCTCTTTTTCGATGAAGCCACATCGGCCCTGGATGCCAACAACGAAAAGCAAATCATGGAAAAACTTGATGTTTTTTTCAAAAATAAAACCGTCATCGTCATCGCCCACCGATTGAGTACCGTAATGAATGCAGACCAGATTGTGGTTCTTGAAAAAGGCCGGATTACGGAAATAGGCAGCCACCATCAATTGGTTGCCAACAAAGGGAATTATTATGAATTGGTCAAAAACCAACTGCAATTGGGCAGTTAAAAACCGTTGTAAATGCCTGAAACCAATGACATAGAATTAAGGAATGAAGAAGTGCAGGAAATCCTGACCCGTGTACCGCATTGGATGATCCGATGGGGAAATGTTGTGGTTTTGGTCATTTTGCTGTTGCTTTTTTGGGCATCCTATGTGGTCAGGTACCCCGATATGATTCCTACCCAAATTGTCATCACCACAGCAGTCCCACCTGAGAAATTGGTCGCCCGGACGTCCGGCAAGATAGAAGCGGTTTTGGTAAAAGACAAAGCCCTCGTGGCCAAAAACACGCCCTTGGCCGTCATTGAAAATGCAGCCAATTACAAGGATGTCTTTTTATTGAAAAGCCTCGTCGATTCTATACATACAGATCAAATGGATTTTCCTTTCGAACGTATGAAAACAGCACAGTTGGGAGAAATTGAAAGCGCCTACGCGGTGTTCCAGAAAGAGTATTCTGCCGACCAACTCAACAAAAAGCTTCAGCCTTATGCCGTGGAAGGCCATGCGCAAACCTACGAATCGGCACAACTCCGTGAAAGGCTCAGCCTGCTCGAATCACAGCAAAGCATCAGCCAAGGCGAACTTGAATTGCAGCAAAAAGATGTTGAACGCTATGAAAACCTCTACAAAAAAGGCATCATCGCCGCCCAGGAAATGGAGAAACAAAGGCTGTTGTACCTCCAGGCCCAAAAAAATTA
>CAZXRX010000014.1:0-46023 GCA_964642945.1 uncultured Flavobacterium sp. | reverse complement strand
ATTTGCTTTCGGCAGTAAACATGGCCAAAAAAAGCAAAGATGAAGCAGGTGTTTTTGGTGCCTATAACAATTTGGGGATTCTTTATTCAAAACAAAAAAACTACAAGCAATCTTTGCGTTATTATTTTGATTGTTTGAAGTTAAAACCCAACCCTTTAACAGCAGTTTATGTAAGCAATGTACACCAAAATATAGGTGATATCTATTTGGAATTGAGTCAGTCAGAAAAGGCAATTCACCATTATAATTTAGGCTTAGCGACTGGAACAAAAACCGGCAATATCGTTTCCGTTGCAGGAAACACTGAAGGTTTGGGTAAGGTATATTCTTACCAAAAGAACTATAACAAAGCATTGTCGAATTATATAAAATCCCGTGAATTGCGTGAGAAAATGGGTTATGGTCATGGCGTTGCTGTAGCAGATATTTTAATTGGAGAGACCTATTTCAAATTGGGTAGCAACCAAAAAGCGATTGAACGTATCCATGAAGGTTTAGGGGTGATGGAACAATCTGGGAATCTTGACGGGCAAAGGCAAGGGTATCGGCTGTTATCGGAAATCTATGCCTCACAAGGCAACTACAAAAAGGCCTTTGACAACCAGGTAGCCTTCAAGAAAGTCAATGACTCCATCTATAACGAAGCCAAGCAGCAGGAGTTAACAGAAATTCGCCTGAAAAATCAATTCAAAACTATTGAAGAAGCCAATAAAATCAAACAGATCAAGAAGGATTTGTTGGCTAAAAACGAATTGGAAAACCAAAAAAACATTAAGATATTCAGCATTCTTGCCTTGTTATTGACCACGATATTCTTTATCGTTTTGTTGTACCAACGCAATAAAATGGCAAAAATAAGACGCCAAAAAGCACTGGAAGAAGAACGAAATCGCATCAGCCGTGACCTGCATGATAATTTAGGGACACAACTCTCGACAGTTCGGATGTTTGTGAACAGCATTAAAAACAAGGGCTCACAGGAAATTGCCGAAAAAGTAGACGATTCCATTGCCTTGTTGGACAATTCCATCACCGAATTGCGCACCATCATGCATGAGATGAGTTCTTCGGTGTTGATCGAAAAAGGGTATTTACAGGCAACAGAGGCATTGGTCAACAAAATAAACGAATTGCACCTGATCAACTTTACCTTGTCGAGCACCAAAATTGAAAAGCGGTTTGATGCCAAAATAGAACACGAACTGTATCGGGTAACACAGGAACTGATCAACAATACCATAAAATATTCGGGCGCCAAAAATGTATCGATTGATTTGATTTTGAGGGATAATTTGTTGGTGTTGATGTATGAGGATGACGGGGTTGGTTATGATGTATCATCGGTAAAAAGAGGAAACGGCCTCCACAATATCGAAACCCGGATTCAATCGGTGGGAGGTACTGTCGATTTTGATTCCAAACCTAACTTTGGTGCAAGAGCCATAATAGAAATTCCGGTGTAAATGAAGGCAAACCACATAAAACTGCTGATTGCAGACGACCATAAATTGTTTATCAACGGACTGGAGCTTATCTTAAAAGAGCACATTGGCATCGGTTATTTCGATTTTGCCCTGAATGGCAAAGAAGCGATTGAAAAGTGTCATAAACAAGAATTTGATGTCGTATTGATGGACGTGAACATGCCCGTTATCGATGGCATAGAAGCGACCCGCGAAATCAAAAGACATCATAAAAACACCAAAGTTTTGATTGTAAGCATGTTGTCTGATTTGGCTACCGTTTCCAAAGTGCTGAAAGCGGGTGCAGATGGATTTTTGATCAAAAACGCCGATGTAACAGAATTCATCAAAGCTTTTACAGCCATTCAGAACGACGAAATTTACATCAGTCAGCAAGTGTCTGCGTTGTTTGATAAAACCAATTCCGGAAAACCAATTGCCAAAACCGATTACATCCAGTTTACCGAAAACTTGGTCTCGCCCAGGGAACAATCGGTTTTGAAACTCATTGTCGAAGGCTACACCAATCAGGCCATTGCCGAAACGCTTTTTCTGTCGGCAAAAACAGTTGATACGCACCGCAACAATATGTTGGCAAAACTCAATCTGCCCAACACCGCTTCGCTGGTTAAATTTGCCATAGAAAACAAATTGGTCTGATGGGTCAAAGTACCGATCGGCTGTTGCTTCATTATCTGAATCTAACTTTTTTAACCACTACAGCTTTTCCTGTAAAATGGGCATCCTTTTTATTTCACGTTGGCTGTATGGCTATTTTTGGGAGTAAATAGCAAAAAAGAATCGTTTCAATTCAATACGCTGTAAGTCAGGTTGATGAAACGGAAGTTGGAGCTCATGGGTTCCAGGTATTTTTTTGTTAGCATAACCCCAATAAACAGGCTATTTATGAAACAAAACGACACGATTTCGAACAAACTACTGGCATCGTTTTTCAATCAGACAGCGCGCAATGCAACCCGTTTCAACCGTAAAAGGAAGATCATGCCAATGTCATTTGCCAAGGTACTGTTGTTGATGCTACTCACGTCAGCTAATCATCTGACTGCTCAGGTTGCGAGCTATTCCTTCGCTTCTACAAATGAAACCTATACGCCTTTGGCCAATCCGACCGTGCTTATTGCGAGTGGTTGGGATGATGCCGTTATAAGTACCCCCATTCCATTTGCTTACAAGTTTGCCGGTCTAAATTTTAATCAAGTTAATGTCAGTACCAATGGATTTGTAACTTTTGGTGCGACGTCTCCACACATTTTAAACTTTACTCCCATTTCTTCAACAGAACCCTATCTTGGTGTGATTTCGGCTTTCGGCAGGGATATTAGAGGTAATGCATCATCGATAACTACGGGTACCGAAGGAACCTTTCCCAATAGGGTTTTCGTTATCCAATGGAATAATGCGGCACGATACAACGGCGGTTCAGATAATCTGCTTTTTCCTGGAGATGTGCTAAATTTTCAAATTCGTTTGCATGAATCTTCTAATATTGCCCAAATACGCTATGGCACATGCAATGTTACAAGCACAGCAAACGATGTATCTGGTATACAAGTAGGGTTAAGATCTAGTCCAGTAGGAGCAGATTTCAATAACAGGGCTGGAGGATTTGAAACACCCTGGACGGCCTTGACCGCAGGAACAACCAGAGCGGCGACTGTAAATTTCAAAGCTACTGTAACGCCAACAACAGGTTTAACGTTTACCTATATTCCTCCATGTATTTTCACAAATTTACCACACTTTGAAAGCTTTGACTCAGTAGGTTCTTCTGCTTCCTGTTGGTCAAAGTCAGTAAGCGGAACAAATAATTGGTTCCCTACAGCTGCTAATGATGGTGTTCCATCGCCCCATTCCGGAGCCGCGTTTGCAGGTAAATTAAAGTCATCTGCAACCAATGACATTTCTTTATACATAAGCACACCTTATAATTTAATTGCCTTCCCTACAGATGAGACCCAATTAAGGGTATGGATTTATAGAAACGCAACCGTCGGCCTTACAACTGACAGAACCACATTTTACGCGAACACAGCACCAAATTTAACTGGAGCAACTTTATTATTGGATATTCCTTTGCCTGCTAGTGCTGCACCAGCGGTTGCCACAAGTGGTTGGTATGAATATACTGCCCAAGTACCCCTTTCATTTAATACGGGGGGCAATTTTTATATTATTGCCAGTGGTACTACTTCGACACCATCTGCTTCGAGAAGTGTGGGTTTTGATGATTATGCGTTTGAATTCACTCCTCCTGTCCTGACAGGTTTTAGCCCTGCTACAGCATGTTCTGCTGATGTGCCCAGTACCGTAGTTACACTAACAGGTTCTCGTTTTACAGACGTTACCGATGTAAAATTAAACGGGGTTTCAAAACCATTTACCGTTGTCAATGACACGACCATCACGGTTGCCTTAACAGCCGGCACTACCAGCGGAACCTTCTCTGTTTATAATTCGGTTACATCAGTGACGAGTACCACTTCTTTTACGGTTAATCCGCCCCCAACTGTTGCCTCCATAACGGGTGGTTCACCAATATGCTTGTCGAGTCCCACCTTATTGTTGTCTGATGCTACGCCTTCAGGGGTTTGGGCTTCATCAAATAATGCTGTGGCAACTGTGGATGGTGGTATGGTAACTGCGCAATCGGCAGGTACGGTAACCATTTCCTACACAGTCACCAATTTAGGGTGCGCTACCACAGTAACTACAGAGATTAGCATTTATAACCCTGTTGAAATTACAACACAACCCATGCCTCAAGCAGTTGTTACGGGTAATAATGGAACATTTAGTATTGCCGCTACGGGTGCTGGTTTGTCATACCAATGGTATGAGTCTGTAAATTCCGGAGCTGGGGTGGCCTTATCAAATAATGCTGTTTTTAGTGGTGTTACTACTAATACATTAACTATTAGTGCCGCTCAGGAATCTCCCAATCAAAGGGCGTACTATTGTGTAGTGACTGGTACCGCCCCCTGCAACCCACAAGCGTCAAATACCGCCACTTTATTTGTAGGGAATGTCGCGGTGACCTCACAACCCGTCGCTGTATATTTATGTGACTCGGGCACTGCACTATACGCTGTTGCAGCGTCAGGTGTGGTGGTAGGATACCAGTGGTATGAAACTAACGCATCGGGCACAACCCCAATCGCAAATGGTGGTGATTATAGTGGTGCAAACACGGCTACCTTAACCATTAACAACAGCAGCAATGCAAGAAACGGTTTTACCTATTATGCCACAGTAACCGGTCCGGCAAATGCTGTAAATTCTGCCGTGGCATCATTGAATTTCACAACCGGGATTACTGTCAATACCAATCCATCAAACAGAATGGTTTGTTATTCGGGTGGCTCCACAACTTTTAGTGTAGCGGCTTCGGGTGCTGTATCTGGCTACCAATGGGAGTATTCCACAGATAATGCAACATGGGCTTCGGTCGCCAATGATACGCCAATTGGGGCAACCTATACCAATGCAACAACAGCTACTTTGGGTGTGACGACCTTAGCTACCACGCCTGCAGCCGGAAACTATTATTACCGGGCACGGATTACTGCAAATTCGCCATGCCCTGTGGTGCTGTCTGAAAGTGCGCAATTGCAGATTAATAAGCCTATCATTACTACCCAACCAGTAAATTCAGTTGTATATGCTGGAAATAGCACCACATTTTCTGCCTCGACCGATGCTATTGGCACGGTAACCTATCAATGGCAACGCGCCACCACTTTAAATGGCACATATGTCAATGTTAGCAACGGAACGCCCGTATATGTAAACTATGCCGGCGCCAATACCGCAACATTAACTGTTACGACACTAGTTTATGCCCCAACAAGTACAACTGATTTTTATAGGCTGGTGGTATCGTCTAATGGTTGTATCGTAAACTCTGATGGTGCACAATTAACAATCAACAATTATTGTGCAATACCCCCACCGTCCACTTCTGACTCTTATTTTAATGCATTTACGACAACGGGCGGCTTATCCAATATCAACAATACCAATTCAGGATTTGCTCCAAATGGCTATGGTGATTATCTTGCCTTAAGTGCTTCTCAATATTTACGCCAGCCCATTTCATTTTCAACGACTTTGGTAGGAGGACCTGCTGGTGTGGCCATATGGGTCGATTGGAATCATAACCGGATATTTGAAGCTTCAGAAAGAGTGGCCAATACAACAGTAAAAGTCAATGCTTTTTCAGGAACGTTCACTGTGCCAGAATCCGCTACCGTTGGAAATACCAGAATGCGTATTCTTGTGGATTATGATAGTACAAATCCAACAAATCCTTGTCCTGCTACTGGCGGCAGGAGAGAAGTCGAAGATTATACTTTTACTGTAGTTACACCACCAGCATGCGCTTCGACGCCTACAGCAGCTACCATTACTACGCCAATAACTACGTTTTGTCTTTCCGGAACGGCTACTTTAACCGCTTCCAATTACAACACCATCGATAACGGACTTGTTTATCAGTGGTACAATTCGGCCGGACCCATTCCTGATGCTACTGGCGCTACCTACACCACTCCGGTGTTGACCGCAAACGAAACCTATTATTTTAGGGTTACCTGTTTAAACAGTGGGCTTTTTTCGAATTCCAACAGCATTGCTATAGTCATCAATAACCCCACGGTTACCGTGACAAATCCGGCAAGTCGGTGTGGTGCTTTTGGATTTATTCTGTCTGCAACTGCGTCTGCCGGCGCTACCTTCGACTGGTACACTGAGGCTGTTGGAGGTTTATATTTGTATTCAGGCAGTTTTTATCCGACGGGTGTTTTATTAGAAACCAAAACATATTATATAGAGCCAAGGATAGGTGGTGCGGTAACGAATCTTGGCCCGATAAGTCCTTCTATTGGAACCTATGGCAATACTACAGCAAATTCGTATGAAATATTTGATGCAGCCGCTGCGGTTACCTTAACCTCTGTCGATGTATTCCCCAGGACAGCCGGCACAGTAATCGTGGAGTTGCGCAACGCTGCCGGAACGGTATTGCAAACCAGTCCTACCTACACGGTAGCTGCTGCCCAGGCCAGTACGACCTTGACATCTGTTGGCACTCCGGTAAGCATCCCAATAAATTTTAGCATTGTCCCCGGAACCGGTTACAGATTAAGTTTAAAGTCGACATCAACAGCAACATTGGTTAGAAATACTGCGGGCGCCAGTGCAACGTATGGCCCTTCAAATGGCATTACAATTACAGGAAACTCGAATGGTATTGTGGGGTACTACAATAATTTCTACAATTGGAGATTGACTTCTGGTTGTAGGTCTTCAAGAGTTCCCGTTACTGCTACTATTATACCGACACCTTATGTAAGCTTAAGTGCCAATTATCTAAATATTTGCCCCGGAACTTCATCACCCGTAGTTACTATTACTTCTCCTATTTCGGATTATGAAAGTTATACCTGGACTCCAAGTGAAGGAGTTTCCGGTACCAGTGCAACCGGTTATACCTTTAACCCAAGTGTATCTACGTTTTATCAATTAACGGCAAATGCTGCTTCAGGATGTCAACAGTTTGCCAATATCTATATTAATATAAATTCTTTGCCATCACCAGTAGTTACACCTGCTGCGGCAACCACTTGTGCCAATGGAAGTCCTGTAGCACTGTCTGCAAACGCTTCGCCTCTGGATGTGGTTCTTGGAACAGGAACAGCATTAAACAGCCCAACAGGATATCCGTCACCCTTATCCAATTATTTTGGCGGTTCTAAACATCAAATGTTGATAAAGGCAAGTGAATTAACCGCTTTGGGTTTTGTGGCTGGTGACAAAATTACCGCATTGACACTTAATGTTTCTGCCGTTGGTGCTACATTTAGCGGAAGTTTAAATGAGTTTAAAATCGATGTGATTTATACCGCTCGTAATGATTTGGCATCTATTTTTGATGGCAATGTAATACATCTAACTGTTAGGCCTGCAAGCACGCTCGTGGTGCCTACAACCAATTTACCAGCCGATTTGACGATTCCTTTTACAAACCACTTTTCCTGGAATGGTCAAAATAATATTATTATCCAAATGTCTTACAGTAATGCCAATACGGGTACCGCTACAGATTTTGTTTTGTCAACAAATTCTAATCCCGGTTTTGTGGCTACCAGTTTTTACCGTGCCAATAATGCAACCCCAGCAGCAATCAGAGCTGCCGCAACCCCAACAGGTTCTTCGGCCAGCAGACCCAATATGAGGCTGACCAAGTTGCCTGCGATTGCCTATACCTGGGCGCCGTTGACAGGTCTGTATACCGATGCTGCAGGAATCAGCCCCTACACTGGCGGTAGTGCTGCAACCGTTTATGCCCGGCCAACCGCTACACAAACCTACACCGTGAGTGCTACAAACACAACCATATTCCCAAGTTGTTACTTTTCGGGAACTACGACGATAACGGTCGATCCAGTATCAGTGGCGGGTACAGCATCGGGAACCACCACTATTTGTTCCGGCTCATCCACTACAGTTTCGCTATCGGGTAATGTAGGAACAATACAATGGCAGCAATCGGCTAACGGAACTTCGGGCTGGACTGACATAAGCGGTGCAACAGCTACATCATTACCTACAGGGAGTCTAACCGCTACAACCTATTACAGGGCGGTGGTAACCAACGGTGTTTGCAGTTCGGCTACCAGTGATACCGTTATTGTAAGCATGAATCCTAATGCCAATATAACCTATTATCAAGATGCTGATGGGGATGGTTTTGGTAACCCAGCGGTTACCCAAATAAGTTGTACAGGAGTTCCTTCGGGATATGTTTCCAATAGTTTGGATTGTAATGACAATGAGATACGGTATCTGGATGCAGATAACGATGGTTTCGGAAGTAGTTCCATGACCATGGTGGCCTGTGGAGGCAGTTTATTTTCAACCGACTGCGACGATGCAAACCCCGCCATTAGCCCGGGTGCTGTAGACAGCTGTGCCGACGGAATAGACAACGATTGCAATGGCGTCATCGATAATGTAGGTTTAGCTGGTGGATGTATTCCAATCCTTGCGACATTACAAAGTACACAATGTGGCGCAACGATTTCCAGTTTATCGGTAACGATAAATGCAACGTATGTTGTTGGTGCGCAAGGGTATCGGTTTAAAATTACAAACCTGGTTACCAATGCCGTGGTTATTGTTGATCGTCCTGTAAATTCATTTGCCTTGTCATCATTGCCGGGAATCAATTTAGGAACACCGTACCAAGTAGAAGTGGCTTTAAAACTAAACAATATATGGCAACCGTTTTACGGCACACCGTGTTTGTTGAGTACACCTAGTCCGGTGACAACCATTGGTGCGCAGTGTGGCACCACCCTGACCAGTATGGGACAATTTGTGTATGCCACTTATGTAAGTTCGGTCACAGCATACCGGTTCAGGATCACCAACTTAAGCACCAATGCCGTGCAGGAGTATGATGCATTGGCCGGGCAAAACCGATTTACATTCAACCAATTGTCGGCTGCCATCAGGGCGTTTGGCACCACCTATGCCGTCGAGGTAGCTTTGCGCAATACCGATGGAACATACTTGCCTTACGGAGACAGTTGCACGATAAGCACGCCCGATTTCCCATCTTCCGAAATTGTTTTGTCACAGTGTGACGCCCTGGCCACCAGCACAACGCAGTCCATTGCTGCGGTGGTTGTCCCTGGGGCCACCGAATACCGATTTCAGCTGACAAACGCGGCTTTGTCTTACAACTTCTCTGTTGACCGTCCTTTAAATACGTTTAGCCTGGGCATGTTCCCGGGGCTGCAGCCAAACACAGCTTACACGGTGCGGGTTGCCGTCAAGATTGGGGGCGTTTGGGGTCCGTTTAACGGAAAAGCGTGCAGCATTACCACGCCAGACACAGGGGTGGCCACTCGGGTGTTGCCGGGCAGCTTTGCCGTAACGGCTTATCCCAACCCGTTCGAAGCCAACTTTGCGCTGGATGTAAAAACAAAAAGTTCGGCCCTGATCCACCTGCGGGTATACAATATGTTGGGCAAGTTGGTAGCCGAAAATCTGGTAGATGCCAGCCAGATTCAAGATTACCGCTTTGGAGACGGCTACCCTTCAGGTGTGTATACAGTTATCGTCTCACAAGATTCGGATAGCGCACTACTAAGGGTGGTTCGACGCTAAGGCCTGCTTGTTATTTTAAAATCCCGCAAAGTCAATGACCTTGCGGGATTTTTTATTTTTTTAAAAGGCGTTTTTCGCGCTTCATTTGCGCAACATCTTGCTTTTCATCTTGCTGAAAAACTCTGGCGTTACCCCGATATAAGAGGCGATGTGTTTTTGAGGCACCGACTGCATCAGGCTTGGGTATTTGTGGCAAAATTTTTCGAAACGTTCCTCGGCGCTCAGGCTTAGGTTGTCCATCAGGCGTTCTTGGTGGGCCACGAGTGAATTTTCGGCCAGTATCCTAAAGAAGCGTTCGAGTTTTGGGATTTTCTGGTACAGTTCCTGCTGGTTTTCTTTGGAAATGCAGACCAGTTCGGCGGCTTCGAGTACTTCAATGAAAATGTTGCCCGGTTTGCCCGAAATATAGCTGTACATGTCGCCCATCCACCAGCCCTCGCAGGCAAAATGCAATACGTGTTCGATAATGTTGTCGTTGATGTTGAAGCTGCGTAAAATACCCGAATTGACAAAATAGGTGCAATGGGAAATTTCGCCGGCCCGCAACAACAACGTTTTTGATTTATAAAAATGGGTTTCGGTTTTGGAAAGAAAAAGGGCTTCTTCTTCGGCAGTCAACGAAACATGTTTGGCTAAATTTTCGACGATGAAAATCATAAGTGGTTCAAAATCAAATTAGTTTCGTTTTAATTTGGCATACTCCCAAAAGTAATTAAATTTGTCCAGATAAGACGGTAAATGGTGTTTAAAACTCCTGAAAATATCACTTAGAATGATGAAAAAACTCTTTTTTTTGCTGTTGGTGATGCCGCTTTGCCAGGCACAGAACCAAACTTTTATCAGTTTCGGAACAGGGCAAACCACACCCGGAAGTTCCTGGAAGTACCTCGACAACGGAACCAATCAGGGCACTTCCTGGCGCAGTATTGGTTTTGACGATTCCGCCTGGACAACTGGCGCTTCAGAACTCGGTTATGGCGAAACGGATCAAAATACAACAGTAGGCTTTGGAGGGAATGCCAACAACAAATACGTTACCACTTATTTCAGGAAAACCATAACCATTACTGATGTTTCCGCTTTTTCGGGCTTTACCATGAACCTGAAGCGGGATGATGGGATTGTGGTTTATGTAAACGGGGTTGAGGTTTTTATCAATAACCTGACGTCCAACCCGGCCTATAATGCCTTGGCCTCGCTGGCTGCTGACGATGGCAATTCGGTATTGACTGCCGTGCTTCCGACCTCATTTTTTACCAATGGCAGCAACATATTGGCGGTTGAGATACACCAAAATGCCCTGACGAGTTCAGACATTACCTTTGATATGGAGTTGATAGGCACACCCAACCCGGTGGTGACCCGCGGCCCTTACCTGCAGATGGGTACTACTGATGGTGTTACCATCCGTTGGAGGACCAACATCCCGACCGACTCTAAGGTTTCCTGGGGGACGTCATTCGGTATTTATACGGGCGTTGTAAGTCATCCTGCACTGACCACCGAACACAGCCTCCGGATTTCAACGCTGCTGCCAGATACCAAATACTACTATACCGTCGGCAGCACAGCCATTACCATGCAATCGGCTGTTTCAAACAATTTTACAACACTGCCGCCCGAAAACACCAACCGGAAAATGCGCTTTATCGGTTTGGGGGATTGCGGAAACAATTCGGCCAACCAACTCAATGTAAGGAACTCCCTGCTGAATTACTTGGGGAGCAACCTGGTAGATGGGCTGCTTTTGTTTGGCGACAATGCTTACACTACCGGAACCGATGCCGAATACCAGAGCAATTTTTTTGATATCTACAAAGACAGTTTCCTCAAAAACTGCAAACTGTATCCTGCGCCGGGCAACCATGATTACGGCAACAGCGCTTCCAATACCGGTTCACGCACCATGCCCTACCATTTGAATTTTACCGTTCCGCAGGCCGGTGAAATTGGAGGCGTGCCTTCAGGGGTGACCAATTATTATTCCTACAACATAGGGAATGTGCATTTTATTTCCTTGGATTCCTACGGAAAAGACGATGCCAACACCACCAAAATGTATGATATGAATGGGGCGCAGGCCACCTGGTTATTGGCCGATTTGGCCACCAATACCCAAAAGTGGACCGTGGTGTATTTTCACCATCCGCCTTATACCAAAACCAGCCATGATTCTGATACCGAGCAGGATTTGGTGGCCGTAAGGGAGAAGTTTATCAGGGTTTTGGAACAAAACGGTGTGGATTTGGTTTTGTGCGGTCATGCCCATGGTTATGAAAGGAGTTTTTTACTGAAAGGATTTTACAAGACCTTTGCTTCACCACTCAATGATTCCGATTTTAATCCGGCCCTACATACGGCAACAGGCAATCTGCAAAATGCCACCTATGACGGATCAGCGAATTCCTGCGCCTTTACCTACAATTCCGGTAAATACAATCATGGTACCGTATATGCAGTGTCTGGTTCGGCCGGACAGGTTGGCGGTGCGGCACCGGGTTATCCGCAAAATTGTATGTATTATTCCAACAACACCAATGGTGGTGCCTTTTACCTGGAGGTCGAAGACAACCGTTTGGATGCCAAATTTATTTCCTACAACAATGCAGCTCCCACTGTGCCTGTAGTGCGGGATCAGTTCACCATATTTAAGGATGTCAACAAAGTCAACAACATCAGCGTAATCCAAAACCAGCCTTTGACCCTGACGGCTTCCTGGAATGGCACCTACAACTGGATTACCAACGGGAATGCCATTACCAAATCTGTCAATGTTAGTACCGCTGCAACAGGTTCTTTTGTGTATCAGGTGACAGACCAGAACAATTGCCTGGTAGATGTGTTCAATGTGACTATCGGGCCTGCTACCACAACGGTAAATGCCAAATTTTATATTGAAGGATATTATGATTTGGCCAGCCATGCGATGCGTCCGGTTAAGGCGAACCAAGGAGTCGGACAAAGTGCAACGGAAGTCGATTGGGTCACTTTTGAATTGCGACACCCTGTAACCCTTGTTTTAGTGACCACCACTACCACCATGCTGATGACCAATGGTTTGGCCACTGCCACTTTCAATGGTGCCCTCAATGGGTCTTATTATTTGGTGGTAAAACACAAAAACATGATTGAAACCTGGAGTGCCAATCCTATTACAATTGGTGACGTAAACCCGACCTATGATTTCTCCAACCAGGATGCCAAAGCCTACGGGGCGAATATGGTACAATTGGAAAATGGCGTCTGGGGGATTTATTCGGGTGATATCAATCAGGACAATGGGGTTGATGCGTCAGATTATTCTGAATGGGAGAACGATTCCAACAATTTTTCGTTTGGTTATTTTCCTACTGATTTGAATGGCGATGGCTATGTAGATTTGGCAGACTACTCCATTTGGGAAAGCAATTCCAACCATTTTATATTTTCCATCCACCCCTAATTGACAGGATAGTCTAAAGAATCCTTTGAGTAAGCATAAAAAAAGCGGAACCTGAATTCCGCTTTTTGTTATTTTTTAATGCTTGTGTCCGTCATGGTCATCGTGGTTGTGGCCTGCCACCGGCAAGAGTTTGAAACTGCTCGCCACAAACTTATTGTCTTTGATTTCCCCGGCAACTTCTGCTTTGCGGATGGTTGTACACATGCCGTCATGTCCGTGGGCATCACCGTGCTCATCCATTTTGGTGCCTTCTACAAAATAGGTTTTGTTGTCAATACGAACGGCCAGGTCACAGCCTTTTTTGTCTTTCATTCCGAATTGGCATTGACCGCACGACGCTTCAACGATTTGTGTTTTTTGTTTTTTCTCCTGCGAAAAACCAAAGGTGAAAGTCAAAAGTAAAATTAGAGTGCTAAGGGTTGTTTTCATCAGTATTCAAGAATTTACGGTTATTAATTTTGCTGCTTTTTTGGCCTGCTCCACGATGTCTTCAACAGGAGTGTCGAGGCTGTTGTTTACCAAGACCACGCCCATTCTTCTGTAAGGGCGGGAAGTTGGTTTTCCAAAGATACGAAAATCTGTTTTAGGCAGCCCTGCAATTTTTTCTAAACCGGAATATGACGGATTGTCTGAATTTCCACTGGCCAATATCACTGCGCTGGCACCTGCTTTTTCCAGGGTAATTTCAAAAATAGGCAAGCCCAATACGGCCCGAAGGTGCAGCTCAAATTCATTGAAATTTTGGGTTCCGGCCAAGGTAACCATACCGGTATCGTGTGGTCGTGGCGACAATTCAGAAAAATAAACGCCGTCATCAGTCAGGAAAAATTCCACCCCGAAAAGTCCGGCACCACCCAGTGCTTCGGTAATTTTTTCGGCCATATCCTGCGCTTCATACAAATCTTTATCAGAAATATGGGCGGGTTGCCAGCTTTCCTGGTAATCGCCACGCTCCTGACGGTGGCCAATAGGGGCGCAGAAAAGCGTCGGGTTGTTGTTTTGGGTAACTGTCAGTAAGGTGATTTCAGAATGGAATTTGACGAAAGCTTCCACAATCACTTCCACTACATCGCCACGCGAGCCTTCCACGGCATAGTTCCAGGCTTTATCGATGTCGGCTTCGGTCCTGATGGTCGATTGCCCTTTTCCGGAAGAACTCATCAGTGGTTTTACCACGCAGGGCATGCCTACTTCGTGTACGCCTTTTCTCAGTTCGTCTGCGGTGGTGGCATAACGGTAATTGGCCGTTTTCAAACCGAGTTCCTTTGCGGCCAAATCACGGATGGCTTTGCGGTTCATCGTAAAATTGGCGGCTTTGGCAGATGGTACTACGGTAATGCCTTGCTTTTCGTAATCGTAAAAACGTTCGGTGCGGATGGCCTCGATTTCGGGGACAATAAAATCGGGTTGGTGCTTGGCTACGATGCGGTCGAGTTCAGCGCCGTCAAGCATGTTGATGACTTCAAAACCGTGGGCGACCTGCATGGCTGGGGCATTTTCGTAACTGTCAACTGCAATAATGGTCTGCCCGATGCGTTGGGCGGCGATGGTAAATTCCTTGCCGAGTTCGCCGGAGCCGAGGAGGAGTATTTTCTTTTGCATGTTTATTTAATGGTTGTCGGTTGTCGGGTGTTTGCGTTAGGGATTGAGGCGGTATCCTCGAAGTGAAACGGAGAGATAAAGCCGAAAGCCCGGCCCGCAGGGAAACGCCCAAACTATTTCAATAAAAAAGCCCCTTATGCAGGGGCGTATGTTTTAAGCCAAGGCTTCCTTGATTCTTTTCATGGCTTCGGTGAGCAATTCCTCACTGGTCGCATACGAGATACGGATGCAGCTCGGGTTGCCGAATGCGTCGCCGGTTACGGTAGCCACATTGGCTTCAGACAACAAATACATTGAAAAATCGTCGGCATTGTTGATGGTTTTGCCACGGAGTGTTTTGCCGAAATACGATGAAACATCCGGGAAAACATAAAAGGCACCTTCCGGAACGTTGAGTTTCAGCCCGGGAATATTTTTTACCAGCCCGACCACCAGGTCTCGACGGTTTTTGAAGGCCGCCACCATGTCATTTAAAACGGAAGGGTCGGCATCTACGGCAGTAATGGTAGCCCTTTGGGCAATGGAATTGGCGCCGCTGGTCACTTGCCCTTGCATTTTGGTACAGGCTTTGGCAATGAATTCGGGTGCACCGATGTAACCAATCCGCCAACCGGTCATGGCAAAGGCTTTGGCCACCCCGTTTACGGTAATGGTACGGTCGAACATGCCTTCAACAGAGGCGATGCTGCAAAAAGTACCCGAAAAGTTGATGTGTTCGTATATTTCGTCTGAAACGATGTAAATGTTTGGGTATTTTTCCAATACTTTGGCCAAGGCGGTCAATTCTTCCCGGTTGTAGACCGAACCACTGGGGTTGCAGGGCGAACTGTACCAAATCATCTTGGTTTTTGGGGTGATGGCTTTTTCGAGTTGTTCGGGCGTAATCTTGAAATCGCTTTCTACAGAAGTAGGTACTTCTATCGGCACACCGCCCGACAGTTTGATGATTTCATAATACGAAACCCAATACGGCGCCGGCAATATCACTTCGTCGCCTTCATTGAGCATGCATTGTGCAATGTTGTACAGCGCCTGTTTGGCACCGGTAGAAACAACGATGTTTGATGGTTTATAATCAAGGTTGTTGTCGCGTTTGAATTTCCTGCAGATGGCTTCCCGCAACTCGAGGTAACCGTCAACCGGGGTGTAGGTGCTGTAATTTTCGTCAATCGCTTTTTTGGCGGCTTCCTTGATGAAATCGGGCGTGTTGAAGTCGGGTTCCCCCAAACTCAAACTGATGATGTCTTTTCCCTGTGCTTTCAATTCCCTGGCCAATGCTGCCATGGCAAGCGTTTGCGAGGTGGATAAATTGTTGATTCTGTCCGATAACGGGTTCATGCTGGTGTTTTAAGTAGTTAGTTTTATGGGAGTGCCTGTGTGGACTAGGCCAGTTGTGGTTTCTGACCCAATTCCTTAAGGTGCTTGAAGTGGGCAATAACGGCACTTCTCATCGTCCTGTATTCGTTATAAGGCAGGTTGCATTCTTTGGCAGTTTGTTTGACGATTTCTGCTATTTTACTGTAATGGATGTGGCTGATGTTCGGATACAGGTGGTGCTCAATCTGGTGGTTCAAGCCGCCGGTGTACCAATTGACAATCCAGTTTTTAGGGGCAAAATTCACTGTGGTAAACAATTGGTGGATGGCCCAGGTGTTTTCCATTTCGCCGCTTTCATTCGGTTTCGGATTGGTCGCATCGTCTACCACGTGCGCCAATTGGAACACCACGCTCAAAATAAGGCCGGCAGTATAGTGCATCACGAAAAAGCCGATGAGTACTTTCCACCAGGTTACGCCCAATATCATTGGCAGTACAATCCAGATGGAGAAATAAATCACTTTGGTAATCACGAGGGTGGTCCATAAAATTTTAGGGCTTTTCGGCTGTCCGTAAGATAATTTTCTTTTGAGGTAGGCTTTCATCTGTTTGAAATCTGTAGTGATGGCCCAGTTGAAAGTCAGCAATCCGTAAAGGAAGATAGAATAATAATGCTGGAATTTGTGAAAGCTGTACCATTTGGCATCCGGTGTAAAACGGATGATGCGTCCGGCGTCAAGGTCTTCGTCATGACCGTGGATGTTGGTGTAGGTGTGGTGCAGCACATTGTGTTGCACCTGCCAGTTGTACACGTTTCCGGCCAACACATAAATGGTGCCGCCCATGAATTTGTTGATCCAGTTTTTGTTGGAATAGGCGCCGTGGTTTCCGTCGTGCATGACATTCATCCCGATACCGGCCATTCCGACACCAATTACCACAGAAAGCAACAGGAATAAACCAAAATGCATCTCCGTAAGGGTAACGATGAAAAAATAAGGCGTAAGGAAAACGGTAAACAAGATAATGGTTTTAAGATGGAGTTTCCAGTTTCCGGTTTTTTGTATGTTATTGTCTTTGAAGTAGTTGTTGACCCTTGAATTCAAGGTCCTGAAAAATTTTAAATTATCGCTTTTGGCAAACGTAGGTTGTGGAGTTATCATTAATTTGATTTTAAATAGGTTACAAAGATAATTATTTAAGGGCAGACAAATCATAAACACAGGTTAATATTTCAACAGTAAAGTAGTACTTTTGTTGAAAAATCAGACATGGACGAAATACTAAAGCAGTTTCCAGAAATCACCGACAATCAAAAGCGGCAATTGTTGCTGCTTCAGCCCTTGTATGAAGATTGGAATGCCAAAATCAACGTCATTTCCCGCAAAGACATCGACGAGTTGTATACGCGTCATGTACTGCATTCACTCGGCATTGCCAAAATCATGGAATTCAAGCCCGGCACGTCCATCATGGATGTCGGCACAGGAGGCGGTTTTCCCGGAATACCCTTGGCGATTTTGTTTCCGGAAGTCGATTTTTACCTGATTGACGTGATTGCCAAAAAGATAAAAGTGGTCAATGAAGTGGCTGCGGCACTGGGTCTTAAGAATGTGAAAGCCGAACAAAAACGCGCCGAAACCGTCAAACAGGAATTCGATTTTATCGTAAGCCGTGCGGTAACCAACATGCCCGATTTTGTCAGTTGGATAAATGACAAAGTCCGGAAAAAAAGCCAGCACGAACTGGCCAACGGCATACTTTACCTCAAAGGTGGCGACCTGACCGAAGAACTGGCTCCTTTCCCGAAGGCGGTGCAATACAACTTATCAGATTATTTTTCTGAGGAATTCTTTGAAACCAAAAAAGTGGTACACTTGCCCTTGAAATAAAAAAATCCCTTTCAAAACTGAAAGGGATTTTTTATGGAATAACTTTTTTTATCCTTTAATTACTTTTTTGGTCACACTACCGGTTTCGTTGGCGATCGTTACAAGATACATCCCATTGGATAGCGTCACCGGAATTTCAAGCGTACCGTTGATGTTTTGGTGTTGGGCCATAAAAATGGTTTTGCCCATCAAATCGGTTACTGAAACTGTCGCATTTTCAATGCTGTAGGAAGTATTGATCCGGATGGCATCCTTCACTGGGTTTTGAATCCAAAGACTGGTCCAGGCTGGGTTTTCGTTCACAGACAACACCGGATTCAGGATTTCAGTCAAGGCAAAAGCCAGGTTCTGGGTATTGAGGGTAACGTGGTTTTCATTTACCGTCGGAATCGAATAAGCCGCAAATGGGGTTACAGTGGTTCCTGTCACAGGCGTATACAGGTTAACTGCTGCACCTGAAATTCCCAAAGCACTGGTCGTAGGGATAAACGTAAAATAATCGGCATTCAGGTTGTCAAAAAACTCGGTAAGCAAAGGATCTGTACCTGCGGCTGCCTGAAAAGCGTTGAGGTCAAACCGCCCGCCTGGTGCGGTGTCCAATCCGGCCGTATACGAAGGTGATTTTGAACTGGCACCATTGTCAATCAAGGTAATCCAGATGCCAAAATTTTGCTGCCCCCTAAAACGGCTCACCTGATTGGTGGCATTGGCCAGTGGGGTATAACGCAGGTTGATAATCGCTCTTTGTGTGGTCGAAATGTTGAAAGTGTGGTTCATTACTTCAAAGTCTGGGGTATAATTCCCGGTTCCGTTGCTCGCCCCATTGGCAATGGCAATGTTGCGCACCGTGGTCGGAAAACCCATGGCATCCAATTCACTCTGGAAAGCCGTTCTGTAATTTGGGCAACCGGTTGGCAATAAACTGGCTGCTGCGGTATTCCAGTCGGTGGTATTGGTCAGGTGTCCTTCAAGCTGATCGATAAGCATTTGCCTGGCCGCCGGACTTTTGAGCATTCCATTGACAATAGGTTGTACGGCAGCAACTGGGGCTGTGGAGTTGAAAGCCATGTAATTGAAGAGGTGCTGCATTCCGATAGGTACATTGGCACCCTGGTGCGGGGCGTCAAACGAAAGGTACAAACGGGTATCGTGGCTCAGGCTGTGGGTTTCCATATAGCGCAATGCGTAACGGGCAATCAAGCCGCCCATGCTGGGTCCTATGACCACATTTTTCTGGTTGCCCACCTTCTGGCTGTTGATTTGGTTGATGAGTTCGACCAAAATCATCGCATTCCGCTGGATGTAATCGACCCCACCATCAATCACCGTCGTGGTTGACGGACGCGTGTAGGTTGGGAAGTTCAGGATGATGACATCAAAGCCCTGATTCCGCAAATCGGTAGCCAGGTTTTGGTTGGTGCCATAATTCAGGAAATTATAGATGGCCGCAATATTCCTGCTGTTTCCCGGGTCAAAACCATCCAAAAGAAAAATAGGTTTGTCGAGTACGCCATCCACGTTATCAAGGAAAATTTCGTATTCCCCCTGTCCGTTAAAGGCGGCTGTTTCCCCAAAACCCTGATACGGAATGGTAGAATTTATGGTCACCACGGCATTTGGTGCTACCGCTGGTGTATTCCTCCCGGCGTGATTCCGTTGGGCAAAACTTCCCAAAGTGAACAATCCGATAAAAAGTAAAGTAATTTTTTGCATAGTTTGATTTTTTGTTGAACGAATATACAAAAATTTAATATTCAGGCAAATAAAAAGCCCGGACAATCTATCCGGGCTGTATTTTGAATTTCAAGGAAATTTATTCCCCTAAAAACGGATACCTGTAATCTTCTGGTGTTACAAAGGTTTCCTTGATGGTTCTTGGCGATACCCAACGCAATAAATTCTGCATCGATCCGGCTTTGTCGTTGGTTCCTGAAGCCCTCGCACCGCCGAAAGGCTGCATGCCGACTACGGCACCGGTTGGCTTGTCGTTGATGTAGAAGTTTCCGGCCGCATTCTGCAGCACGGTAGTAGCTTCAACAGTCGCATAGCGGTCGTTGCTGAAAACGGCCCCGGTCAAGGCATAGGCCGAAGTTTCGTCCACCAGTTTAAGGGTGTCACTCCATTTGGCATCTTCATAAACATATAGGGTAACGATGGGTCCGAACAATTCGGTTTCCATGGTTTCATATTTCGGGTTGGTGGTCACAATAACTGTCGGTTCGATAAAATAACCGGTTGATTTGTCGTAGTTGCCTCCGATAATGATTTCAGCATCGGCATCTTTTTTCGCTTTGTCGATGTAGCGCGCCAATTTGTCGAAAGACGCTTCAGAAATCACTGCAGTAACAAAATTACCCATGTCTTGAGGCGAGCCCATTTTCATCGATTGAACATCTGTGGTCAATTGCTCCTTGATGGCCGGCCACAAACTTTTTGGTACATATACCCTTGAGGCAGCGGAACATTTCTGTCCCTGGAATTCAAATCCGCCACGCGTAATTCCGGTAACGACTTGTTTTACATTGGCGCTTGGGTGGGCAATGATGAAATCTTTTCCACCGGTTTCGCCCACTATTCTTGGGTATGATTTGTAGTTGCTGATGTTGGTGCCGATTTTGGCCCAGATGTCATTGAATACTTCTGTTGAACCGGTGAAATGAACTCCCGCAAGATAAGGGCTGTTCAGCAATACTTCCGATATCATGCCCGAATCACCCATGACCATATTGATAACACCATCCGGTAAACCGGCTTCCTTGAATACCTGCATCACCACATTGGCCGAATAAACTTGTGTCGCAGCCGGTTTCCAAACCACTACATTCCCCATCAACGCCGCACTGGAAGGCAAATTACCCGCAATAGCCGTGAAGTTGAACGGGGTAATGGCATACACAAAACCTTCAAGGGCACGGTATTCCACCTTGTTCCACACATCAGAATTCGAATTGGGTTGGTCGTTGTATATCTGGGTCATGAACTGCACATTGTAGCGCAAAAAGTCAATCAATTCGCAGGAAGCGTCAATTTCTGCCTGAAAGATGGTTTTTGACTGGGCAATCATGGTCGCGGCATTGATTTTGGCGCGGTAAGGCCCTGCAATGAGTTCGGCTGCTTTCAAAAAGATGGCGGCACGGTGCTCCCATGGCATGGCAGCCCATTTTTTCCTGGCTTCCAAAGCGGTGGTAATGGCGTTTTCTATGTGTTTTTTCTCCGCCAAATGGTACGTACCCACTATGTGCTGGTGGTCGTGCGGCGCAGTCATGTTTTTGGTGTTTCCGGTACGGATTTCGTCTGCCCCGATATAATTCGGTACATCAATTTTCTGGCTCCACATCGTTGCATAAGCATCTAGTACAGCAGCCCTTTCCGGTGAATTCGGGGCGTATGATTTTACGGGTTCGTTGACCGCTTTCGGAACGTGAAAAAAACCTTTTGGCATGGTATGTTGTTTGAATGTTAGACTATTATGATTAAATCCATGCAAAAATACGAAGGATGATTTGAATATGTCTTAACAGAATGATAAAAAGTAGCAATTCAGTAAACTATTTGGAATATAATATAAATCGGATTCACAATTTACCCTTAAATTTGAAAGCATTCATCCCAATTCATGAAAACACCCTTACTTGCTTTTAACGACAAAGGCATCTACTGCCAACAGGCTGATGTATACCTCGATCCCTGGCGGCCGGTAAAAAACGCCATTATCACACACGGTCATTCCGATCACGCGCGCTGGGGGCATCAAAATTACATTACCCATCATACCAACCTGCCCATCATCAGGCACCGTCTTGGTGAAATCAATGTGAGCGGAAAAGACTGGGGAGAAACCTTCGTCATCAATAATGTCAAATTCTCGTTGCATCCGGCGGGGCATATCTTCGGGAGTGCACAGGTCAGGGTGGAACATCTGGGCGAAGTCTGGGTTTTTACAGGAGATTATAAAACAGAAGATGACGGTATTTCAGTACCTTTTGAAGCGGTAAAATGCCATACTTTCATCACCGAATGCACCTTTGGTCTCCCTGCCTTCAAATGGACGCCGCAGGCCGAAGTTATGGCCGACATCAACCATTGGTGGGCCGAAAACCGGGCAGAAGGCAAAACCTCTGTGTTGTTCGGTTATTCGTTGGGAAAAGCACAGCGGCTGCTTAAATACCTGGATACCGATATAGGAACTGTTTACACCCATGGCGCCATCGAAAACATGACCAATGTGCTGCGTCCGATGCTCGAATTACCACCCACTACTTTAATCACGCGTGATACCAAAAAAGAAGATTTGTTGGGGAATATTATTTTAGCTCCGCCCAGTGCCCACGGCAGTACCTGGATACGTCGAATGACGCCTTTTGTAACGGGTTCCGCCAGCGGCTGGATGGCATTCCGTGGGGCGAGGAGAAGGCGTGCGGTTGACAAGGGATTTGTGCTCAGCGACCATTGTGATTGGTATGCGCTGCTCGACAGCATCAAAGCCACAGGAGCCGAAAAAATCATCTGCACACACGGTTACAGTGATATTTTTTCAAAATATTTACGGGAACTCGGTTATGATGCCCGCACCGAAAAAACCCAATATGAAGGCGATGAAGGTGACGCGACGGAAGTAGAAACGGCCGAAACCCCAATTGAAATTTAATAAACGGTAAACATGAAAAACTTTGCCGAACTCATCAAGACGCTCGACAGTTCCAATAAAACGAACGTCAAGGTCGACGCGCTCACCCATTATTTCAGGAAGGCTTCCGATGAAGACAAGGTCTGGACGATTGCCATCCTGTCGCACCGCCGTCCGCCAAGACCGGTCAACACCACTTTATTGCGGCTTTGGGCGAATGAACTGGCCAACATTCCGTTGTGGTTGTTTGAGGAAAGTTACCACATTGTGGGCGATTTGGCCGAAACCATCGCGCTGGTGATTCCGGCGACGAAAGACCATTCCGATAAAAGCCTGAGCGAATTCCTTCGGGAAATCATCGCCCTGAAAACCCAAACCGATGAAGAGAAAAAAGCCTACCTGCAGCAAAACTGGCTCGCACTCAATTACTACGAACGCTTTGTATTCACCAAACTCATTACCGGAAGTTTCCGCATCGGCGTGAGCCAGAAACTCATGACCAAGGCACTGTCTAAAGCTGAAAATGTCGATGAAGATACGCTTGCCTACAAACTCATGGGCAACTGGAACCCCAATACCATTACATTCCAGGAACTCGTCCTTGACGAGAAAAACAGTGATTCGTTGTCAAAACCTTTTCCGTTTTACCTGGCCTATCCGATTGAAGGTGACGTTACGGCCCTCGGCAAGCCTGAAGAGTGGTCGGTCGAACACAAATGGGACGGCATCCGTTCGCAGACCATCATCCGTGACCACGAAATATTTGTCTGGTCTCGCGGGGAAGAACTCGTGACCGACAAATATCCGGAGTTCCATGCCTTGGTTGGGAATATTCCGGACGGTACCGTGATTGATGCTGAAATCCTGGCCTTCCCCAATAACGGAATCGGGACTTTCAACGATCTCCAAACCCGTATTGGCCGCAAAACCACTTCTGCTGCCTTGCTCAAATCGAATCCCGTCATCCTCAAAGCCTATGATTTGTTGGAATGGGAAGGGAAAGACATCCGGAACCTGGCTTACCACAAACGGCGCAAACTGTTGGAAGATTTATATGAAACTACCAAAGGAAAAGGGCTTCCGTTTCATTTGTCGGAACGCAAAACCCTGACCTCTTGGGAGGAAGTGGCTCAAGAACGGATGCGTGCGCGCGAAATGCGCAGTGAAGGCCTGATGCTCAAACGCAATAGCTCACCCTATCAGGTGGGGCGCAAAAAAGGCGATTGGTGGAAATGGAAGCTGGAGCCTTTGGTTATCGATGCCGTGCTTACCTATGCCATGCGGGGTAGCGGCAGGCGCAGCAACCTGTTTACCGATTATACTTTCGCTTTGTGGCAGGATAATGAAACCGGCGGCAAAGAACTGGTTACCTTTGCCAAGGCCTATTCAGGTTTGACCGATGAAGAATTCCGCAGGGTGGACGATTACATCAAAAAGAACACAATTGACAAATTTGGCCCGGTAAGAAGTGTGGTCCCGAAATTGGTTTTTGAAATCGGTTTTGAAGGCATTGCGCTTTCCAAAAGACATAAAAGTGGTGTGGCGACGCGTTTTCCGAGGATTTTACGTTGGCGGCATGATAAAACCATTGAAGAAGCCAATACCATTGACGATCTCAAAAACATGATTCCTTAAACTATGAAGAGGGAAGCCTTATTTGATATAGCCGAAAACTGGTTTGCACAGCAGGACTGGCAAGCTTTTGCATTCCAGAAACAAACCTGGACAGCCTTTCTTCAAGGGAAAAACGGGCTGCTCAATGCACCAACCGGAAGCGGAAAAACGTATGCCCTCTGGATGCCGATTATCCTTAACTACATCAAACAGAACCCTACCTATAAAACCAAGCATAAACCGGGGCTGAAAGCCATCTGGATTACCCCTTTGCGTGCACTTTCGGTCGAAATCAAACAGGCGGCCGAGCGGGTGGCACACGATTTGGACACCCAACTCACAGTGGGCATCCGTTCGGGTGATACCTCCGCCAGTGAACGGGCGAAACAACAAACCAAAATGCCCGATTTGCTCATCACGACGCCCGAAAGCCTGCAATTGTTGTTGGCAACCAAAGAGTATGCGAAAACCTTCAGCGGATGTGATGCCATTGTGGTAGACGAATGGCACGAATTGCTCGGCACCAAACGGGGCGTACAGATGGAACTGGCTTTGTCAAGGTTAAAAATCATCGCACCCCATTTGAAGATTTGGGGGATTTCCGCCACCATCGGCAATTTGGAACTGGCCCGGGAAGTACTCTTGGGGACGAATTCCGAAGCCTATCAGAATTCGATGCTGGTCAAGGCGCACCTTCAGAAAAAAATAAACATCATGTCCATCATTCCTGAAAAAATGGAAACTTATCCCTGGCGTGGCCACATGGGGCTGCACCTGATTGATGAGGTGGCACAGATTATCCGGAAAAGTAAAACCACGCTCATTTTTACCAATGTGAGGTCGGCCTGCGAGATGTGGTTCCAGGCCCTGCTCGAAAAATACCCTGAATTTGCAGGGGATATGGCCATGCACCACGGCAGTATAGACAAGGAAACCCGTTTGTGGGTAGAAAACGCCATCCGGAATGAACAACTCAAGGTGGTGGTGTGTACGTCCAGCCTTGATTTGGGTGTCGATTTTGCTCCGGTGGAAACAATCATTCAAGTGGGCGGACCAAAAGGGGTTGCCCGTTTCCTGCAACGCGCCGGACGAAGCGGTCACCAACCGGGAAAGCAAAGCAATATTTATTTCCTGGCCACCCACGCCATGGAACTCATTGAAGCTTCGGCACTCAAAAAGGCCGTACGCGAAACCATAGTCGAAGACCGCATCCCATACCTGAACAGTTATGATGTGTTGGTGCAGTACCTCAATACCCTGGCGGTTTCTGACGGATTTTTCCCGGATGATATCCTTCCGGAAGTAAGAAGTACCTTTTGCTACCAAAACCTCACCTCCGAACATTGGAACTGGATACTGAATTTTATCACCAACGGCAGCCAGAGCCTTCAGGCCTATGATGATTTCAAAAAAGTTGAAGTGGAGGCCGACGGCAAATTAAAAATCAACAGCCGGAGAATTGCCATGCACCACCGCATGCAGGTTGGCACTATTGTAGGCGATGCCGTGGTGAATGTAAAATACCTCAAAGGCGGCTATCTGGGCACGGTCGAAGAATGGTTTGCTTCCAAACTGCAACCAGGGGATACCTTTACTTTCGCCGGGAAAAAACTCGAATTTTACAGGGTAAAAGACATGCAGGTATTGGTACGCAAGGCCAATCCGAAGAAAGTGTCCAAAGCCATCAGCTGGATGGGCGGCAGGATGTCGTTTTCGGCCCAGATGAGTGAATTGCTGCGGCAGGAACTTTACAAGGCCAACACCGATGACCTTACGCCCGAACTCAAGGCGCTGCAACCCCTATTCGCCAGACAGCGCAAGGAAAGTATCGTTCCGGATGCCAATCAATTCCTTATTGAAACCTTCAAAACGCGGGAAGGCTACCATGCTGTATTTTATCCGTTTGAGGGCCGTTTTGTGCATGAGGCGATGGCCAGTGTACTTTCGTACCGCATCAGCCTGTTGTTTCCCATTACTTTTTCGCTGGCCTATAATGACTATGGCTTTGAATTGTTGTCTGACCAGCCCATTGACATGCAGGCCGTTTTTGACAACAATTTGTTTTCTGCCGAATACCTCCACCATGATTTGCAGAAAAGCCTGAATGCCACTGAAATGGCGCGGCGGAAATTCAGGGATATTGCCGTTATTGCCGGATTGGTTTTCACCGGAATGCCCGGAAAGCCTGTAAAAACAAGACACCTGCAAAGTGGTTCGCAATTGCTTTTTGAAGTATTCCGCGATTATGAGCCCGATAATTTATTGTTACAGCAGGCTTATATCGAAACTTTTGAGCACCAGTTGGAAGAAGGGCGTTTGCTGCAATCAATGGAGCGCATCAACCAACAGGAAACCGTATGGAAACCGTGCGAAAAGCCAACCCCGTTCAGTTTTCCGATTATTACCGACAGGCTGCGGGAGAAACTGTCGAGTGAAACATTGGCCGACCGCATTGCCAAAATGACCGCCTCTTACATGAAATAAAGTATGGAAATTGAAATAAAAAACAACCATTTTATCCTGCACCACAGCGGTACCTTGTATTGGAAAGAACAAAAAACCCTTTTGATTTCTGACGTGCATCTGGGAAAGATCGCCCATTTCAGGAAACATGGCCTCGCCATTCCGGAAAATGCCATTGGTGAAAACTTCAGGCGGATGGATGAGGTAGTGGTATTGTTTGAGCCGGCCACCATTATTTTCCTGGGCGATTTATTCCACAGTGAAATCAACAACGAATGGCAGTTTTTCTGCGATTGGGTACACCGCACTAAAGTCGAAATCATCTTGGTGGAAGGGAACCATGATGTCATTTCCAAACGGCATTACTGTGATTTGAATATCGTGATTTTCCCGAAATTGTTCCTCGATGGTTTTTTGTTTACCCATCATCCTATAGAAATGGAAGGTTATTTCAACTTCTGCGGACACCTCCATCCGGGAATCAAACTCAATAGTGTCGGGAGGCAGTTTCTCAAATTAGAGTGCTTTTTTCACAGCCCGAACCAAATGATTCTTCCTGCTTTCGGCGAATTTACGGGCAATTATTTCATGAAGCCGCAAAAAGATGACCAGGTCTATGCCATCGCCGATGACCGGGTGATACAAGTTGTCTGAACGGATTGGATTTATCCCTTTTTAATTAAGGGCATACGGCGCATTCAACCGGAAAGTAGGGACAATCACCTTGAAATTTCGTGTAGTCGTAAAATTCACCATGGTGAAAAAGCCCCGCATTGAGCCGTGAGGCGACGAGAGCAGGCAGCCGGAACTGTAGGTATGGCTTTCGCCTGGTTTGAGCACCGGTTTTTTGCCAATCACGCCTTCACCATCAACAATTTCAATGTCATTGAGCGAGTCAAAAATTTCCCAATGGCGTGAGTTGAGCTGTACGGAATCTTTGCTGTGGTTTTCAATGGTTATCTCGTAGGAGAAGGCAAAGTGTATCTTGTAGTTTTTGAAGTAAGTGCCTTCAAAACTAGTGTTTACAGATATTTTGATGCCTCTTGTGATTTGGGTAACCATAGGGTGCTTTTTTTGCTTTTGTAAAGTTCGACCTCAGGGTCTTGACTGTAAAAGTACAAAATTAATAAAAAGCGGCTTATATATGTTACTAAAAATTTACTAATTCGTTATGTTGGTGGAACTTGCTACGCCTTTTCCGATAATGCGGTCATAACGTTGGCCATTCTCACGGTAATAAACCAGGGCCAGATAGTTGTTTTCTGTTTGGAAAAAATTACCGTCAATGGCATTTTTGTGGTCTACTTTACCCGAAGCATCCACCACATTGTATTGGTAGTTGGTAAAACCCTGCTTGATCATGATGGCTTTTTCATACAGTCCTTTTTTGGAATTGTAGTCCATCTTGTTTTCAGGGGTAAACTCATAATTGTTGAACAGCCCCGATATGTAAATGTCTTTCTTCTCAAAGTAGGAAGGGGCTTCCAATGAAAAATAAATCCAGGCATAATCGGCTTCGATTTCAGGGTTTTCGCGGTTGACACAATTCACCAGGAAATTCCCGTTGATGTCAGGCCAATAGGTATAAGGCTTGTTCGCACGGGCCTCGTTGGTATAGAGGTAGGCATTATACAATCCGCCTTCAGAAGTCACACGGCCGATACTGTTGTTGGCGGCAAGGATATTTTTGTTTTCAAAATACAGGAATTCATTGCCCGCCCAAAATTGGGTTTCGGTATCGTATTTGTATATCAGGTCGTTGCCAATGGTATACTGTGGTTTAATGTTGGTAATGGCATTGTCGAAACGACCATTCTGCATGAGCAGTATTTTTACATTCTGCAAAGGGCTTTGAAAAGTGATGGCGTTTGATTTTACGGCAAAGTCAAGGTTGTGCTTGTATTCGATTTCACGGATGTCACGCGCCCTTTTTACCTGCATCGGCACAGAAACCATATTTTCGTACAGGATGAATTTTCTCGAAAAAACCACTTCCTTGTCTTCGTTGAGTATCGAAATGATGTAGTTGCCGCTCACCTTCAGTTGCGTAAAACGGTTTGGGAAACTGATGCGGTAATGGGAGTAAATCTGGAGTGCGTTGACCGAATTGTTATATTCCTGAATGCGTTGGTCGTCAAATCCGGCAAGGAATTCATTTTTGGAAAGCTGTGAAGGTTTCCAATCATAATCGTAATGTTTGATTTGGTAATAGTAATTGTCTTCGGTGCCGTGCAAATCATCAAATTGCAAATCAAACTGGTCCCCCAACTGAAACACCGGAACTTGGTTTTGCCCGCTTTGCACAAACGAAATGGTCTTGATGTGGTATGGCGGCTTTATTTCTGCTTCCTGGGCCGAAAGGTTGGCAAATGAGAAGATAAAGGCAAAAAAGAGGAATTTTTTGAGCATAAGGAAAAATTTAGCAATGTAAAGATAACGATTAATTCCATCCAATAGTGTGCCACAAAACAAATTACTTGTAGCAGACCGGAATGATTTCGCCTTTGGCCAGGCAATATTTTTCCACCAGTTCCAACGAAATTTTTGCGGTATAATCTTCTTCCACCACTGTAAACCCAATGCTTCTGAGTTTGTCGAAATAATCACGGCCATACACGCGTACGTGGTCGTATTGCCCGAAAATTTTAGCCCTTTCCTTTTGGTCGGTAATTGAATCATCCGAAAAAGTAACCTCCCGCGACAAATCCTGCGGAATCTGGAAAATTCCCATACCGCCCGGTTTCATCACGCGGTACAATTCCTGCATGGCCTTGGTGTCATCCGGGATGTGTTCCAAAACATGGTTGCAGAGAATCATGTCGTAACTGTCATCTTCAAAAGGCAAATTGCAGATGTCGGCCTTCACATCGGCCAAAGGCGAAAGCAGGTCAGTCGTCGTATAATCAATATTTGCCTGCTTTTTGAAGCGCTTGTAAAACTCCTGTTCGGGCGCAAAGTGCAATACTTTTTTCCGGGTGGCCGATGTAAAGAAATCGGTTTCGTTTTTGAGGTAAAGCCACAGCAAACGGTGTCTTTCGAGCGACAACGTACTGGGCGAAAGCACATTGTTGCGCTGGTTGCCGTAACCGTAAGGCAAAAACATCCGGAAACTTTTCCCGTCAATCGGGTCGGTAAAACGGTCGCCTTTCAGCAGCAAAGCCAATACCGGACGCACCACGATACTCAACCGTATCAGGATGGGCCTCGGAATGGTGTTCAATATAAACCGGAATAATTTTTTCATCAGATGGCGAGTGGCTGTTTGCGGAATTCGTCTTCTTCGTTGCTCACAATGCCTAAGGCATCATAAATGTATTGGAAAGTCGACAGCAATTCGGGTTTGCCGTCTATCAGGGCCACATCGTGCTCAAAATGCGCGCTCGGTTTGCCGTCGGCCGTTAATATCGTCCAGCCGTCCTTGAGTTGTTTGATGTTTTTGGTACCCATATTAATCATCGGTTCGATGGCTACCACCATGCCTTCGACGAACAATTTCCCGCGTCCTTTTTTCCCGTAATTGGGCATTTCGGGTTCTTCGTGCATTTTTTTGCCCAAACCATGCCCGACCAATTCGCGAACCACGCCGTAGCCGTGGCTTTCACAATATTTCTGGATGGCGTTGCCCACATCTTCCACGCGGTTGCCGATGCGGAATTCACGGATGCCCACATATAAACTCTCTTTCGTAACCTCAAGCAGTTTTTTTACCTCAGGTGCCACTTCGCCAATTTCAAAACTATAGGCATGGTCGCCGTAAAAACCATTTTTGAGCACGCCACAATCTACCGAAATCACATCGCCTTCTTCCAAAGGTTTGGCATTCGGGATGCCGTGCACCACCTGCGCATTCGGGCTCATGCAAAGCGAGTTAGGGAAACCGTACAGCCCTAAAAAACCTGGAATGCCGCCATTGTCACGGATGAATTCCTCGGCCAGTTTGTCGAGTTGCAAAGTCGTTACGCCGGGTTTGATGACCTTGGCCACTTCCCCCAATGTTCGGGAAACCAACAAGGCGCTTTCGCGCATCAGTTCGATTTCTTCCCGCGTTTTCTGGATAATCATAAGCTTGAAATTTAACTTCGTTCGGCTGGGGCAAATGGCCTCAGTTTGGGCGCAAAAATAGTGAAAAGACTTCATTTTATGTGGTACCTTGGCAGAAATTTAGCAATAGCCGGAAATGCCAGAAATGTGTTTTTGGTCATGTTTTGGGCCAAAAAGCGGTTTTAACTTTGCAGAAAAATTGAAATTATGGGCAATTATGTAACGGCTGAGGAAGCTGTAAAAGTGGTAAAATCGGGCGACAGGGTTTATCTTCATGCGGCTGCGGCTGCACCCACTATACTGGCCAATGCCCTGACGGAAAGGGCTTCAGAATTAAGGAATGTTGAAATCTGTCACCTCCATACCGAAGGGGAAGCGCGCTATGCCAACCCCGAACTCGCCGAAAGTTTTCATGTGAATTCTTTTTTCATCGGAAGTAATGTGCGCCATACACTCCAAGCAGGCAATGGGTCGTATACGCCGGTTTTTCTGAGTGAACTGCCCAATTTGTTCCGCAAAAACGTACTGCCGATTGACGTGGCTTTCATTCATGTTTCAGAGCCGGACAACCACGGCTATTGCTCATTGGGGGTTTCGGTGGAAGCCACGGTAGCGGCCATCGAGAACGCCAAAACCGTCATCGCCCAAGTCAACCCCAAAATGCCCCGGACTTTTGGTGACGGGATTCTGCATATTTCCGAAATTGATTATTTGGTGGCTGTCGATGTGCCGATTTATGGCAACGAGGTGAAACCATTCAGTGCAGAAGAAGAAAAAATCGGGGCTTATGTGGCTTCCTTAATAGAAGACCGAAGTACGCTCCAGATGGGCATCGGCTCGATTCCGAATGCGGCACTGAGCAAGCTGACCCATCACAAAGACCTGGGCCTGCATACCGAAATGTTTTCAGATGGGGTGATTGACCTGATTGAAAGCGATGTCATCAATTGCAATTATAAAGGGACCACACGCGGACGGGTTTTGGCGACTTTCCTGATGGGTTCCCAAAGACTTTACGACTATGTAGATAACAATCCGTTTATCGAACTGAAAGAATCCTGTACCGTAAATGACACGGCCCGCATCAGGAAAAATCCGAAAATGGTGGCCATCAATTCGGCCATTGAAGTCGATGTGACCGGACAGGTTTGTGCCGACTCTATTGGTTCGAAAATGTACTCCGGGGTAGGTGGCCAGATGGATTTTATCAGGGGGGCTTCATTGAGTGACGGCGGAAAAGCAATTATTGCCCTGCCTTCGTTGACCAAATCAGGAGCCAGCCGCATTGTGCCGTATCTCAAACAAGGCGCCGGCGTGGTGACCACCAGGGCCCATGCCCAATACATCATCACCGAATTTGGCATTGCCGACCTCTATGGAAAAACGCTCCGGCAAAGGGTAACCGAACTGGTGAAAATTGCCCATCCGAACCATCAGGAGAGGATAGAAAGGGGTTACTATGAACTATTGAAAAACAACTAAAGTACTACTCTATATTCGCCAGGGTTTTGAACAGTTCGGCATTCGAAACCAAATAGCGGTTTTCGAGCTGCAAAGCGGCCAATTGCGAACTGACCAGGTTGTTTTCCCTCGAATTGATCAGGAAAATGGAGCTTTCCCCAAACGAAAACAGCCTTTCTTCCGAGCGGAGCATGGTGCTGTAATCGTTGACCAGGTCTGCCACTGTTTTGCGCTGCCTTCCGAGCGAATTGATTTCAGTTTGTTGGGCGCTGATTTTGTTTTTGAGTTGCAGCCTTTCGAGGTCAAGGGCATATTGGGTGTCCTGGAGTTTAAATTTGGCCAGTTGCAGTGCGCCGCGTTCTTTACGCAAAAACAACGGAAAACTGAAATTCACGCCCAGTTTGTAATTGTTGAAATTGGTATCGTTCCAGTAATTGGGTTCTGAAAGGTAATGGTAGCCCAAATCGACTTTGGGCAACAGGGCATTGGCCTTTAATTTCCGGTCTACTTCGAGCAGGGCGATTTTGTTTTCCAGCGCATTTATTTTGGGATGGTTTTTCACCGAAACGTTTTCCGTCAAGACCAAATTGGTTTTAAGTGTTTCGGTCACGGTGGCTTCCAATTCGGTTTCAGGAATAATATCTTCCTGTAATTCGAGCGGGATGTTGTTCTCCAACCATAAAAAATTCGACAATTCCAACCTGGCTTTGGTCAGTTTGAGTTGGGCATCTTCGAGGCTCAGCATACGGTTTCGGACGATTATTCCGGCTTCTACACTGTCAATGGCAGGTTTGTCGCCGTTTTTTATCAGTGCCGAAATGCCTTCAAACCTGATTTGTGCGTTTTTTAAATAGTTGTCATACAGCTGTGTCTCGCTGTAATTGCGTTTCCAGTTAAAATAAGCCACCGAAGCCTGATAAACCACTTCGGTAGCCTGAAGTTTTCTTTCGGCCTGACTTAACTGCAGTTGTATTTTGGCTTTCCTGAGGTCGGCCATACGTTGGTTGATGAACAAACCCTGGCCCAACGGAATGTTGATTCCGAGTGAAGTGAGTCCTTGATTGGGCAGGGTGTTTTCGGGGTTGAGGTAGACGCCTTCACTGTTGTCAAAACCGGCCTTGATTTCGACACCATACCAGGTAGGCACCTTAAAACTGCTGTTCAGGAGGCTGTAATAATTTTTGTCCTTAAACTGCTTGGAGTCAAAATCAACCTCAATTTTGGGGTCAAAACCCCCGCGTGCCATCATTAAGTTGGCCTGAGCGCTGCTCAATTCGAGGGCGGCACTTTTTACCAGCGGATGGTATTTTTTAACATAACCCAAAAATTCATTGTAAGTAAGAGTTTTTTCGGGTTTTTCCTGGCCAAATACCGAAAGGCTGAAAAGTAATGCGGCGATCAACTGTTTCATTGCTTTTTGTCTTTTGTGTTTTCCCCTTTGGGTTGGTAATAATTGGGCGGGAAACCATTCAGGGTACGCCACAATTCAAACCAGATAGGAACGTTGTCCAACAGGGCAAGGGTTTGTGCGCCAGATCCTATACTGATTTGTTTGGGCCAGGCATCTTCGGCTTTGTCCGGTGCAATCAGCACCCGGAATTTGCCGTTCGGGCTGATGAAATTTTCAACGGCTACAATCCGTCCGCCAAAAGTGCCATAACTCATGTTGGGCCAGCCTGAAAAAACCACGGTAGGCCAGCCGTCAAACCAAATACGCACTTTTTCGCCTTTGTGTATCAGGGGCAAATCGGTAGGCGATACGTAGGTTTCAACTGCCAAATCATATTGGGCAGGCATGATGCTTACGATTTGGGTGCCTTCTTTGATGGTTTCCCCTATGCCCGATTGTATGGCACGGTTGATATAGCCATTTTGCGGGGCCCTGATGTAGTACATGCCATTCCTGATTTGGTAGTTCACATACTGGTTTTGCAGTTTGTTGACCTGAGCCTCGGTGTCATAACGGCTGCCCAGTGCGGTATATTGGTCGCTTTGGGCTTTGGAGACTTTTTCGGTATATTCGGCACTGATGCGGTTGACTTCCACTTTGGCGTTAATCAATTCATTTTTGCTGGCGAGTAGTTTGTTTTCCTGGGTGATGATTTTGGCTTCGGTTTCTTGAAGTTTGAGCCGTTTTTCTTCTACATCAGTCAGTGGTTTGAGACCTTCCTTATTTAGGGTTACCGCACGGTTGAATTGGGTGGTTGCAATTTTAATCTGGGTTCTGGCGGCTTCGAGGTCCATGCTGTCACTTTTTATCTTCAGCATGGCTTGGCGTACCTTGTTTTTGGCCTGTTGCAGTTTGAGTTCCCTTTCCCTTTCAATGGCATTGATTTGGGCAGACAGGGAGGCCACTTTTCCACCATAAGATTGTACGGCACGTTGTTTGGCTACCACTTGGTTTTTGGTGTTCTGCACCAAATTGGGGTCGAAATAATCTTCCTTGATTTCAGACAGGAACAAAATGGTGTCGCCTTTTTTAACATAGTCCCCTTCCTGTACATACCATTTTTCGATCCGCCCGGCTATGGCCGAATGGATGGTTTGCGGACGTTGGCCCGGCTTGAGTGTGGTTACTGATCCGGAACCCGATATGTTTTGGGTCCAGGGAAGAAAAAGGATGATGAGTCCGATAACCGAAACGTATCCTATAATTTTATTCAATATTTTATAGTGCGGCCGGTTGGATAAACTTTTTACGGTACTGTATTGTTCGATGTTTTCGGTAATCGGGTTTTTTTTGGAAATGTTCAGCATGGCTTTTATTTTTTGGTGTCAGCAATTATTTTTCCGTGTTGCAGGCTTATTTTCCGTGTGCATTTTTGGCTCCAATACGTGTTTTTTGAAGAAACAACCACCGTCCAGGGGTTTTCCGGCCGGGTAATAAAATCGATGATTTCTTTGGTGGCTTCTTCATCCATTTTATCTAACGGATCTTCATAAAACAGTATTTTGGGTTTGTTGACAATGCTTCTGGCCAAGAGTATTTTTTGCGCATTGGAAGAAGACAATTGCCTTCCGTCAGGGAAAATTTTGGTTTCGAGGCCTTCCGGCAATGATTTGATGAAAGGGCCTAGTCCTACACTTTCGATTGCCCATTTCACGTCTTCATGCGGCACCTGTTGGTTATTGAAGGTGATGTTTTCCAGTACAGTGCCCTCAAAAGGGGTTTCGCCATGCAGGATGGTCCCGATTTGGGAACGGTATTGCGCCAGGTTGATCTTTCTGTAGGTGTCGTCATTGATAAAAAAAGAACCAAAAGTGGGTTGCAGGAAGCCAGATAATATCCGCATCAGCGTAGATTTGCCCGAGCCATTAGAGCCATCGAGGTAAATTTTTTCACCCGGCATTATTTTCAGGTTTATTTTTTCGAGGACGTTGTCTGTAGAATCCGGAAAACGGAAGCTTAGGTTCTCTGTTTCTAGGCTGATGTTGGTAAAGCAGTAATCGTTGTTTTTAGACGATGGGGCTTCGAGGGTAAGGTCTACAATCTGTCCTATTTTTTCCACGGAAGTCAACACATCATAAAAGCTTTCCAAACCGATAATGATTTTTTCCACCGAATTGATGACCAAAAGAATGATGATTTCTGCAGCGACAAACTGGCCGATATTCATTTTTTGGTTCAGTACCAGATAGCCGCCAATCAGCAACAATCCTGCGGTGATAATCACCTTGAATACAATGAGTTGCGTAAATTGCCTTTTGATGACTTTGAAGTGTTTTTCGCGGTAATTGATGTATTGCCCTACCAGGTCGTCGTTTTTCTGAAGGGCAAATTCAAAATGCTCCTGTTTCCTGAAACTGAAATTATTGCGGGCGATTTCCTGAAGCCATCCGGCCACCCTGTATTTGTATTTGGATTCTTTGAGGCTCGAAGTCAAACCCGGATGGTACGAAAAACGGAAGATGGAGTAGAGCAACAGCAACAACAAAATACCAAAGAAAATAAAAAACGGATGGTACAGTGAAAGCAAAAGGATGCCAAACAAGATTTGCAGCAGGGCCGTTGAAAAATCAATCAATAATTTTGACGTTCCTTTCTGGATAGACAGGGTATCAAAAAAGCGATTGGCCAATTCGGGTGGATATTGGTTGTACAATTCCTCAAATTTTATTTTGGGAAGTCGGTAGCCAAATTCAAATGAGGAGCGCACAAATATTTTTTGCTGTAAATTTTCGGTTATCCGGAGTTGCATCATAGACAGGATGCCCACCAAGGCCACACCGGTTACTACAATCACCACCAAAACCACCCACGAAATACTAACCCTTCCGGCCTGGATGAGGTTGATGATGGCTTGGATGCCCAAGGGTAGCGAAAGGCTGACCAAACCGGCAAAAATGGCGTAGAAAAATATCTGGTATACATCACGGATGTCCAGTTTCAGCAAATTGTAAAAGCGTTTTAAAGGCGTCTGGTTGGTCATGGTCGTAAGGTGTTTTCCAATAAATGAATGTAAAAACCTGTGGGTGATTGGGTTTCGTTGCAATTCGTGATGGTTTTTAGGTGGTCTTTCAAAAAATGCTGGTGCAGGGCGCCTTCCACCACCGATGAAGCCAGGCTTTTGGCAAAAGGATAGTGGGGGTTTACTTCAGCAATTATGGCCACGATGCGGTTGATGACCCTTTTGTAAACCAGAAAGAAACCTTCCTTGTTTTCTTCGTCAACTTCTTTGGTAAGCAGGGTTTTGGTAAATTCCTGGATGATGATGCGGTTCAGTACCTGCTCATCTATGTGGAGTGTGGTGCTGTCATCTTCTACTTTTTCCGTCACTATGGTAATGGCTTTGCGGAGTTTTTCCATAGGGTCGGTCACATTGGTGGTGGCAAAGGCCAGTTTGTATTCCATCCATCCCCAATACCAGGAAGAGAGGTACAACAACAATTTGTGTTTGCTTTCAAAATACCGGTAAATGGAACTTTCGTTGGATTGAATTTTTTCGCCCAACTTTTTGAAAGTAAAGTTCTCAAACCCGATTTCATCAATCAGGATAATACTGTGTTGGATGATTTTTTTGCCCAATCCTGAAGTTTCAGGATTTTTAACATACAACTTGTCGTTTACTGAAATGTTGATGTTGGAAAGTATGTCTTGCATGATTAAAAGTTTAACTGTTGTTTTTACTTGGTAGGGTTTTCATTTGAATGACATCTACTAAAAATGCAAAAGCCATTGAAAAATAAATGTATCCTTTTGGTATTTCAAAGTGGAATCCTTCAGCAATAAGCGAAACGCCTATCATCATTAAAAAGCAAAGCGCAAGTATTTTGAAGGATGGATGTTTGGATATGAAAGCACTAATGGGTTTGGATGCGAAAAGCATGATGATAACTGTGACTATGACTGCTGTATACATCACCCAAAGTTCGTTTACCATACCAACAGCCGTTATGATGGAATCTACCGAGAAGACCAAATCCAAAATAATTACTTCGCCCAAAAGGGTACTGAAGTTTCCTTTTTTGGGAAGGCTTTCCGGGTTGTTTTTTAGGCTTTCCGTTTTGTGATAAATTTCCTTCGTGCTTTTATAAATCAGGAACAAGCCGCCAAGAATGAGGATTAATCCTTTGCCCGTGAAGCCGATGTCAAATAAGGTAAATAGCGTTTGGTCTAATTTTAGTATCCAGGAAATAAATGCCAGCAATGCCAAACGCATCACCATAGCCAATCCGATACCCCAGATACGTAATTTGTTTCTTTGGTTTTCCGGGAGTTTGTCTGCTAAAATAGACAGGAAAATAATATTGTCAATTCCTAAAATTACTTCCAGTGCAATCAGGGAAATTAGTGGGATTATACTATCAATCATAGGGTTTCGTTTTAGAAATTTATTTTAAATCCAAAGTTTAAATTCTTTAAATCCTGCAATTCGGGTTTAATGTTATTGTCTTTTAAGTCAAGATATCTTAAATGATCCAGCGCCTCCAGTTTCGGGATTTCCTTCAATTTATTGTTGTTCAAATACAATGATTCCAAATTTTTAAAACGCAGCAATTCACTTGGGAGGGCAGATAAATTATCGTTCTCCAGATGCAGTGATTTTAATTTTGGAAGTTTGGATAGCAGCAACAGTGTTTCAGGAAGATTCATGTTTTGGTCATTGTTTAAATAGATTTCTTCTAAATTTATCAAATTGGAAAATCCATCTGGCAGGTTTGTAAAATCATTACCGCTTAAATCAATAGTTTTCAAGGATTTGATTTTTGTTATTGCTGCTGGAATTTCTTTTAAATGATCGCCTTTCAGGGTCAGATACTCTAAGTTGATAAATTTTGCCCAAGCATCACTTGTAACGCTGATGTTTTGATTACTCAGGTTTAATCTAAATACTTTTTCAGGCTCTTTTAGTGCCTCATTTATGGATGTATACTCTTTTGTTTTGTCGGTATTTTGAGAAAACACCATAACCGAACAGCATACCATAACGATTGTTTGAAAGTTTATTTTTTTCATGGCGCATGTTTAAGATGTTAAAAAGCATTATTTAAGTGCAAATATAATAGTAATACTATTAAATATGAAATTTTAACTTTTATTTATAAAAAAAAGACCCACGAAAGCAGGTCTTTATAAAAGTGATGGGTAAGTATTTTATAGTAAGGAATGTCGGGTCATCACTTCCGGTTTCGGAATGCCCATCAAATCGAGTATGGTTGGGGCAATATCACCCAAAACCCCATCGTGTATGGTTTTCAGTTCCGGATCAACCAAAATAATCGGCACCGGATTGGTGGTGTGTGCCGTATTGGGCGAACCGTCTGGATTGACCATGGTTTCACAGTTGCCGTGGTCTGCAATGACAATAGTAGTATAGCCATTTTTCAGTGCAGCTGTTATTACTTTTTCCACACATTGGTCTACCGCTTCACAAGCTTTGATGGCGGCTTCAAAAACACCGGTATGGCCCACCATGTCGCCGTTGGCAAAGTTCAGGCAAACAAAATCCACTTCTTTTTTATCCAATTCCGGAACGAGGGCATCTGCCAATTCAAAGGCACTCATTTCAGGTTGTAAATCGTAGGTGGCCACCTTGGGGGAATCCCTCAAAATTCGCATTTCCCCTTCAAAAGGTTCTTCCCGTCCGCCTGAAAAGAAAAAAGTCACATGCGGGTATTTTTCGGTTTCGGCTATGCGTATTTGTTTTTTATGGTGTCGGGCCAATACTTCACCCAGGGTTTCATTGAGGTTGTCTTTGTCGAAAATGCGGTAAATGTTCTGGAAGGTATCGTCATAATTGGTCATCGTAACGTAATACAGGTTCATTTTGTGCATGTTGAAATCGAGGTGGTCTTTTTGTGACAACACTTCGGTAAGCTGCCGGCCACGGTCTGTCCTGAAGTTGAAAAATATGACCACGTCGCCTTCCTTGATGGTGGTTGTCGGTTCGTCGGCCTCATTGGTCATTACCATCGGCGGGAGAAATTCATCTGTAATGTTTTGACCATAATTGGTTTCGATGCTTTTGACGGCATCTTTAGTCGGTGTTCCCGTCGCATTGACCAACAAATCATAGGCCAGTTTGACCCGTTCCCAGCGTTTGTCGCGGTCCATGGCATAATACCTTCCGATAACCGTTGCCAGTTTTACAGCCGTGCCTTTGGTGTGGTTGACAATGTCACCGATGAAACCCGCTCCTGATTTCGGGTCAACATCGCGCCCATCAGTAAAAGCATGGATGAAAACTTTTGGAAGGCCGAAATCATGCGCCGCATCAATGAGGCTTTTGAGGTGGTTGATGTGCGAATGGACGCCACCGTCTGAAACCAGTCCTAAAAAATGGACGGACTTGTCATATTCCTTGGCATAATGGAAGGCATCTTCAATTGCTTTTTCCTTGTTGAATACCTTGTTTTCTACGGCCAGGTTGATTTTGACCAAATCCTGATACACGATCCTGCCGGCACCCAGGTTCATGTGGCCGACCTCTGAATTGCCCATCTGTCCTTCGGGCAAACCGACATTCAGGCCGTCGGTACGCAATTGGGCATTCGGGTAACGGGCGTATAAACTTTTTATAAACGGAATATGGGCATTGTCGGGGGCGGAAACCTTTGGGTCTGGCGATTTTCCCCAACCGTCCAAAATCATTAAAATTACTTTTTTGTTCATCAGGATTGTATTTTTTATACGGGGCAGTAGCCACCTTCACAAAGATAGTGCATTTTTGAATTTTCTGCAGGGCGCTCGGCAAGAAGAATTAACGCAACGAATTGTAATCGATAAAATAACGGATGCTTATCGAAAAACTGTGCGTGAGCCTGTCGTTGTTGATCAGGTTGCGGATATTGGTGGCATAATCTGTACTGAATTCCCTTTCAAAATTATTGGCATAGTTGCGGTACAGCACCGATACCTGGCTTCCGGGTGCGAACCACCAAGAATAGGAAAGGTCGAAGTTCCAGCTGTTGAAATTGGAATTTTTGTTAACCAGATATGTGGTGTTATCAGTCAGCGAACCGTCTTCCTGTAAATTGAGAATGTCTTTGTTGAGTGCATAAGAGCTGTAGTGGCGTAACGACAAATTGATGTTCATCGTATTGCTGACCGTGTATTTCCCTGTGAGTGTATTGGAAAAAGTGGTGCGGTCACGACGGGTAAAAACCACGTCATTCAAATTGTTGGCAATCCAACCGATATTGTTGTCCTGCTGGTTGAAACTGAACTCGTAAATCATTGCCACCCTGTTGCTGAAACGGTAACGCGGTGCAATGAGGAAGCCATAATTGCTGCGGTTTCTTTCGTTAAAAAAGGTATAGGTCGGGCGCACATCAATGGCAAATTTCCGGGCATAATTCGACGAATACGTAAAGGTCACATTGTGGTTGGAAGGGATAACCACAAACCGCTCTTCATTGTTGCCCTGGGCTTCATAAAAGTCATACATTTCAAGGGGTTTCAGCTGTAAGCTCAGCCCGTAATAATCGTTTCTTTTTTTGGTGGTGAGGTTGAAATTGATGCTCGAATAGGCGTTTTGAACCCTGCCGGTGCGGTTGTCAAATTCGCCGTACTGGTTGGCACTCACAGAAAACGCATTGAGGTTGCCCACCGGATTTAAAATCCGGTAACTGGCGTTGGCATAAACACTGTGGTAATGCGTCAGGAAATTGATGCCCAAATCGTTGATGTCGTAATTGTTGGAAACGTATTGCCCGCCGGTTGAAAAACGGTATTTGCCGCTGGTTTCCTTCAGGTTCAATGAGGTTGAATAACCATTGGTGTCTGGCTGCCCAAAAGCGTTGATGTGGCTGAATTTATAATCCCCACTCAGGTTGTAGGTGTTCTTTTTGGTATTCAGATCAAAGAGTGCGGCCGATACATTGGCATCGCGGAATTCGCCATTGCGCAACACACTGGTATTCACAAACGAAACCGAAGAGTTTTTGTTGAAACGCTGGTCGAGTACGAAAATATTGTAATTGGCCAAAGGTTCAATCACTTCAGTTCGTTCTTCACCGGTAACCGTGTTGCGGATGTTGGCGTTTGTTTTTTGGGTAATGGCATTCAGAAAGCCAATTCCGAGGCCTTTTTTGGTTCTTCCTGAAATTTTCAAGGCATTGAGCAGGTTGACAAATTCAGGGTATTCGGTAATTTCTTCATCGGTGCCCACTTCCGGAGAAACGGAAGGTGAGCCGCCAATCCTTCTGGAGTAAACCAGGTTTCCTTTACTGAAAAGTTCGGTGCCTTCGGTAAAAAACGGACGGTTTTCACTGAATTGCTGTTCAAACGGACCGAGGTTCAGTTCTACTTTATCAAAAGCAGTCTGGCCAAAATCGGGCACCAAAATCGCATCCAAAGTAAAGGCGTCATTGATGCCGTATTTGATGTCGAGTCCGCCCTTCAGTTCGCCTTGGGTCTTTTCCACATCGTTGTTCAGGTAAAAAGACGCATACGGAAACAGGAACAATCGGGTAGGCGGTTTTATGTTTTCGATGCCTTCGAGTATTCCGGCCTGGTTGGCTTCGGTGGCGATTTTGTTGTCGATGTAATTCCAGCTGAACTGTTGCCTGACGCCCCTGATTTCGCGGTAAAAGTCGAGTCCCCAGGTTTGTTTGGGGTTGGTCGGGAAACGAAGGGCGGCATACGGAATTTCCATTTCCACCATCCAGCCTTGGTCAGTAATCACGGCACGACTGTCCCAAATCGCATTCCAGGTAAAGTCTTCCCCTTTTTGGTTGGTGTACAATACATCTTGCTGAACCCCGGCCGCACTTACAAAAAACCGGAATTCCTGCTGGCCATCGTTGTAGCCATTAATGAAAACACCAAAATGATCGGCATTCCCGAAATTGTCCCTTAAGGTCAGTTCGCGGGTAATCTTCTCGGGTTCGTTGTCATGGAGGAAAGCTGCGACGTAGAGGGCATCGTTGGTGTAGACCAGTTTTACTTCAGATTTTTTTTCGGCGAGTTCCGGCCGGCCATTGTCCGGATTGAGCATCACGAAATCGGTCGCTATCTGGGCAGTTCTCCATATTTCTTCGTCAAATTTGCCGTCAATGGTAATGCGTTCCTTGCTGAATGTAGTGGTCAGGGTCTTTTTCGGTGATTGAGAAAAACAGCTATAGGTGAGTAGAAAAAATAAAATATAAAAATGCAGCTTTGGGGCCATTCGCTAACTTTTTATTGCAAATATAAATTTTATTGGATGCAATACAACTAAAAACGTAAAAACTGTATTGTTAAATTCCCTTAAAAGGGTGTTAATATTGTAAGAAAAAAGAGATTAAATGTTAATTTTTATGCACTTAAACGTTAAAATTAATGTTTTTAACGAACATTTATAATAAAATGATGGGGTACACACGTTATTATTCGCTAACATTGCAGTCCCAAGTTTTATTAATATACAACCTACAATTATGATATACAGAACAGTATTGGTTTTTTCGTTGTTGGTATTGACTTCCTTTTCGGATAAAAAACCAACCCTCAAAAGCACTTACCTGGCCACTACGGGAACCGAAATCCCTGTTGTTCCTGCGAAAACCGTTTCTGCCGAAGAAAATACCTATAATTCTTTGGATGCCAACCAAATGGCCCTGCCGGAGTTCGAATGTTTCTCAAAAGCCCTGAAAGGCTTCAACCGTTTGAAGGAAATGGGTAAAATCAAGAACGAATTCCTTACCATTGTTGACTACAGCTTGCCTTCTACCGTCAAACGTTTGTGGATTATCGATACGAAGCAAAATAAAATCATCATGAATTCACTGGTGGCGCACGGTAAAAATTCGGGTGAAAATTTCGCCACGAGTTTTTCCAACAGCAAGGAATCGAACAAAAGCAGCCTGGGCTTTTTTACCACAGGCGAAACTTACATGGGCAAGCATGGTTTGTCATTGAAGCTTGACGGACAGGAAAATGGCGTCAACGACATGGCACGCAACCGTTCGATTGTGATGCATGCCGCCGATTATGTTTCGGAAGCCTTTGCCAAAGCACACCACAGGCTGGGTTTAAGCCACGGATGTCCGGCATTGCCACCTGCCCTGAACAGTAAAATCATTGCCACCATCAAAGGAAAATCCTGTTTGTTTATTTACCATCCTTCGATGTTTACCCACAAATTGTCAAAACTGGTAGCGTAACCTCGTGTACAAATCAGCGTCGAGGCAGTAAATATCTTCCCTGAACTGGAGCACGCCTTTGTCTTCCCAGGCAGTCCAGTACAACTGGTGGATGAATACCTCCTCGGTCACCTTGATGACGATGGTTTTCAATTCGGGCTTCGGAAACGTTTTTTTCTCAATGACCAACTTGGGGTTTTTGGCCAATAATTTGGCGTTTTTTTTGGCGAGGGCCAATTCTTTCTCCTTTTGCAGTTTGTAGTAATATTTGATATCGGTGGTGTCTGCCAATCGTTTCAAGGGCCATTTTACCGTATCATTGAGTACGTAGGCCGCCATTTCAAGCGGTTTTTCAAGACGCACACAACCCGAACTGAGCGAACGGTAACTGAACGCAAAGTAATCGCGGTGGTTGGTGTCGTGTAAATAAACCGAATGTCTGTTGGGGAAGTTGATCTTCATCACACCCAACGAATTGTTCCTTCCCGGATTCTGTACATATTTGTATTTGTAAGCATCTTCTTTTCTCCATGACCAAGGGCTTACTTCCTGGTTTTTGTTGTTCAGGATGACCAGGCCTTTTTTCCTGAAAACCGAACGGTCTTTTTCCGCTTCCGGATAAATATCTTCCTTCAGAATGGTGGGCGGAACGGTCCAGTTGGGGTTGAGATTGATATTGGAAACCTTCGATTCGAGTATGGGGGTTTTGCGGGTATCTTTCCCGACCACTACCCGCTGTTGCTGGAGGGTATCGTTGTTTTTGACGGCCACGATGCTGTAATCAGGAATGTTGATCAGCAGGTAATTGGAGCCGAAATCATGGGCAAACCAGCGCCAGCGTTCAAGGTTGGCCACAATTTGTTCGCGCCTTTGGCTTTTGTAGTAATTCAGTGCGTCAATGGTGCTCCGGCCAATCACCCCATCGGCTTTCAACCCGTGCCGTGCCTGGAAAATCTTGACGGCCTCCAAAGTGTTTTTGTCGTAAAGCGTTGACAGGATGGTATCTTTTACCTTCATGTCGTTCCAGTACATCAGGCGTTTTTTGATGATGGGGAGGTAGATGCTTTTTTTGTTCGGAAGGATACGTTGCCGCAAATCGATCAATCCGATTTTAGTGTCATCCGGAAACTGATCCAGCAACTGCAATGCCGCTTTTAATTTCTTGTACATCGGATGGCTGGGTTTGCAGTTTTCGATATTTTTCTCAAAACCCTGGTCAAAACAGTCAAAAAGGATTTGGTTGACATCGGTTTTGCGTTCTTTTACATCCCAGTCGCGGTAGAGGTTTCGGGGGTTAAGTTTGCCTTGACTCAGGTGCTTGATGTACAATTGGGTGTTGTAAGTGAGCAGGATGTCATAGTTGGCCACGGTAGAATCGGCAAGGGTGGCGTAGTTTTTTTCATAGGCCTGCAATTGGTCAAAACCATAGTCTTTGGGTTCGAGTCCTTCCTTTTCGGCCTGGCCAATTTCCTGAAGTATGTAGTCCCGGTTTGACTTTGCATCCCATACCGTTTCATTGGAATAATGCGTATAAAAAGCCTTTAAGTCTGGGCTGTTGTACTTTTCCAGTGCCAGTGTGTCAATTTTTATTTTGGTGTTTTCAAAAAACGAAAAGGCAAAAAACGACGCGTTCGCAGAAGTATCCATGGAGGAGTTTCTTTTGCAAGCTGTCAGGACGATAAGTAAGAGTAATGCGTAGTTTTTTGTCATAGGCACCCCGCCGTTTTTTTATACATCATATAGTGTGGGCCAATACCGCTAATTTCAAATGGCTGACCCTGTTTTTGGTACTTCATTTTTTCGTAAAATCCGACGGCATTTTCCCGTGCATTGAACCAGATGATTTCCCCTTTTTGGTTGCAAATATAGTCTTCGGCTGCCGAAACCAACAATTCCCCAATCCCTTTTTTGCGAAAATCGGGCAACACGGCCATACCCCGAATCTGGAACTGGTTTTCCATACTAAAAGTACTGTTTTTATTCTGATAAACAGAAACCACACCCACTATTTTTTTATCAACAAAAGCCCCGAAATGTTTGGTTGTGGGCCAATCATCCCCTTCAAAAAAACAGCTTTCGAGGGGTTTGCCGTTGCGCAGTACCGGGTGGCGTACCGCAAAGGTGTCAGCATGACCTATTGGTTCAATGGCAATCATGGGCGAAATCGGTAATCATAACAAATTAATACTAAAACCATTAGCTGTTTCAAAAAAGCAAAATAAAAATGGGTGCATTTTTTTGTAAAAAAAATTTGCATCCAATAAAACTATTCCCTTATATTTGCACCATCAAATGCGGAAGTAGCTCAGTTGGTAGAGCTCCAGCCTTCCAAGCTGGTTGTCG
>CAZXRX010000013.1:0-48270 GCA_964642945.1 uncultured Flavobacterium sp. | reverse complement strand
GGGCAGGGAAGAAATAGCCCTGGCTACCAACAAACTTTTCGAAACCGGATTTTACCTGCTCAACTTAGGTTTTGCCTTGGTCATTATGCAAATGAATCTTTACAACAATACCTACCAACTGCTCATTGAAAAGTTGAGTTACAAAATTGGTGGATTTGCAATTTATCTCGGAATCATGCTGTTTGTGAACCTGTATTTTTTCTTCCGTGGGAAACGCAAAGCACGGGAAAACCAGGCAGAATTGACCTTGCCTAAGGCCTGACAGCAAATAACACAACCAACAACCACCAAAAAACCGGAATACTTTCTACCCAAAAGGCAGTATAGTATTTCGATTTTTTTTCATGGGCAAACAACAGGAAAAGCGCAACAATCAGGGCAATCACCAATTGGAGCGGCAGGGTGACGAAAGACAATCGGACGCTGTCATTTCCGGCAGCATTGAAAACCTCCAAACCACAAAAAACAACCAACAGCAGGCAGCCCAGCCATTTGGTGCGCGCCACCCCTATTTGTTGGGGCACGGTTTGCAGGTGTGGGTCGTCGTATTTCAAATCGATTATCTCAAAAACCAGGATCAGCACAAAAACCAATATAAAACGTTGGATGCACTTCAGGTAAAAATCAGAGGTAATCGCTATTTCAGCATTGATAACGGGCAAAATCAAGGTTACGCCCACCCAACACAAAGCGACCATATAAATCTTGATGCCGGCCCAGTTACGGGCATTTTTCCGATTCGGGAAAAATGGCAGGGTATACAACAAGGTGAGCAACAAAAACACCAACCCGATTTGTTGCGTTAGCCTTTGCAACTGAAAAAAGAAATAAGCCGCTGCCAGGAATGAAAAAAAACTCAATACCGCTATAGCTTTTACTTGATTGCTCAATGGAGATTTCCGGGTCCTGGACAACGCATCGTATTTCACAAAATTATAACCGGTGATGGTGCCGAAAAAAGCAAAAAAATCCACGGGCCAATCCGGACCAAGCTGAAACATGAATTGGGTCATTTGTACCAGTGCATAAACAGACAGCGCCACATGGATGCTTCCATTGAGGTAAAAATCAAAAAGTGGCTTTAAAATCCGCATCTTACAAATTTACTCAAGTGTGTTGATAAGACCTATTTTTGGTTAACAATTTCTCAAAATATTACGGCTTGTTTAACTTAAAATTAGAAGTATAATAATTACTTTTGTAACGCTTAAAACCAAAGCTTTTAAACTGTTAAAACACAACAAAAACCACTTTATAAATTAGATGAGAACAGACGCATTTGCCTTACGCCACATCGGTCCGAACGAAAACGACCTGCCCCACATGTTCAAAACGATTGGGGTTGAATCGATGGACCAATTGATATTCGAAACCATTCCGGATGACATCCGCCTCAAAAATGACCTGAGCCTTGACCCGGCCATGACCGAATATGAATACCTCACACACATACAGGAACTGGGCAATAAAAACAAGTTGTTCAAATCATACATCGGTTTGGGCTACCACCCCACGATTGTTCCGGCGGTTATCCAACGGAATATTTTTGAAAACCCGGGTTGGTATACCGCTTACACGCCCTATCAGGCAGAAATTGCCCAAGGCCGTCTCGAAGCCATATTGAATTTCCAGACCACGGTAATTGAGTTGACCGGAATGGAAATTGCCAACGCCTCCCTTCTAGATGAAGGAACCGCAGCCGCAGAAGCCATGGCCCTGCTGTTTGATGTGCGTACACGCGACCAGAAAAAAAACAACGTCAATAAATTCTTCGTTTCGGAAGAAATTTTACCGCAAACCCTATCCGTTTTACAAACCCGTTCTACGCCAATCGGTGTCGAGTTGGTCATCGGAAACCATGAAACTTTCGATTTTTCATCAGATTTCTTCGGGGCCATTTTGCAATATCCGGGCAAGTACGGTCAGGTAAATGATTACACCGGATTTATCGCCAAAGCCAAGGAAAAAGACATCAAGACTGCCGTTGCAGCCGATATTTTGTCGTTGGTAAAACTCACGCCTCCAGGCGAAATGGGCGCCGATGTCGTAGTCGGAACCACCCAGCGTTTTGGTGTGCCGATGGGTTACGGAGGTCCGCATGCGGGCTTTTTCTGCACCAAGGAAGAATACAAACGTTCGATGCCCGGAAGGATTATCGGGGTAACCATTGACACCAACGGCAACCGTGCCCTGCGCATGGCCTTGCAAACCCGTGAGCAACACATCAAACGCGAAAAAGCAACTTCCAACATCTGTACCGCTCAGGTACTATTGGCCGTCATGGCCGGAATGTATGCCGTGTACCATGGCCCGAAAGGACTGCAATACATCGCCAACAAAGTACATGCTTCTGCCCTGACCCTGGCCGATGCGTTGAATAATCTGGGCGTTTACCAGACCAATACCGCTTTCTTCGACACCCTTTCGGTAAAAGCCGATGCACACAAAGTAAAAGCCATTGCTGAGAAAAACGAAGTCAACTTTTATTACATTGATGCGGAAACGATTTCGATTTCATTGAACGAAACCACTTCCATCAATGATATCAATCAAATCCTCTCCATTTTTGCGGAAGCCACCGGAAAGGCATTCACACCGGTAAAAATACTTTTGCCTTCAGGTAGAATGGAAGGACTGGAAAGAGAATCTGCTTTCCTTCAACATGACGTATTCAACAACCATCATTCGGAAAGCCAACTGATGCGTTACATCAAAAAACTCGAACGCAAGGATTTGTCGTTGAACCACTCCATGATTTCATTGGGTTCGTGCACGATGAAACTGAACGCCGCTGCAGAAATGCTGCCGTTATCCATGGCCAACTGGAACAGCATCCACCCTTTTGCCCCCGTGGAACAGGCCGAAGGCTACCAAATCATGCTTAAAAAACTCGAACACCAACTCAATGTGGTGACTGGTTTTGCAGGCACTACCTTACAACCCAACTCCGGTGCACAAGGCGAATACGCAGGGCTCATGGCCATCCGTGCTTACCACTTATCACGCGGCGACAACCACCGTAATGTATGCCTGATTCCCGCATCGGCCCACGGTACCAATCCGGCATCAGCAGCCATGGCCGGCATGGAAATCATCGTGACCAAAACCATGGAAAACGGAAATATCGATGTAGCCGATTTAAGGGAAAAAGCCATTTTACACAAAGACAACCTGTCGTGCCTGATGGTGACTTACCCATCAACCCATGGGGTATTCGAAAGTGCCATCATCGAAATTACCAACCTCATTCATGAAAATGGTGGTTTGGTGTATATGGATGGCGCCAACATGAACGCCCAGGTCGGGCTGACCAATCCGGCTACTATTGGTGCTGATGTGTGCCACCTCAATTTACATAAAACATTTGCCATCCCACACGGCGGAGGCGGACCGGGCGTTGGCCCTATCTGCGTGAATGAAAAACTGGTGCCGTTTTTACCGACCAACCCGATTATCCCGACTGGAGGCAGCCAGGCCATCACGGCCATTTCATCGGCTCCTTACGGCTCGGCTTTGGTTTGTTTGATTTCTTACGGATACATCACCATGCTCGGTGCTGAAGGTTTGAAAAAAGCCACTCAAACCGCCATCTTGAATGCCAATTATATGAAAGCCAGACTGGAGAACAGTTATCCGGTGTTGTATTCGGGTGAAATGGGACGCGCTGCCCACGAAATGATTATCGACTGCAGGGCCTTCAAGGAAAAAGGTATTGAAGTGGTGGATATCGCCAAGCGTTTGATGGATTATGGCTTCCATGCCCCAACGGTATCATTCCCTGTGGCCGGAACGCTGATGATTGAACCTACCGAAAGTGAAGATTTGGCAGAATTGGATCGTTTTTGTGATGCGATGATTTCCATCCGCAAAGAGATTGAAACCGCTACAGCAGACGATGCCAACAATGTGATGAAAAATGCGCCACATACACTGGCCATGGTTACTTCTGATAATTGGGTTTTTCCTTACAGCAGGGAAAAAGCGGCCTTCCCGTTGGAGTATATTGCAGAAAACAAATTCTGGCCGAGCGTACGTCGTGTAGACGAGGCCTATGGCGACCGGAATTTAGTTTGCAGCTGTGCGCCGATTGAAGCGTATATGTAATTTAAACAATAAGAAAAATTGACTATAAAATCCCATCTTCATCCTTGAATTTGGGATTTTAATTTTAAAAACATGAACGACATCCAAAACCAGGACGACTTGTACTTACTTGTCGACGAATTCTATAAAAAACTGTTGGCAGATAAGCGCATTGCCTATATTTTTACCGAAGTGGTCAAAATAAAAATCCTCGAACACCTGCCCATCTTGGTCACGTTCTGGTCTCAGGCGATTTTGGGCACGGGCGGTTATACGAAGAACCTCACGCAAATCCATCTGGACATAAGCGCCAAGGAATATTTAAGCCCGGAACTTTTCAAGATATGGCTCAACCACTTCTATGACACCGTTGACAGTCTGTTCAAGGGGCAAAAAGCAGAGCAGATCAAGACGCAGGCACTCAGCATTGCCACCGTGATGCAAATCAAGATTGCCCAACAAAAAGCGGAAAAATTATAAGATGTGTTTTTTTAGGAGATATTTTTTAAATTTTTCATGATTCTTTTAAAATTTTTAAAAATTTTATAATACTTAATTTATTTTATTGATAATTTTGCAAGGATTATACGCTATGCCATGAACATAAAAATAACCGGATCCGGATCTTACATTCCTACCGAAAATGTGTTGAACAAAGATTTTTCCGGCCACAAATTCCTTAATGATGATGGCAGTGACTTTGCCGCATCAAACGAGAGCATCACCGAAAAATTTTATGGCATTACCGGTATTGAAGAGCGCAAATACGTTTCAGATGACCTGAACACTTCCGACATCGCCTTCATCGCCGCCGAAAGGGCCATTGTTGATGCCAACATTGACCGTGAAACCCTTGACTACATCATCTTCGCCCACAATTTTGGAGATGTCAAGAAAAATGCCATACAAACTGATTTGGTTCCGAGCCTGGCTACCCGTGTAAAACACCAATTGCGCATCAAAAACCCCAAATGTGTGGCGTATGACATGCTTTTTGGCTGTCCGGGCTGGTTGGAAGGCATGATTCAGGCCCAAGCCTATATCAAGGCAGGCATGGCCAAAAAATGTCTGGTCATCGGGGCAGAAACCCTTTCAAGAGTTGTCGATCCGCACGACCGCGACAGCATGATTTATTCTGATGGTGCCGGGGCTACGGTTATTGAAGCCACAGAAATGGAAGGCGGTATTTTGTCACATGAAACAGCCACGTATTCATACGACGAAGCCTATTACCTTTTCTTTGGCAATTCGTTTAATAAAACCCATGATCCCGATGTGCGTTACATCAAGATGTTGGGTCGCAAAATCTATGAATTTGCCTTGAACAACGTTCCTAAAGCGATGAAAGACTGTTTGGACAAAAGCGGCATCCCGATTGAAAAACTCGACAAGATACTCATCCATCAGGCCAATGAAAAAATGGACGAAGCCATCGTAGCCCGTTTTTATAAATTGTACGGTTTAGCTGTACCTGAAGGCATTATGCCGATGAGCATCCATGAACTGGGCAATTCGAGTGTGGCGACCATTCCAACTTTGTATGATTCGATAGTCAAGGGAAAAATAAAAAACCAAGACCTCAAAAAAGGCGATGTAGTATTATTTGCTTCGGTCGGTGCCGGAATGAATATCAACGCCATCGTTTATAAAATGTAATAAATTACTACCTTTGCAGCGCTTTGCCAAAGGGCAATTTGATTTATTATGTACGAAAAAACATATCCCAACAAACGCTTTCAACACACGCTGGCTTTTTTGAAAAAGCACGTCAACACCGACGAAACCATTTTTGATTTGGGCGTGCCAAACCCGTTTTCCAAAATCATGGAAGAGAACGGCTATACCGTCAAAAACACCAAAGGTGAAGATTTGGACAACGACCAATCTGCCCTGCAAAATGAAAGTTATGGGGTATTTACCGCTTTTGAAATTTTCGAACACTTATTGAATCCGTATACTGTCCTGCAGAACGTCAACTGTGAAAAACTGCTCATTTCCATCCCGCTCCGGTTGTGGTTTTCTCCGGCCTACCGCAGCAAAACCGATATGTGGGACAGGCACTACCACGAATTCGAAGACTGGCAGCTCGACTGGCTCCTCGAAAAAACCGGCTGGAAAATCACAGACCGTGTAAAATTCACCCATCCGGTAAAAAAACTGGGGTTCAGGCCGCTCTTGCGCTATTTCACGCCAAGGTATTATATGGTGTATGCCGAAAAAGTAAAATAAATGAGGTTTTATGTTGTCATTCCGTCACACAATGAAGAAGCCTTTATCGGCCTGACGTTGCAATCGTTGGTGGAGCAAACGGTTTTGCCTTCCCAAATTGTGGTTGTCAATGACAATTCGACCGACAATACTGCCGCAATCGTCCGTTCTTTTTCAGAAAAACATCCTTTCATCAGTTTGGTCAACAATACATCCGGCGCCATTCATTTACCCGGAAGCAAGGTCATACAAGCGTTCCAAAAAGGGCTCGAAACTTTGGACGATGGTTATGATTTTATGGTAAAGGCGGATGCCGACCTGATTTTTCCATCCGATTATTTTGAAACCATCACTTCCCATTTTAAGTCTGACGACCAACTCGGGATGGCCGGAGGATTTGCCTACATCGAGAAAAACGGCGAATGGATTTTGGAGAATCTTACAGACAAAGACCACATCCGTGGGGCCTTCAAGGCCTACAGAAAAGATTGTTTCCGGCAAATTGGGGGTCTTAAACCGGCCATGGGCTGGGATACGGTTGACGAATTGCTTTGTAAATTTTATGGTTGGAAGGTCATCACTGATGCTTCCCTTAAAGTGAAACACCTCAAACCGACCGGTGCCAACTACAACAAAACGGCACGCTACAAACAGGGCGAGGCATTTTACACCTTGGGTTACGGCTTCTGGATTACAGCCATCGCTTCAGCAAAATTGGCCATGATGAAGAAAAAACCACTGCTTTTCCTCGATTACATCAAAGGGTTCCTCAAAGCAAAATCTGAAAAAAAACCGCTTTTGGTAACTGCGGAACAGGCAAAATTTATCCGCAAGTACCGTTTGGAAAAGATGAAGCAAAAACTATTTTAAGTTAAAAACCCACATCCCATACCTTATAACTCGCAACTTCTCACTATTTTTGGGGATATTTAAAACCTATGATGCTCGTACGCTATTTATCGCAGATAGGAAGGTATTTCCTGATGATCAGGGAAATCTTCAATAAACCTACCAAATGGTCGGTCATGAGGGGGCTTATCTTAAAGGAAATCGACGACCTCATTATTGATTCCTTGGGCATTGTGGCTTTTATTTCGTTCTTCGTGGGTGGTGTGGTTTCGATCCAGACGGCGCTCAACCTAACCAATCCGCTGATTCCGAAATACCTGATTGGGTTTGCCACCCGCCAGTCTGTAATATTGGAGTTTGCCCCTACCTTCATTTCCATCATCATGGCCGGAAAAATGGGTTCGTTCATTACTTCCAGCATCGGAACCATGCGTGTAACCGAACAAATTGACGCACTTGAAGTAATGGGTGTCAACTCCCTGAATTATTTGGTGTTCCCTAAAATAATAGCCCTGTTGCTCTACCCTTTCGTCATTGGCATTGCGATGTTTCTTGGCATTTTGGGGGGTTGGATGGCAGGAGTTTACGGCGGATTTACCTCCAGCAATGAATTTGTAAGCGGTATCCAAACGGAATTTATCCCGTTCCATATTGTTTATGCCTTCATCAAAACCACCGTTTTTGCGATGATTCTGGCCACCATTCCGTCGTTTCACGGCTACTATATGAAAGGGGGCGCGCTGGAAGTAGGAAAAGCCAGTACCGTGGCCTTTGTATGGACTTCAGTAGTGATTATCCTGGTCAACTATATACTAACCCAATTACTTTTGACAAAATGATAGAAGTAAAAAATGTGGAGAAATCGTTTGGGGATTCCAAGGTATTGAAAGGGATTTCGACTGTTTTTGAAACAGGAAAAACCAACCTGATTATCGGCCAGAGTGGTTCGGGTAAAACAGTATTGCTGAAATCGTTGTTGGGTCTTTTTACGCCCGATGTAGGAACCATTTCATTTGACGGAAGGATTTATTCTGAATTGTCTTCCGATGAAAAAAGGGAACTGCGTACTGAAATTGGCATGGTGTTCCAGGGCAGTGCCTTGTTTGACGGCATGACCGTGGAAGAAAACGTGGGATTTCCGCTCAAAATGTTCACCACCAAAACCCCAGACGAAATCAGGGAACGCGTGAATTTTGTAATCCAAAGGGTAAATTTAATCAACGCCAACCACAAAAAACCTTCAGAAATTTCGGGCGGAATGCAGAAAAGGGTGGCGATTGCCCGGGCGATTGTAAACAATCCCAAATACCTTTTTTGCGACGAACCCAACTCAGGGCTAGACCCCAAAACAGCCATATTAATAGACAACCTCATCCACGAAATTACCCAGGAATACAACATTACTACCGTTGTCAACACCCACGACATGAACTCGGTGATGGAAATTGGTGAGAAAATCATCTTCCTCAAAAACGGCGTTTTGGCTTGGGAAGGCAGCAAAAAAGAAATCGTCAAAACCGACAATGAAGCCATCGTAGATTTTGTCTATTCTTCAGAATTATTCAAGAAAATCAGGAAAGCACAAAACAAATCTGCCGATTAATTTTCCCGTATCAGGTAAACCCAGCCCGTTTTCGGACCCTCATTCTCAAAATTGACCAGATAAAAGTAAGTGGCACTTGGCAACATATTGCCTTTTTTGTCCTGCCCAATCCATTCCTTTACATAATTGGCCTGATCAAATACCACCATCCCATAACGGTTAAAAATCTTAACATGGGTAATTCCGGTAAAGCCAGACAAATCAAAAGCATCATTGAGGCCATCGTTGTTCGGGGAAATCCCACTCGGAATCGAACACAAGGTATTCGGAACATCAATGGTGTTGGTATTGAAACAGCCGTTGGTATTGGTCACGGTGAGCGAATAAACACCGGGAGATTCCCCTGTAATCGCCACCGGGTTATCTGAACTCGCAAAGCCTTGTGCGTTCGACCATTGGTATACAGCTGTATTGCCATCAAAAGAGCCGGAAACCGGTGTTGCCGTCAAAACCGCTGCATTATCGATACAATCAAAAGCAATGTTAAATTGTGGCAGTGCCGTGACCTGTACTGTTACTGAAGAAGTCGCTGAAGGACACCCATTCTGTATCGCCTGCACCGTATAAACACCATTATTGACAGTAGAAGCATTGTTTATGATGGGATTTTGTAGGCTGGAAGTAAAACCGTTAGGCCCAGACCATTGGTAGGTGGCGTTGGAAATAGGGGTGGCAAACAATTGCAATTGTTGTGCATTGCATACCACTGGGGGCGCCGAAGCTACAGGCGATTGCGCCACAGGGTTCAACGTAATACTTCCTGTTGCAGTAATTGGTGTGCTGCAAGCCGAGGTTAAGGTATAGGAAAATTGATAGACGCCAGCACCCAAACCTGTTGCGTCCCAAATATTATTGGTCAGAACACCTCCGGGCGACAATGCTGTCCATGTTCCGTTTGGATCATAATTTCCGCTCAAAAGTGTAAACAGGTCAATAGTAGTCTGGCTGCCACAATAGGATGTTGAAGTGATATTGCCAATATTCGGTAAAGGTGCGACCTGTACGGTTACAGAAGATGAGCCGGATACGCAGCCGTTGAGTGAAGCCTGCACCGTATAAGTGCCACTATTGGCGGCTGAAGCATTGGGGATAATCGGATTTTGCTGAGTGGAAGTAAAATTGTTTGGGCCTGTCCATTGGTAAGTAGCATTATTGGGTACGGCCGTAGCAAATAACTGCATCGGCAATGTGGCACAAAAGATAGGGTTTGCTGAAGCTACAGGTGTCTGGGGCGCTGCATTGATTGTAATGGTCACCAAGGCATCGTCAGTAAGGTTACAAAACCCTGTGACGGTATACCTGAATTGATAAGTTCCTGCAGCTACGCCCGTTGCATTCCAGGTGTTACCAGACAATACGCCGCCTGAAGACAAAGCAGACCAGGTTCCGTTGGCATCGTAAGGCCCACCCAGCAAAGTAAATAAATTAATATTCGATGGCCCTGCACAATAGGAAGCAGAACCATTATTCCCTGCATTGGGATTATTGCCTCCAGGGCTGACCACAAAACTCAGCGTCTGGTTGATACAGGAGGCATTGTTAGGATTGGTAATACTTACAAAATAAGTACCTTGATTGGTCGTGCCGTTAAAGGAAGGAAACAACAGCTGGGAAGTCGTACTCAAAGTGGTGCCGGGCGCAGTAGATTTCCACCAACGGTAAATCAGGAACGGAAAAGAAGCCACCGTCAGGGAAGCTGTCTGCCCGTTACAAAAATTGGCCGGGGTAATCTGAAAAGAAAACGGAGTGGTAATGTCATGAAGACTGTTTACAATGTTTCCGCAGGCATCTTCCACCTGAAAATTATAAATGGCAGGTTGTAGCCCCAGAAAGAGGTTGGAGTTGCCGTTCTGTACTAAAAAAGGCAGTCCGTTCTTGGTGGTAATCCTGTAAATCAAAGGAGCCAAACCCACTGCCGTTACTATAGCGTCAGAAGCATTACTGTTGCAGGAAAAACTGGCTACATCAATAATTTTTGGAGCACCGTCAAAATCAAATTCATTCAACACCATAAAACAACTGGCATCCGGCACCCCATTGCCAAAAATCCCATAATTCATGACAATCCTGAAATGCCCTGAATAAGCAAGGTTGATGTTAATGATATTATTGGTCAAAGATACGGCATTGATTCCGGTCAGTGTAGCTCCGGGAGTATATACAACACCTGTGGCAGGATGCACCCATTGTCCTGTAACCTGATTGTATTTTTGCAACCAGAACGTATTGGCATACTGGTTATTACTGGCATAATGCAGCTCAAGGTTGAACGAATTGCAATTTTGTGTAATCGTATAAGTGTTGGTAGTAATCAGGTGGCCCTGCACCGGAATGGTTACATCAAATTGATTGCCACAGCTGTCCACCAAATGGAATTTATAAGTTCCTACCGGCAAAGAATTCATGAAAAAAGTGTTGTTTCCGGCGCTCAGATTAAAAGCAACATTTTGTGGTAAAGCAACCCCATAAGCTGCAGGAGCCTGCGTCATGACAATCGACACCATAGGACCATTCGGGCTGCTTATCAGGACCGAACCTGAGTTGGCCCCACAACCTGTTTTAACTGCAAAAGAAGGTGACAAAATGGTCGGAGGCGGCACATCTACAACCAAAACATGCGGATTGCCACACACATCGGTCACATTGAAAGTATACTGGCCGGGAGGTACATTTTGCACAGCCAAAGCCCCTAAGGCAATGTTGGGCGTATAATTATAGGGCAAAGGGTTGGAATAAGCCGCAGGTGCAGATACCAGTACTGCTGTTTGGATAACCCTGATAAAAATCTGGCTGAGGCCACAACTCATACTGGAAGCCTGGGCAGTCGGGACAATACTGGAACTCGCATTGTTGTTGTTTTTTATATACACATTTCCGCAGGCATCTGTTATCGATAAATTGTAGGTGTAACCCTGATTGACATACATCGCAATATTTTCCGTAAGGGTTTGTGTACTGCCATTACCTGAAGTAATGGTTTGGTTGTAAACGATTGGCGGACCTGATGGCGGAAACAAGGTTAGAACTACTGTCAATGGATAGGCGATTAAGTTGCCTGTTCCTGCAGTGAGGATATGGGTAGCCGTTACTGTACCACAGGTTTGGGGTGGACTTCCCACAGGCGCAGATATGGTCAGACCGGCAGGAGAGGCTGTAAGCGTATAGGTTTGTACCACTCCATCCCCGCAAGCATCAAAAACCCGCACCTGATAGACCCCGGCAGACAATCCTGTAAAGGTATTGGAAGGCTGTAAAGGCCTGATCATGGGGCCTGCAAAAATTTCATAGGAAACAGCCGCCCCGGAGGTAACGTTTACCGTAATCACGCCGGTATTGGCACAGGTAAGACTGTTCTGTCCGGCCAGTTGATAGGTCAATGTTACTATTTGATTCGTGATGGTTACATCCTGCTGTTGGGAGCCATTTTGTGTTCCTAACGATTGCGTCGCCACCACCCTATAGTTTCCGGCAACCAAGCCGCCGTAGGTATTTCCCGAAACGGTGGCAATGGGTGTGGTGGTATTGGGTAACAGATAGATGCTGTACAACATGGTGGCACCCGGCGTTGTTCCTGTTGTGGTCCAGGTCAGGGTACCGTTGGCGGTACAGGTTTCGTTGGTACGCACCACATTTAAGGTGAAATTCGATAATTGGGCCATCCCCAACTGGGAAAAAAACAATAATAACAAAAGGTATTTGGGCCACTTGACAAGCGTATTTTTTTCCATGTTGTTGTTTTTATTAAGATGTTACTTTTAACGAAAGGTTGCTTGAAAATTTACATTTTATTGGCCAGTCCGGTAATCCGTTTGATATCCTGTTCCTTGGCTTTGGGGTAAATCATGAGTACATTGTCTTGGTCAACGATAATGTAATCGTCCAACCCATCAATGACAATCAGTTTTTTTCCTTCGGCCCTGATAATGTTGTTCGAGGCATTTTCCAGTATTACCGTGGCATTGACTACGGCATTGTTTTGCCCGTCTTTGTCGAGTTTTTCATGCAGCGAACCCCAGGTTCCGAGATCGTTCCAGTCAAAAGTGGCCGGCAGGACATAAACGTTTTTTGCATTTTCCATAATCGCATAATCAATGGAAATATCTTCGGCATCCGCATAATTTTCACTGATGAATACTTTCTCCTGGGCTGTATTGTAACTATCATAACCATTTCTGAACAAAGTATACATTTTTGGCTGGAACGTTTCAAATGCACCAGTTACCGATTTGACACTCCAGATAAAAATTCCACCATTCCACAAGAAATTACCTGCTTCAAGGAATGTTTTGGCCGTTTCATAATCTGGTTTTTCCCGGAATTGGTTTACTTTCTTTATCGGATGGGAGTCTGACTTATCAAATTCTATGTAACCAAAACCCGTATTGGGGAATGTAGGTTGTATGCCAAGGGTCATCAAGGCATTTTCATTTTGACAAAACAGAAAACACTGTTCGAGGTTTTTGGCAAATTCGTTTTCGTCCTCTATCCAATGATCGCTTGGTGCCACCACCATCAAGGCGTCGGGATTCTGTTTCTGTATTTTCAGTGAAGCATATAAAATACAGGGCGCCGTATTGCGCATGGCGGGCTCCAGCAGCACCTGCTCCTGTTTCACCATCGGCAGTTGTTCCAAAACCAGGGCATTGTAGCGTTCGTTGGTCAGGATCAGGATGTTTTCCGTCGGAATCAATTTTGACAAACGACTGAAGGTTTTTTGTATGAGGGTTTCCCCGGCACCTAACATGTCGTGGAACTGCTTCGGAAAATCGGCTGTGCTTACCGGCCAAAACCGTGAACCCACACCGCCGGCCATTATGATTGCGTAATAATTCTTGTTCATTTTTAATGGTAAAGGTGACGATTGATAAAGCCACCTGATTTTTACATAATTACAAATATACCGATTATCCCGGTACAATTTCCACTTCGGCATTGGCATTGAACAAATACAGTCGGCCTGTTTTCACTTCCAGGCACTCATATCGCTTGATTTTCAAGCCTTTTTTCTGGAAAACCCGTCCGTTTTTGATACGGAAAAAACTGCCACTCGGCACTTCATGGATAAAATACACATCGGGTTTGCGTTCGTCAAACTGCTTCAGCGCATAAGCCAAACGGGCATCGGTATCACTGCTGGCCGTAGGGTTCCTGAAATGCTGGGCCACCAAAGGCAAGACCGAATGCGGAAAAATTTCCGGCCTGATGAAAGGCACCATGAGCCGTTGAAAAGTCATTTTCCATTCATTGCCGTGGGGTTTTATGAAGCGGCCAAATTTTTCATAGGCGGCCAAATGCGCAATTTCATGCACCAAGGTAATGAGGAAACGGTATTTGTTCAGGTTGGCATTGACGGTAATTTCGTGTTTGCCACTCAGGGCACGCCGGTAATCGCCATGCCGGGTTTGGCGTTCATTGACAATTTTGAGGTGCACCGAATACGATTTTATCAGTTCAAAACAAGGTTGAACCGCATGCTCGGGCAGGTATTTCAAAAGTGTGTCTGACAAATTTTAAGGGGTTGAAGCGGAAACCTGGAGTATTTTGCCGTTGTAGAATTGGTTTCCGGTTAATGCAAAATTATAGATGTAAGCAGCCATTTCACCCGCAGAAACCGGTGCCTGATAACCCGGAAAGGCTTCTGCCAGCATTTCGGTCTGTACAGCACCCAATGCCAAAACGTTGAAAGCGATGCCTTGTTCTTTGTATTCTTCAGCCAATAGTTCCGACAAGGTAATGAGGGCACCTTTACTGGAACTGTAGGCCGACAATCCGGCAAACTTGAGACTTCCCTGAATGCCTCCCATCGAACTGATGGAAACCACATGACTGCCTTTTTTCATATAAGGCAGGCAAATACGGGTCAGGCTGGCCACTGCAAAAACATTTACTTTATATACATTTTCAAAATCAGTAAGTGTGGTTTCCGAAAAAGGCTTGTTGACCAGGGTTCCGGCATTGTGAATGATCACATCGACCTGTTTCCAGGCTGTCGAAAGAAATTGGACCACATTTTCAAGGTCATCTTCATGGGTCAGATCAACCGGAAGACAGGAAATATTAGCGTTTTCAATCAAGGCTTGCGGCGTATGGCGTGAAATGGCCAATACCTGATGGCCGGCGGCGGCAAACTGTTGGGCAAGTTCGTAGCCGATGCCGCGCGAAGTTCCGGTGATGATGATGTTTTTCATTTTGACTGTATTGCCGTAAAGATACTAAAAGAATGGAAATGAATTTACTTGCTGTATTTGCGGTAAAATTTAATGGCCTGAAAAACACCCAAGCCTGCAAAAACCAACGGAATAATGACTTTCATGAGGTATTTTTCGAGAAATTCGGTGTGGCCGGTAAGCAAACTGAGTGATAAAATCAGCGTGAGCATTCCGGCGAAAGTACCCATTACCGTTCCGATAACATAAAAATATTTCCTGCTGTTTGAGATTTCGATATACTTCCCATTCAACACGTAGAGGTTCCAACCCGTCCAGAAAGGGACCTGCACAAAATTGATGGCACTCAAAAAAACACCAGCGGTAAACGTACCCCAATAACCAAAATGGGAAAATTCCACGCCTTCGCTACCGGGTTTGGCGGCACTGGCATAAAATATATAGGCCAAAAGAAACATAAACAGCACGGAAAACCCTTCGATGATTTTCGACAGTTTCCTGTTTTCTGCCAAACGGTTGGCAAAAATGAGCGTAAAATAGACCACGAAAAACTCCACCAAAATAACGCCCAGCAGAAAAAATACGGTGAAATCAAGGCCTTGCGCGCTGTAAATTTCGTAGCCAACCACATTGAGGAAGCCCAATGGAATGGAACCGACAAAGCTGATTAAAAACCCGACAAGTATGTTTTTGAGTGGTATCATGTAGGGCAAAGCTACCGCAAATAGTTTAAAAATTTACAATCTTGTTGCTTTGTTCCAGATGCAGGCGGTATTGGGCCATGCCTTCCTTGTGCGAGAGGTACGGAAATCCGCGTTGGTGGTTGGCCACGCTGATGCGGTACATATAGCTGATGTGTCGGGCCAGTTCCTTCCAGGCGAAAAAGAGCGAATGTTTGGGATCGTAAATATGGGTGGGTTCGCTGGCCGCCCCATTCAATTCTACCACGGAGAAGTTTTTCCCTTCTTCGAGTTCCTGCCAATCATGGTACATGAGGTCTAGTCGTCCGAAATAAAACTCCGGAACCTGAAGACACATGGCGTCGATTACCCCGGTGAGCTTATCAGAAATCAAAGCACTGGCATCAATAAATTTGGCACCACGCGCATGGTTGCCGTACGGAACGAGGTTGCGCTTTTCCCCTACTGGCAAAATTTCATTCAATTGGGCCCCATACTCTTTTTGCAAGGGCCCCAATTGTAGGGCATAGCGTGGATTATCATTGAGTAATTGGGTAATGGTCGAATGTCCGTCGCCATCCACAATCAGGAATTCCTTGGCCACTATACCCGTGATTTTCCCATGCTCCTGATTCGGAAAACGCACATAAAAGATGCCCACTTCATTTTCATACGGAATCAGGTCCTGCATCAAATAATCAAAATTGGCTTTGTGGTGGTAGGCTTCCAGATCGGTAACGGAATCTATTTTCTTTACGGCCGAACCACGAAGGCCGATGTCTGGTTTGGCGATAAAAGGAAATCGGATTTGGGATTGTTCCAATAAAGACAAAACAGTCTCAAATGGTTGTTTTTCTTTTACAAGTTCGGTTTTAGGATAGTACTGCTCCGGAATCAGGTCATAAATGGCTTTTTTGCTCTCGGCCATGAAACCGCCGTTTTTAATGGTCGGATTGCACGAATTGAAAAAGAAAATGGTCTTGGCACGAAGGGCATAATAACCCCACAAAAAATAAATCGGGATGTAAACCACCTGAAACGGCCAATATTCCCAATGGGTGAGTTTGTGAAAGAATAAACGCAAATTAAACGGTAATAAACGAATTGATAAATTTTTCCTCCTGCTGTAAATCGTAATGCGAAAGTACGACTTTATTGTCTTCAATAACCGTTTGGGTAATGCTCAGGGTTTTAAGGAAATCATTGCGGTTGATGACCAATCCATGCTCACTGTTTCCGGTTTCGGTATACCGATGAAAATGGAGCATTTCCTCAGCATTCACAGCTGGTTTGGTATCCAGAAATGTAGCAAACCAAGCTGCCCTTTCCTTCCTGATTTCGGGAGCATACAAAGTAGAAGAAGACCAGATGTGGTTTTGGGTGGCATCCAACTCCAGGCTTTCCTTTTGGGTTTCATCCCAACGCAACTGGTATAATTTCTTGTCCTCGAACAACACGAGGGTAAATGGCTCAATACCATCCAAATCAATATTTTTCCAAGTCATTAAAGGCGAATCTGTACTGATGATGTCCAGCACAATCAGGCCACGGCTTTTTCTGTAGGAGGGTTTGAGTTGGTGTTTTTCGGCAGCGCCATTCAACAAGACCAAAACGGTTCCGTCTTCAGTAACGGCATACCAGGTTCCACCGGCTTTTGGGTCTTTCGGAAAATAAATGTTTTTATGGCTGATGGTGTAGCTTTGGGGCGGAATGGCTCCCGGCCTGGCTACCTGTTCGTCACGGTTGGAAGTAATGATGGTTTTTCCGTGGGAAGCAACAAAACTTACTGTACACATTGTTTCCTGTATTCGATTGTAGAACGCGCCACCCCAAAATTCTCGTCAATCACTATGGATTGATTCTGCAAAACGGCCACTTTAATCAGCGCCTGATGGTGGATGCAATGTTCTAAATTGTACAGTAATTCGCGCTCATAATTGGTGGCTATGAGCAGGGTTTCGCCGTCTACACATTGTTGCAGCTGTAAATTTTTGTTGGGTTTGTCCAATACTGCGGCAATTTCTGCCAGACATTGTTGGGCAAAACCGGTTTCGGTTTGTATGCGGCAATCCCTTTTCCTGTCATCATAATTGATAACACCTTCATTGTATTGCTTTTCGAGGCATTGGAACATTTCAATAATATGACGTGTATGTTCCCCAATGGTAGCATTGCTCAAACCAAAACAAGGGGCAGTATAGTCCTGGTCTGACAATTGCGACAACAAGTCAGACAATTCGTTAAGGGTTTTTTTGATGGAAGGAATCAACATATAATAATAGCAATTGTTTTAAGTAAATACGTTGCAAATCCTGATTTGGTTTTCCGGCTAAATCCTGAATCGCAGTAGGTCTTGTATTTTACTTTTTTGATTATGAATTAATACCAAACAACAAAGGAACGCAATTATTGCCAAAATAAAAAGTGTTCCGCCGTCGTTTTTGACCTCTACACCCAAAAATAACAAATGCGAGGCCAATGCACCGGCCATTGTTCCGGTACCCATGAGTGCGCCCAACAAGGTCGTACGCGGAATCAGTATCAAAATTGATGCCAGCAGTTCGACAATTCCGGAGCCAATACGACCGTAGGGTTCCATGCCAAGCGTGGAAAAAATATACACACTTTCTTCCGCTCCCGAAAACTTGAAATAAAGTGTCTGCACAAAAATAATTACAGCCGTAAGCTTAATTATGGTCAGGAAGATTTGATTTTTCATGGTTTAAGGGTTTATTGAATGTATTTTTTCCAATTGGCATCGGCTTTTTTCTTCAGGCCGACTTCGTTTTTGTTCCAACTTTTGAGCGTATTGTTGAAATAGGCATTGTAAAACAGGTAGAGTTTTCCGTCAAGGATTTTGAAAGTTTGCGGATCAATTTCGACCTTCTCTCCGGAATCACCCATGGCATAAGCGCACCATCCGCCATATTGCGGCTCATAAGCCGTTGGATTTTTAAGAAAAGTATCTTTATTTTCCTGACTGGAAAAATAATAGGTTGCGCCTTCATAGACCGAAGCCAGGGTGGGCTTGCCTTTTAAGGCCTTATTTTGTTTGAAATAGGCCACCGGATCATAACCCTGTATGGCCAGTTTTTTTTCGAGATTGAAATGCTGTGCCCTTTTGGAAGGATTCTGGGCAAAAGTGGCCATCGAAAGGAAAACCACGCAAAGTAAAATGTATTTTTTCATGATGTTATTTTTTATTGTTTGTGTTTCGTTTTTCCCAATTTGCATTGGCTTTCTCAATTCGGGTTGCTTGCTCCTTGAGCCACATTTCCCTTACTTTCAGATTGTAGTTCAAATATAGTTTATTGTCAACAATCGTGAAAGCTTCCGGCTGTATGGGTGCCTCATAGCCATTAGACATGCCATAGGCGCAAAAGCCTCCGAACTGTGGCTCATATTTTTCGGGGTTTTCCAGAAAAAGGGCTTTGTTCTTTTCAGAAGAGAAACAGTACTGTGCGTCATGGTAAGTCGTAGTGATTTCTTTCTTTCCTTGGATGGCTTTACTGTCTTCGAAATAAGCCACCGGATCATACCCCTGAACAGCCAGTTTGGTCGCAGAATTAATATTTTTGGCAGTCTGGGCTGCAGTTACTGTAGTAACAAGTGCAATAAACAACTGTAAAATGGTTTTCTTCATTATCGTGTTTTTAAAATAAGATTTTGTATTGAAGCCCAAGCACAAAGCTACGGGTTAAACCGTCAGGCCGAACGTCGCGCACCACAAAAGGCGTGGCCAGCGACAGTTCAAGGCTGTTTTTGTCATTGAAGGCATAAGAGGTGAGTAAATTTCCGTTAACGGTAAGACCGTCAGACCCTGAAATGGTTTGGCGTTGACCGAAAATGTCTTCGTAACTGTCTTCCCCCAAATGGTAAATGAACAGGACATTGGGCTTGAAAGTGATTTTTTTGAGAACAGAAAAAGTATAGGTGGTACGGTACAAAGCATCTGGTTTGCGCTTAAACAAGTTGGTTGACTGAAAATCGGTGCTGGCCGAATATTCGCTGAAATAGGAATTCTTGTTGATGTTGAAAACCGGCAACTGCAAGGCCGCGTTAAAATCCCATTTTTTGTACTTCAGGTTGGTCCCGAGAAACAAATCAAAGGTGCCCAGACTGGCCTGATAATCCAACGGAAGGGAATAATCGTTTATTTTAAGGTTGGACGCCGTGAACGGAAATTTCCATCCGACAAGCGCGCTCCACTGCTTGTTGTTTTTGGCTGCAAAAGTATAATTGCCAATCAGGTAGGCATCGCCAAAAGTACCGCGTGTACCAAAATTGCCGTCCGCTACCGAAAAAGTCACTTTGGCACTCACCGCTATTTTTTCATTGAACTTTCTCGTGTAAGTAAGGTAGGGTGAAAAATAGGTTACATCGGCCTCTCCTTTGGCAAAAACACCGGCAATATCCAAACTGTTTTTCAGTTCTTTTTTGGTTCCTTCAAAGGCATGTCCGACCGAGCAAATCCCGGCATCACTACAGCCTTGGGCCTGGGCCTGCAAGGCAAAAACCACCAAGACCGCAATATATAATATTTTCCTCATGACGGTTTAGTTTTCGGTTAATGCTGCCGCAGCAAACAAATGGTTGTACTGTTGGCAATGAATAAGTACATGGCTGTATTCGGATATATTTACCGAGGAAGGAATGGCATATACCGTACCCGCAGTAAGGTTGCCCAAATTGACAAAGCCGTTGGGTGTTGCCGATTTGGAAAGGTAGACTTTTAAATCAGGTCCTTCAGAAATGCTGAAACCATCCAATTGCAATTGGTATTGACTGCCACTTTGATAAATCCTGGCTTCCCCACTTACCGTGATACCGGAAGTAGGAACAAAAAAGCCTTTGTATTTCAATACGGCTCCTGGAGCAACCTGGTTGTTGCGGAGTTCGTCACGGGTCAATTCACCCTGCTCCTCGCAGGATAAAAAAAGCAATAAAAGTGGGAGTAGCAAAAATGTTTTTTTCATGGTGCTTTCATTTTGATAAGACAAAAATAAGCAGCCCTGAAAGGAGCAAATGTCGGGTAGTTTACATTTGGGTTAAAATTCTACTAAAGTTGTGAAATATCATCAATGATAATGACTTTCCGGTCGTAGTAGACCAGGTTTTTGGCTTCCAATTCATTCAACAACAGCGCGGTGGTTTGCCTTGAAGTACAGATAATCTGGGCGATGTCGTTCTGGGTAAGGTAATTGTCTATGGTATACCGGTTTCCGTCCTGTTTTCCTTCTCGTGCGGCCCAATCTTTCAGAAAGGTAACCAAACGTGTGCGGGCATCGGTCGAAACCAAATTGGCATAATTGTTCTTGATGCGTTTCATTTTCAAGCCCACAAATTTGGTGTAGGAAAGTGCCAGTGACGGATTCCGCACCAACAGTTGTTCAAAATCTGACAACAGGAAACTACAGATGGACACCTCATCAGTAAGGGCTTTGGCGTATTCGTTCACTTCGGCATCGGGTTCCAAAGACAATTCGCCAAACAAATCGCCTTTCTGGAGGATTTCCTTGATGGTTTCATTGCCTTCTTCGTCTATGGATACAATTTTGATGTTGCCTTTCTTGAGCAAAAAAATGCGGGGCAGATCGGATGCGGAAAAATAAATCACGTCGCCTTTCCTGGCTTTCTTGAAGCCGGTAATGATGCACAACTGCTTGATCTGTGACATACTCAATGTCCAGAACAGTTTGTGGTCACGCAGGTACCAGTATTTTAATTCTTCATACATGAGGTAAATGTATAAAAAAACAAACAAAAAACCCTTTCGGTTCGTGACAGAAAGGGTTTTGTGCTGATGAAATGTATTTTTAGGAAACCAAGCCCCTTGAAATCACGATTCGCTGGATTTCGGAGGTTCCTTCATAGATTTGTGTGATTTTGGAATCCCGCATCATTCGCTCTACGTGGTATTCGGCCACATAGCCGTTTCCACCGTGTATTTGTACGGCTTCATTGGCCACCTCCAAAGCAATTTCGGAAGCATACAATTTGGCCATGGCACCCGAATGGGCGATGTCTTTTCCTTCGTCTTTTTCGCAGGCCGCTTTCAATACCAACAACCTGGCTGCGGTAACTTTAACATACATATCGGCCAACTTAAAGGCAATGGCCTGGTGTTTGAAAATTTCTTTTCCGAAGGCTTTTCTTTCCTGTGCATATTTCAGGGCCAATTCGTAGGCTCCGGTGGCAATACCAAGTGCCTGTGAGGCAATACCGATACGTCCTCCGTTGAGCACATTCATGGCAAAACTGAAACCAAATCCATCGGCACCAATACGGTTTTCCTTTGGTACTTTAACATCGGTAAACATCAGGGAATGTGTGTCGCTGCCGCGGATACCCATCTTTTTTTCTTTTGGTCCGATTTCGAAGCCCGGCCAACCTTTTTCAACGATGAAGGCGTTGATGCCTTTGTGTCCTTTTTCTACATCGGTCTGGGCAATCACCAAATAGGTTGAAGCGGTAGATCCATTGGTAATCCAGTTTTTGGTTCCGTTCAGCAAATAGTGGTCGCCTTTGTCGATGGCGGTGGTTTTTTGTGAGGTGGCATCACTACCAGCTTCAGGTTCAGAAAGACAAAACGCGCCTATTACTTCCCCTTTGGCCAGTGGCACTAAGTATTTCATTTTTTGTTCTTCAGAACAATATTTTTCCATCCCGGCACAAACCAGGGAGTTGTTTACAGACATGATTACGGCCGCTGAGGCATCTACTTTGGCTATTTCGGTCATCGCCAAAACATAAGAAACGCTGTCGAGCCCTGCCCCACCGTATTTCGGATCTACCATCATCCCCAAGAAACCCAACTCACCCATCATTTTGACTTGTGCCTCAGGAAACTTGGAATGCTCATCCCTTTCAATTACACCAGGTAACAATTCGGTCTGTGCAAAATCTTTGGCAGCCTGCTGAATCATCAAATGTTCTTCGGTAAGATTAAAATCCATAATTTGTATATTTTTGCTTATTATTTCTTTAATTTTGGATTCAAAAGTAGCTAAATAATCTCAATTTTTCAATCCTTTTTATATTTTTAGTCAATGTTGAACCAAAACTATAATGTTGTCGGTGTCATGTCAGGGACTTCACTTGACGGCATCGATTTGGCACATATTCATTTTACTGTTACTGAGGGGAAATGGACGTTTGAAATCCTTGAAAACCAGACAGTACCTTATACAGAAGCCTGGTTAAACAAATTAAAGACAGCGGTTACTTATTCCGTTAATGAGCTTGAAATACTGAATGTTGATTATACCCAATTGCTGGGCAAAACCATCAAGGATTTTATCGACTTTCATAAAATAAACAAGCTTGATGCGGTGTGTTCGCACGGGCATACCATCCTGCACCAGCCACAAAACGGTTTTACCCTCCAAATCGGGAATCTACCCGAATTGGCGCAATGGGTCAAAGAAAAAATAGTCTGCGATTTCCGCGTACAGGATGTGCAACTGGGCGGACAAGGTGCGCCTTTGGTACCGATTGGTGACCGCATTTTGTTTTCGGCTTATGATTTTTGCCTGAATCTGGGCGGATTTTCCAATATCTCTTTTGAAGCAGACGGTAAACGCATTGCCTTTGACATTTCCCCTGTAAATACCGTACTGAATTTTTATGCGGACACTTTGGGCTTCGCTTATGATGACAAAGGAAGCATTTCACGTTCAGGCAACATGAACACCTATTTGTGGAATGAATTGAATGACCTGGATTATTATAAAAAACCATTTCCGAAATCACTCGGATTTGAATTTGTAAGGGAAACCGTGCTGCCTTTGATGGAGCGCTATCCGATCCCGACAGCAGACAAAATGCACACGTTTACCGAGCACATGGCTTTCCAGACTGCCGCGGCCTTACCCACGACGCAGGGCAGCTTATTGATTACCGGAGGAGGTGCCTACAATGAGTTTTTGATTGAAAGGATACAATTTTACCTGCCCCAAATGCAGGTGGTGATTCCGGACAGGAAAATACTGGAATACAAGGAAGCCTTGATTTTTGGGTTGCTGGGTGTTTTGAAACTGCGTAATGAAACCAACACCCTGAGTAGTGTAACCGGTGCAGAAAGGGACCACAGTTCCGGCATTATTTACACAAATTAATACCAATAAAAAACCCCTTCATAATGAAGGGGTTTCTTTTTATTTACAGCTAATCAGGATTATCTCTTGATTACCCTTAGGGTCTGCGTATTCTCACCTTGAGACACAACTACGTTGTATACTCCTGATGGATAAGCATCACCAAATTGTAAGCTGTTGATTTCTGAAGCTTCAACATTCCTGTTTTCCACTTGTTTTCCTAACATATCGTATACCCTTACCTGGATTGTGTTTTCTGCCATGGTCTGAACATCAAACATGAAGTTATTGGCAAATGGGTTTGGATAAGCGATTGCTTTGAAGTTGTTGTTGGCAACTACAGTTCTTTCTCCTCCTGGCGCAGTACCTGGAGTAGTTACGTTACATGGTTTTCCGGTCAATGGACCCCATACACCACCAATTCTAACGGCTACACGAACTGTATAAGTAGTTCCTGGCTGTAAACCTGGGAACAAACTCAAACTAAAGTTCGATGCAGTTCTGTCTATTGAGAAACTGTAAGACAAGCTAGAGTTAACCAATTGGAATCGGTAATTTGTAGCACTTGGAACCACAACAGCGTTAATGATTTGTGAATTACTTGTAGCAACCATATCACATTGAGATAAAACAATCTCAGAAGTTGGGAACAGTGGCGTAGTAATGTTACAAGCCGTACCGTATGGTAAATAATTACCATCAGTATTTTTTAAAGCTACCTCAACTGAATAAGTCGTACCAAATGAAACGAACGCTGTAGGTAATTGACTGAAGCTAAACCTGTTTTGACCAGATAAAGCATCATAAACCTGTACTGCATTGGTAGTATTGTTGGTTATCCTGAATCTGTATCCTGTAACGGATGCAGCATAGGTAGCGTAAACAAACTGGCTCAATGAAGTAAGGGTTGTTCCGCACTGTGCTCCAATAGTAGAGGTAGGTGCAGGTGTCACAATTGTACATGTAGCACCGTAAGTAGCTCCTCCATTGGTTGAAACCTCAATGGTGTATTGTGTTCCCAGAGTGATTCCTGCATAATTGGACAGTGCCAATGAATTTACAGGTCTGTTGACAACCAACACCGCATTGGTAACCGTATTGGTTATCCTAAAGGTATAAGTTGTAGCTCCCGGAACAGTTGGGGCAATAACAGTCACAGCAAGGTTGGTAATTGTAGCACCACATGAAGTTCCTATAACAAATGAGTTAACCGGAAGTACAGTAAGTGTTAAAGTAGCCACATTCGGACAACCGGCAGCATTGGTGGTAGTATTGGTATATACGCCACTATTGGTATAGGTAAGTCCAGAACCTAAAGGACCTGCCCATGTGTAAGGACCTGTAGAGGTAATCGTTGCCGTACCGTTTGTGGTACTATTGTTAATGGTTAATACCAACGTTTCGGTATGAAGACAACCTGAACCATTAGTGGTCACATTGGTATAAGTTCCACTTGTGGTATAATTCATACCATTTCCAAGTGGTCCGCTCCAAGTATAGGAATCACAAGCAGTTGCAGTTGTGGTTCCTGTCGATGCCGCCGGTTCAGTAATTGTAATGGTTTCTGAATCAACACATCCGTTCAAATCCGTTACGGTATAAGTGTAAGTTCCGGCTGTTACTGTGAAAGTTCCGGTACCTGTATAGTTACCTGAACCACCAGTTGCCGATACTGTTACGGTCGAAGTACCACCGTTACATACAATAGCGGTTGAAGTAGCACTTACTACCAAATTACATGGCGCAGCACATGGTGCGCTTGGCTGCCATCCGGTATTGGAAAGACTGTCTGAATCAACACCTGAAATAGCCAATGGCGCATAGGTAATGTTTGCCGATGCGGCTCCTGCAATATCAGGTTGTCCTCCCGGTGCCGAAGCAGAACCTCCAAAGGCAGCAGGAATCTGAGCTGCATAACCAGGTTCAGTACTATTGGCAGTTGTGATTACCGGTGAAGTAGTCCCGTACCAGTTACATGTAAAGTTCTTAAGATTAGAACCCGCAGCAGGAAGCGACCCTCCTACTTGACGGTCAACAACTTGTGCATACCAGTTACCACTGATGTTGTTGTCATTGAAACTGCTGTTGGCAGCGCTTTGAACCGGAATGTTTGTTCCGCCACTGGCATCAAGGAATAAAATTCCAGCAGTCCAGTTATCAGTCACAAAATTATTCAACACCACAGTATTGTCAGTCTGATTCCTCAAAATCATACCAGTCCTGTTAAAGTGGATATTGTTGTTATGGATATTATTTCCATTACTGTTATTGATATCGATACCTGTTCTCATACCGGTAATCTCACAATAACGCAACTCTACTTTAGACGTAAGACCTTGTACAGCAACACCTGCCGTGTTAAGGGCTGGGTTATTCCAATCTGTTGTATTGTTACCTTGACGCGTAATGGTAAGGTTTTCAATTACCACATTTCCTGAAGCTACCTGGAAGGTAGAACCTCCACCTCCAATTGGTCCGCTAACCACAGTAAGACCTTGACCTGCACCAGAAATGGTTACATTCTTGTTTACCAATACATCTTCTGTGAAAGTACCGGCATCAACAGTAATGGTATGACCGTTAAGGGTAGCTGCATCATTGATGGCAGATTGGATAGAACAATAATTAAGTCCTGTATTGGTATTGTGGGCATAATAAGTATTCACCGTCAAAGCCAACACATCGGTAACACAATTGTTTACTGAAGTATAAGTACCTGAAGTACTATAGGTTTGCCCGTTAACACTCCAAGTGTAAGGACCACATGAGGTAACAGTGGTCGTAGGATTGGTAATATTCGGATTGATTACGAAATTAACCGGAACCCTACAAGAAGACGCACTTGAACATGCGGCATAGTAGGTAGTTGTTCCAGGTGTATCGGTATCAGCCAAACCTGAACCTGCTACTCCTACCGGGTTAAATGGAGAACCACTTCCGATTGGAGAACCTCCTGAAGCGGTGGTATACCATTGGATAGAACCAGGAGTTGGCAATACCAACTGACCTCCTGATGGCGGAGTTACGGTCCAAGTATAGGTATTAACCAATACAGCTGTATCCCAGTTGGTTGAAACCAAGGTATAAGTAACTCCCGGAGTAAGGGTTGCAGTAAGTAAAGGCTCATTGTCAGTTACACCACTATCATCGTCTCCTTTGATGAATGTACCAGAGGCACAGCTTCCTGGAACAAAAGCTCCGGAAACCAAATAACCCATACCATCATAAGCGGTATTGTTATTCATTTCAAAGGTATAGGTTCCGGCCACATTAACTTGGAAACTCTTCACATCATAGTTTCTCGCATTGCCTGCAGCGAATGAACAAGTTGCAGAGTTTGTCGATGTAGAAGGACGATCAGCAGAAGGGCTGGTTGCGGTCCAGGCTCCTGAAAGCGTTGTACCAGCCGGTTGAAGGCTTGTGCAGTCATTGGCAGCCACGGCAGCAATAGTTCCTGATGTTCCTTGGCAAATGTTCGCATTAGTACCTGTAATTCCAGGTGCTGTTTCTATCACAACGGCAACACTACCTTCAGCTCCCCAACATCCTGCAGATGAAAGTGCCCTGAAATAATAGGTTCCAGATGCTGTTACCACTTCAGAAGAAGAAGGCGTAGCAGTTGATGCCCCTCCAGCAGTTGTTCCTTGGAAATAAATAGTTCCATCACCACCATTAGAAGCGGTAATTGTAGTACTTGTACAGAAAGTTCCAGCTCCTGAAACAGAAACTGTAGCAGGTAGCGGACTTACTGTTAAAGTAGCACCTGTACTTGTCACAGGGCTTCCACAGCTTGAAGAAACCACTACGTCATAAGTATCCATATCAGCAGCCGACACGTTAGACAAAGTAAGTGTGTCAGTATCAGCACCGGCGATATTTCCACCATTAGATAGCGGGTTACCGCCTTTACGCCATTGGTAAGTCAATCCAGGACCAGTCGCCACTACTGTAAATGTAGCAGTATCTGTGGCACATCTGGTAACATTGGAAGGACTTGTGGTGATGGCTGCACCTGCTGAAACAGTAACGGTTACGTTACCCGCATTGGTACAACCTCCTGCATTGGTTGAAGTGGCTACATATGCTTGAGTTGAAGTCACTTTGGCATACACCACGTTTGTAGATGGAGACCCTGTATAAGCAACAGTTGCTCCCGCGTCAGTATACAAATCTGTGATTGGAGACCAAACTATGTTAGTAGCAGGATTAGAATAACCCAAACGGATATTCAACCTTGAAGTAGATAAAGTTCCTGAAGCAGGTGTATTAAATCCGGTTAATGTAGCATTACCGGCAGTTGTGGTAAACTGAGTAGGCGCATTGTTGATGCTATCTATACCATCATGTCTTACATCTACACAAATATTATCCGTACCGTTCCAAACAAATGGACTGGTAAAGGTAATTTCCTGCCAACCTGGTGCAGCATGTGTATAAGTAGAAGGCCCATAAACCGTTGTATAAGTTGCATTAGAGAAGAATGCAGTACTTGGGAAAGTGCTTGTTGTACCTACATGTCCGATCTTAACCGTATAGTTGGCATTGGTTGTAGCATCACCGTTTGCGCTGATATTGAATGCCAACGAAGTGATATTTCCTGGTGTAACACCTGCGGCAGACAATTCAGCTGCAGTATAAATATATTGACCAACATAATTTATCCTTCTGTTATTAAAAGCTGTTGGTCCGTCAGCAGCGGCTGAAGTAAATGAAGTTCCGGATCCAATTGAAGTACTGGTTCCTACACTTCCTCCACCTGCAGCAGTTAGCATTTGGGTAGCACCTGAACAAATTGTTGGATTTGCCGGTGAAATAGTTACAGCGTCTGGCTTGGCAATTACAGTAATTACAGCAGTAGCTGTGTTTACGCAACCATTTACGTCAGTACCTGTTACAGTATAGGTAGTCGTAGAAGTAGGGTTGGCAACAACAGTGTCACCTGTAGTAGCAGACAAACCTGCAGCCGGAGACCAGCTGTAAGTACTAGCACCGCTAGCCACCAATGTAATCGCGGCACCACCAGGAGTACAGATAGAACCTGTATTTGGCGTTACAGCAACTGTTGGCAACGGATTAACCACTACAGCTTTTTCAGCGGTAACATAAGACAACCCACTATTGGTACAGGTAATCGTACACACATAATAAGTGGTGGCTGTCAGGTTTCCGGTAGCCTGGGTATTGCCTGTTCCCAAAGTATTTGGATAAGGACCGCCAGGGGTAGTTCCTGATACCCATTGGTAAGTAATTCCCAAATCGGTATAAAGACTACTTAATGAAAGTGTTGTTCCTGTACCTGAACAAACAGTTGAAGCACCATTGATGGTTGACGCAACAGGGGTTCCTGAACAAACCGGTGCAGGAATACCGTCGAATTCGTCAGCACCCATATCAGGGGCAGTTCCGCCACCGTTCACTTGGGTCAGGTATCCTGGGTTTCCTTGACGGATGGTTCCTTCAAAGTCATCAGTAATACCAGATATGTTGGCAGCACCACTCTCAAGTTGTGAAGCGATTGCCGGATCGATTTTAAGGAAATTGGCATTGCCTGAAACTGTACTGAGGAAATTCGGGTTAACCGAAATCGAGTTGGCATCCCTTGTAGGCCCTACCAACGCTTTATATGCAGCAATGGTAGCCTGCGGGGTTGTACCGTCAGTATATATCGTAGGAGCAAAGAAATCATTTCTGTCTGAAGTGGCTCCGTGAGAGGTCAAGGTAGTGCTGCTGCGCCTGTAAGCAACTGATAAACCGGCACCGCTAGCAACAGAAGTATTAATGAATACATTGTTGTTTAGGTTAACTGTCGGTGCAGTGCTTACTGAAATCGCACTTGATCCAAATAAGGCTCCAGAGCTGGTTCCTGCTAAATTAACCGTATTGTAATATACGTTATGTGTTGTACCGGCCGATCCAATCGAAATCCCAAGAAGGGCATTAGCAATGTTAGCTGCCGGTGCACGCAAATCACCGATACGGTTATTTGAAATCGTTGAAGCCAATGGTCCTGAAACCACTATACCGAATACCTGTGAAGAAGTGGAGTTACCTAAAAGGTCAGATACCGTATTCTTCGAAAAAACTCCGTTAGTGGCACCGCCAGTATGTTGAATACCTGCAACACTAGCTAATGAAGAGGATAAGTTACGGATAGTATTGTTAACTATATTTACCGCAGTTGAAGCATGTACACTCAATATCCCAAAAGTATTGAAAGCACCTGTAACGGCCAAACCGGAAACGGAATTATTCTGGATGCTGGTGGTTGCAATAGTACCACTTGAACCTTGATTGATTCCGACAATCTGGTTGGAGGCCGAGATATTGGAAATGGTGTTACCAGACATGGTGATGCTACCCCCAAAGTTAGATTGAAAAACAGTTACGGCACTTGAACCACAGGTCCAGTTGCTGAAGGTATTGTTATTCATCTCCTTTTGTGGGGTACTTCCTGTTCCGTCATTATTAAACCAACCGGTCATGCTCGTAGCCCCGGTTAATGTAATATTGGAGAAATTGTTGTTGTTGTTCTGCACCGGTGTGGTACACACTGAAGAACCTCCATCAGTATACAATGAAACTATTCCCCCTGCACCAGTTTTGGCAAATGTACCCACAATGCTGTTCCCGTTAGCGGTTTTGGTACCGGCAGCCGGGGCGGAGATACTATTGCTAATGAAGGTTACATTGCCCGTAGTATTAACCGAAATGTTGGTAAAAGTGTTGTTATTGATGCTTGTATTTGCGTGAACACTCGCATTAATTATAAACTGAATAACACCTGAGGCGGCAACAGTATGCCCCCAAGTATTGAAATCATTACCATTGATATTCAAGGTGCTGGTTGTACTGGCCGAACCAGAAGGGATGTTGATTCCGTTCATGGCTCCACCGGCCACTCCGCTTCGCAATGATATGGTATTGTTATTGATGTTGTTCGTGAAAGTAGCCGTTGGCGCAGCGGTTGAAGCCGTTTGTTGGATACCGTTCAAGGTTCCTCCAACAACTCCACCGTTGGAACTGCTGATGGTATTGTTTGAAATCACATAACCATTGGAGTTCCTGATCAGGATACCGTTTACAGTTCCTGAAACGTTGACATAGCTTGAAGTAGTATTGGTACCAAAATTGGTGATGGTGTTACCAAGACCAGTGCCCCCGATTTCGATACCCGTGTTGGCATCAGCAATCGCTGTAGGTCCTACAACTATAATTCCTTGGTTAACATTACTGATGTTATTCGAATAAATCCTCAAACCACTATTTGCACCTGCTGCAGTGGTTGCCGAAGCACCGGTACCAACATTGGTAGCGGTATGGGTTGAGTTACTGTAAATTCCAATACTGTTAAGGTTAGTCCTATTCAAGACAATAGTATTGCCTTGTAGGACGATATTTTGAGATCCATTGGTCGAAGTCCCATATAAGATACCAACTCCCCATTCAATCTGGGTTGTAGCAGTAGTATTCGAAGCAGATTCATTCATTACAAAATTGGTCAATGTAATAAAGTCTGTTCCGATTATCTTAAAGAAAGCATCGGTCGTAGTACTTGTTCCAACACCGGCAGTAATGGTATTTCCGCCTCCGTCAAAAATAAACCGATTGGTATTTGACCCGCCAGTAATACCGGCATTGTTGATTGAATAACCTCCTGCCGGTGCAGTTTCTGCAGCCGTAAGAGTAAGGGTCACCGGACCTGATATGGCCGTACGGTTGTTAACATCAGTTATCGCCGCCGCAAGGGTAGGATAACTTGCACTCATTGTTGGGGTCGTATTGGCCGCCCCGGTAACGTTTACCTGGGCAATCGAATTGAATCCTGTCAGCAACAACAGCATCAAAAACGAGAGCAAGCTCCATTTTTTTGCCGTAGCGTGACCAGAATCAGAACCCAACGCATTTTGTTTTTTGAGCATCGTATCCCTACTTACGCCCAAAGCATTGTAATTTCTATTCATATTAAAATATTAAGTTAATTAGGGTAAAAATATTGCTTTTATTTAACAATTCGGTTTTTTGATTGTTGGTATTTTTAAACATTGACCAGAAAATCGTCCAATGGTATTTTTTGGCCGATAAAAAGCACTTTTTTTCTAATGATTGCTACTTTTTGACCTATATATACCAACAAAAAAACCCTTCAATTGCTTGAAAGGGTTTTATTTTGGGTTTAGAATCAGCAACTTAAATACTTTACCGCTTGATTACACGCAGGGTTTGGGTGTATTGTCCTTGAGACAAGACCAAATTGTATATACCTGAAGGATAATTGTCTCCTAACTGTATACTATTGACTTCTGCTGCAGGGATGGTTTTACCCTCAAGGCGTTTACCCAACATATCATAAATGCTAAGATTGATGACAGCGTCAGAGTCCGTTTTCACATCCAACATAAAATTTTCAGCAAAAGGGTTCGGATAAGCTATAGCCGCAAAGTCTGAAACAGCAATCACTTCCCTGGCCACACCTGGCAAGGTCAGATTACATACCGCGCCAAACGGACCAAAAACACCCTCTACTTTAACCGCCACCTGAACCGAGTAAGTGGCTCCTGCAACCAATCCGGTGAACATGGATAAATTAAATGAATTCAAAGGCCTTTCTATTTGCTGACTGTAACCGAGCGCCGTATTGAACAACAAAAAGCGATAGGCTGTTGCGATGGGCACTGCAACGGCAACAATACTTTCGCTGTTTCCTGAAACAGTATGGTTACATTGTGAAGATTGTAAGGCTGTGGTAGGAAATGGCGGAGTCGAAATCGTACATCCAGTTCCGTAAGGAAGGTAGTTACCATCTGTATTCCGTAAAGCGACCTCAACAAGGTAAACCGTACCATAGGTCCTGTTGGTTACCTGATTGAAATAGAAACGGTTCAAGTTGGAATCAAGTACCTGTACTGCATTGGTCAACGTATTGGTAATCCTGAAACGGTAGCCGGTAATGTCCTGTATGTAATTGCAATACACATACTGCGTCATTGAAGTAAGTGTCGTTCCGCATTGCGCACCAATGGTGGTGGTTGGTGTCGGCGTGGTGACGCTGCAAGGCGTTCCGTAAAATGGCTGCCAAACGTTATTGAGTTTTAGTGCCACATCTACCTGATACAGCGTAGACAAAGTAATTCCCGGATAATTGGTCAGCGCAAATGAATTTACCGGACGGTCAGCTATGATTACAGCATTGGTCACCATATTCCTGATCCTGAAACGGTAACCCTGCGCACCTGAAATAAAATTGGCCAATATGGTCACCGATAAATTATTGATAACGGCACCACAGGTAGCCGAAACAATAGTTGTGGTAATAGGCACACACCCACCAGGCAGACCCACGTTGTCAATGATACCATTACAATCGTTGTCGATTCCGTCCAGACATACATCAATGGCTCCCGGATTAATGGCGGCAACAGCATCATTACAATCTGTTCCAACCGCTACATATCCTGTTGGAGCGACGCACGCCATAACAGCAACAGCCGGATTCCCGTAACCGTCATTGTCGGCATCCTGATAATAGGTTATAAAAGGCTGGATGGTTAAATTCAAGACGTCCGTTGTACAACCCACTGTGTTGGTATAGCTACCGCTAGTGTTATAGGTAGTTCCATTAACCGACCAGGTATAAGTGTTACAGGCGGTAATGGTTGTCGTATTGGTGATGTTCGGGTTCACCGTTATGGTGAGGGATGCAGTTGTGGCACATTGTCCTGCATTTGGTGTAAAGGTATAGGTTGTAGTTGCCGTATTATCCAATGCCGGACTCCAGGTGCCCGTTATGCCATTGGTGGATGTGGTTGGCAATGACGCCAATGTACCACCTGAACAAATAGATGCAACCGGCACAAATGCAGGTAACACTGACGGATTGGTATAAACCTGTGCTGTACCTGAAAACTGCAAGGCTCCAATATCGTTGGTAGGGGTTCTTGGCACTGCATTGAAATCATTGGTAATGGCAGCAATAACCTGCGCTCCGTTTTCAGCAAACGAAAGGCCGCTTGGCGCAAAAACACCTGTTGGCGTCAAAGCTGTCAGGTTGTTTTCATTGTAGGTCATGGTTTCCCTGGTACCTCCCATGAATGTTTTATACAAACCGCAGGTAGCATTAAAATTCACATCATTGTTGATATTGTTTGTAACATTTGGTGTCAATCCTGTTACGGCATAGCCGTTCACCAAAGGTGAAGTGGTGTTCGCGCCCTGCACAAACAGATAATTGTTCACACCTGTATTGATACTATAGATATTGTTGTTGCTGGCAGACGAAAACCCAAGCGGAGCAGCATGGGCAGTCCCTGAACTGAAAGCGACACAGGAAGCAAACCCAACTCCGGAAGGCGTCACGTTCATATTGATGATGTTGTTACGCAAATCAAGCAAAGTGGTAGCTACGTTGCCATTTACACCCACACCCAGGGCAATAAAATTGGAACCTCCCGCAAGCGGCGAAGCACCTCCTATTTTGATGGTATTGTGGTAAATAGTATAGGTGCTTGAGGGTGTATTACAAGCGATTCCGACCACGGCATTGGCCAATGAAACCGAAGGCGCCTTTAAGTCAGAAATAAAATTGTTGTAAATGGTCGTGTTCAAAACCGGTGTCAAAGAAGCAATCGTAACTCCGGATAAGGAAGTGGAAGAGCCCAAAGCCGAACTCGACAGGTTGTAAAGGTTGTTATTGAAAACACTGGTATTGGTTCCGCCCAAGACAGAAATTCCGCTTACGGTTGCACTGCCAATAGTGACTGCTGTAGTGAAATTTTTGATGGTGTTGCCAGAAATCACATTGTTGGTCCCCGAACTGACCCGGATTCCGTGAAATACCGGACTACCCGTAACCGTAGTGGAAGCAATGGAATTGATGGTATTGTTGGTAATCGTAAAACCATTGGTGACCGAAGTGGCCGAGGTAGTAATAGCTCGGATTGTGGGCGTACTGTTACCCGAAGAACTCAGGGTGAACGTATTGTTGTTGGCCACACCTGAGGTGATAGACCCTATCACACTGAAATCAATCCCAAAAACATTCGAGGAAGCAGTAGCTATCGTGATACTGTTATCTGAAGCAGTGACATTCCCGTTGCTGATAAACAAACCATCGGTAACGCCATTAGGTGCCCCTGCCAAAGTAATGGTATTGTGGTTGAAAAATTTATTGGTGGTAGCAACCCCATTGGTATTGTTGATTCCGAAAGTACCGTTGCTTCCCGTCGTGGCGGAAAGGTTAATGGTATTGTAATTTACATTATACGAACTGGTTGCAGTAGAAGCCCCATCAGAAAAAATACCATACACATTGAAGGTTCCTGAACCAAAACGTGTAATATTGATGGTATTGGCGGTGGAAGGCGACCCTCCTATGGTGACACTATTGGACACGTTTCCTACATTCGAAATACCAAAAAACTGTCCGGTAGCTTTCAGGTGACTGCCCACGGTTTGCAGTAAATTGCCCTGAACAGTCAGGTCATTGGTGGCGCCATCAGAATTGATGAAATAGGCCGATCCTGCAAAAGTACCCGAACCGCTATGATTCATGGAAATGATGTTATCTGAAAAAGTCGCACTGTTAGACGGATAATTCGCCTTGATACCATAATACCAACCGGTCGATGCCCCAGAGGTGGTTCCGATAAGTGAGATGGTATTGTTGCTTCCAATCAGGTTGGCCGTGGTGTTACCGTATCCGAATTCGATTCCGGTAACGGCCTGCAACCCATCGGTAGTGAGTGTAATGTTGTTATTTTTGATAGTAGCGGAATAAGCCACCCCAACCGGCGAAGGAATTCCGCTTTTGGTAATCACTACCCCACCCAGATTAGTCTGGCTGTATGCCAAAGCAGCAGAAGTAATGGTATTGAACTGCACATTCACATCGGCCTGATTCCTGAAATGGATACCGGCTACCGAAAGGGAAGAAAACTTGCTCCAGCCCAAACCGGAGGCGGTAGGATTTCCGAATACGATGGTGTTTCCGGTCGCCGCAGAAGTACCACCGACATCCCAACCGGTTTCATTAAGTGTAGCTGTTACGGGTTCGCAGATGGCGTAAAACCCATACGCTACATTTGATATGTTATTGCTGTATATTTTGTTGTTGGAGTTTGTTCCGGCACTGCTGGTAGCTATCGGAAGCACATTGGTCACCGAAGAAGAAGACGTAGAAAAAATACCTACCGAATTCGGGAAATTACTATTGAGGGTCACCGTACAGTTTTGAATCGTATTGAATTGCGCTCCATTGGTAGCTGTTGCAATAAAAAAGCCGATCCCCACCTCAGTCATGGTATTGGTACCTCCTACCGTTACCACTGTGTTGCCCGGATTTTCCTGAATGGTAAACCCATCAAAAGTAATGTAATCGCCACCAATAATTTTAAGGATTACATCCCTGAGCCCTCCGGCAGCCCAAAGCGGTGCTGTTATGGTCGGGTTCGCTCCTGCCCCATTTTTTTTGAAAACTATGGCCGTATTGGCATTTCCGGTGGCAAGATTTCCTGCCGCTCCAGAGCCGTTCAGGGTAATCCCAGAGGCAGGAGCCGTTTCGGTATGCCCGGCCGCTACATCAAATTGTACCGTACCTGCACCAGTCACCCCATTGGCATTGATATAGGTCACGGCATCAGCCACCGTGGGAAAACATCCGGGAATGGCATAATTGCCTACAGGCAAAGCTCCGGTGAAAGGACCACATTGGGCACTTCCGTTAAAGCCGAAACAAATCAGGACAACTATAACCAATAGGTTTTGGGTAATTTTTTTCATAATAACAGTTTAACAATTAAGTGATTAAATTTAATCATAAAGTTAAATAGACAGGACATCAGGTCTTTATTTTCGATTAAAGCCAAAAAGCATCGACCAAAAACACCTTTCAGTAAAATATTTAAGTAAAGCCATAAAAAAAGCCCCCTCAGTTGGCTGAGGAGGCTTTACTATTTAAGAAGTTATTTTACAAACTATCTTTTGATTACCCTTAGGGTCTGCGTATCGTTCTCTTGTGACAAAATTACATTGTACACGCCTGAAGGATACCTGTCACCAAATTGGATGTTGTTGATTTCATTGGCTTCAATATTCCTGTTTTCGATTTGTTTTCCTAACATATCGTACACACGAAGCTGAATGGTGCTTTCTGAACCTGTTTTCACATCAAACATGAAGTTTTCTGCAAATGGGTTCGGATAGGCAAGCGCTTTGAATTCAACCACACTTGGAGTAACCATTTTGGTTATACCTGGGGTAGTCACGTTACATGGTGCACCATAAGGTAAATAATTACCATCAGTGTTCCTTAATGCCACCTCAACAGTATACACTGTTCCTGCAGACCTGAATGAAGCCGGCAATTGATTGAAGTTGAATTTGTTCAATCCGTTCAAGGCATCATATACATAAACCGCATTGGTAGTATTGTTGGTCAACCTGAACCTGTAAGCAGTTACAGATGGTTGGTAAGTAGCAACAATCCATTGTGACATCGAAGACAATGTGGTTCCACAATATGCACCAATGGTCGCTACCGGTGTTGGCGTAGTCACGGTACAAGGTTGTCCGTAGAAAGCCTGCCATACGTTTCCGACACGCAAGGCCACATCAACCAAATAGGTAGTACTCAATGTGATTCCCGGCATGTTTGACAAAGCAAATGAATTTACCGGACGGTCAACAATACCAACCACTGCATTGGTGGCTGCATTCCTAACCCTGAAACGGTAACCTTGAGCACCCTGAATATAGTTTGCAACCAAGGTCACATTGCTGTTGCTGAGTGTAGCACCACAATAAGTTCCTGTCAATGAAGCCAAACCAGGATTACATCCGCCGATTTGACCTACATTATCTACAATTCCGTTACAATCATTGTCCAGACCGTCACCGCAAACATCTACTGCACCAGGGTGTACGCTGTTCAAAGTATCATCACAGTCTGTTCCGGTGGCCACATATCCTGCAGGAGCCTGACAACCCAATACAGTAACTGAAGGGTTTCCGTATCCGTCATTATCAGCATCAGCATAATAAGTAGTCAGTGCGAAAGGTGCACAGGCAACTCCTGAAACCACGGCTGCATCAGCAGACCAGTTAGACGTTGTACCGTTAAGTTCAAAATCAGACAAGGTTCCGTCGTTACCATTTCCGCTGCTGTCAATTAAGGTAGTAACTGCGGAATTATCAGTAAAGGTTAACCCTTGATTGAAGTGGTAATTGGCCAATAAGCCGATACCAGGGGCAGCCTGAACTTCACAGTTCATGTTGTTTTGTATTTCAGTTTGGCACAATGCCCTGCTCCAGAAACGAACCTCATCCATATTTCCTTGGTAAGGATTGAAAAGCGGATTGGCAAAGGTACAAGGGGCTACACCACCCAATTGAAGGGTATAGGCATTATTCAAATTAACATTTTCATTACCCGGAGTAGGATTTCCTGTTCCATCAAGGTTGCCATCCACATAAACCCGCAATACACCGGCAGTCCTGGTAACGGCAATTTGGTGCCAGTTATTGTCACTGATTACGGTAGTACCGTTAACACCATTTCCGGCAATAGTGAAATTGACTGTTTCTAAATTAACTACACCATTACTCAACTGTAAGCTAATGAAGTTATCGGCATCACAGAAACTTCTTTTTGACAAAAGGTATCCGTTTGCTTGTGCTGTTTTGATTTTCATCTCGATAGAGAAATCACCTGTACCGAAATTACCCAATGTTTGTCCGAGTGACACTACATTGCTGGTGCTGTCGAAATTCAATGAAGCACCTGGCTCAATCAGGTTGAAGGTAATCATTCCATGAGAACCTCCACCACCTTCTGTTACCCTGTATTCTACAGTATCATTGGCACCCAATGCACCTTGCCAAACATTTCCGTGGAAATCACAACATCCAACATGTTCCCAAACCATAACACCATTGATGTACAATTCGGCCTCGTCATCATGACTTGGTATGTCAATACTGTAATTACCTGCCGGGAAACCTTGACGTTTAGCGCTCCAGGAGTGGTTGTCTGAAGATACAGGACAACCGATATAACCTGCTGCATCAGATGGCGCGCATCCGTCGCACCATTGGTTTGTGGTATCAAAGCTGACAGTTGGTATAGTGTAATATCCTGAGTAGTTGGTATTCCAAGAAGTACCGGTATCTTGGGTTCCTCCTGAATTCCATGCATATACGTTCCATACGTTGGTTCCAAATACCGATGGATCACCCGGAGGGGCAATTACCGTAACCGCCAAGGTAGTGGTACTGGCACATTGACCAGCATTAGGCGTAAAGGTATAGGTTGCAGTGGCCAGCGGGTTGAATGCCGGTGACCATGTTCCTGTAATACCATTGGTTGAAGTAGTGGGTAGCGGTGAAGCTGCACACGGACCAACTGGTGGGATAGGATCGAAAGTTGGAATAACGTTAGGATTAACCACCACATTTACAGTACCGGCTGCTGAAGAACAGTTTGTAGTATTGTCTGTTACAACAAGACTATACGTTCCGTTAGCTGCTGCAGTTACATTGGCAATGGATGGGTTCATTAAAGCTGAAGTAAAGCCGTTTGGCCCAGTCCACGAGTAAGTGTATGATGTAAGCGGCGAAAAAGTAATACTTTGTCCATTTACCAAACTGGCTGTATTAAAGGAATATTGTATCGCACTGCTAGAACTAAACTGAATACCTACAGTGGTGGAAGCACCTGAATCAAAAGCAGGACTACCAAATATAACATCTTGATAAACATAAGTAATTTCTCCAGTCACTAAATCCAGTTGTGCTTGAAAAGTTACCGAACCGATTGTAAATTGATCATGAGCTGCAGTTGTATACTGAATAATAAATTTGTTACCAACCGTTTGGGTTGCCACTTTTGCTACTGTTTGGATATCTAAATCTTCCCAGAAAGGTGCTATGAATATATTACCCGCAGCTACATTTGAAGTAGGAAGAGCTGCATTAGTGAAAGTAATATCACCCGTTGTAGAACCAAATACAACTACACCGTTCATACCAAGCCTTGCATTTGTGTACGTGATGCCATTGAATGTAAATGCCGGTATAGTAATATTATGCTCACTATCATCTGCTAATCCTGTTATTTGAGTTCCAGTAGCATTGATATCAATAAAAGCAACACCGCTGTTAGGATTCATGGTATATCCGCTTGCTGCATTGGTAACACTTAAATTTAGGGTACCACCTTCACAAACTGGCGAATTACTTGTTACTATAGGTGTGGTTGGCAACGGATTCACCACTACGGTCATGGTAGCTGTTACAGCACATTGACCGGCATCAGGAGTGAAAGTATAAGTCGTTGTTGCAGTATTGTCTACCGCCGGAGCCCAGGTTCCTGTAATGGAATTGGTCGAGGTAGTTGGCAAGCTGAAGCTGCCTCCTGCGCAAATTGGTGCCACCTGTGTAAAGCTTGGCGTAATGTTCGGATTCACCACCACCGTCATGGTTGCTGTAGTAGCACATTGACCGGCGTCAGGAGTGAAGGTATAAGTAGTAGTCGCCGTATTATCAATAGCCGGAGACCAAGTACCTGTAATACCATTGTTTGAGGTGGCCGCTAAACTGAAGCTTCCACCTGAACAAATTGGCGAAACCTGTGTAAAGCTTGGCGTTACGTTAGGATTTACCACTATGGTCATGTTCGCCGTAGTGGCACATTGACCTGCAGTCGGCGTGAAAGTATAAGTCGTAGTGGTGCTGGCGTCAAGTGCAGGAGCCCAAGTACCCGTAATACCATTTAAAGAGGTAGTTGGCAAGGCACTTAAAGTCTCACCCAAACATATTGGTCCTACTTGTGTGAAAGTTGGAGTCACATTTGGATTAATGGTCACTACCACTTCACCTCTTGAGCTTTCACAACCGTTTTGTGTTTGTGTTACATAATAAGAACCTGAAGTCAATACTGTTGACGTTGGTAAGCTATTTCCGTTGGTGGCTGCATCATACCACTGCAAACTTGTTCCTGTCAAAGGAATGTCTGCGATAGTCGCACCCGTACATAAGGTGAAATTTGAATTAGGGCTTATATCCATCGTTCCATTGTTACATTGTGTTACAGTCCAACCTGTTAACGGAGGATATAACCCAGCAGGCACATTGGTATTTATAAAACCAGTGCTTGCAATATTGGAACAACACCACAATACCCATTTGGTACCATCGAATGATACTTTGAGTGTTGGATCACTTGTAAGCCCATAAGAGGCTTTTCCGTTCAACAATCCTTCATAAGCATAGGTACCAGATAAAAATCCACATTGTCCGGTAAAGGTAACTGTAAGGTCTGGTGATGTTGGAGGAGGAGTCACATTAACCGTAATGGTCAATGTAGCCGTAGTGGCACATTGTCCGGCATCAGGGGTAAAGGTGTAGGTTGTAGTAGCCGTATTATCTAATGCAGGCGACCAGGTTCCTGAAATACCATTGTTGGATACTGTAGGCAATGCCGATAAGCTTGCACCGGAACAAATTGGCGCTACTGCTGTAAACGTTGGCGTTACATTCGGGTTCACCACTACGGTCATGGTAGCTGTGGTACCACATTGACCGATACCAGGAGTAAAGGTATAAGTAGTAGTCGCAGTGTTATCGATAGCCGGAGCCCAGGTACCAGTTACACCATTGTTTGATGTAGTTGGTAAAGAGAAACTTCCGCCTGAACAAATTGGCGCCACCTGTGTGAAAGTTGGCGTTACATTCGGGTTTACCACCACAGTCATTGTAGTCGATGAGGCACATTGTCCTGCATTCGGTGTAAAGGTATAGGTAGTGGTAGCTGTATTGTTAATGGCCGGTGCCCATGTTCCGGTTGTTCCGTTATTCGATGTGGTAGGCAAAGTAAAGCTGCCACCTGAACAAATTGGGTTAACCTGTGTAAAAGTAGCTACTGCGTTTGGCAATACCGTAACCGTAGCGGTACAGGTAGACACATTGTTGGACGTATCTGTAACCGTCAAAGTAACGGTTACCGGCGTACCGATATTGGCGCAGGTAAATGTATTCGGACTTACCGAAAGACTTGCTATCCCTACATTGTCTGTTGAACCGCCATCGACTTGTGAGGCTGTGATGGTTACAGTACCTGTTCCGACATTTGGTGTTACCGAAATGTTCTGACAAACTGCCGCTGGAGGCGTACTGTCAAGCAGGTTCAAGTTGGCAAACGGTGTAGTGGAAAGTGCTGGAGGAGTCTGTGCGAATACCCAGTTGGATGGGTTTTCAAAAATAGCCTCTGTCACCAAAATATTTCTTCCTGCTGGATTGTATTCCGTTCTGGCCGGATCTGGCGAACCTGGGAATCCGTCAACCACCAAAGCTTTCAGGTAAATTGAAGAAGGATCTTCAACAGCCGGAATGTTGCCACCCGGTGTAATGGAAGTTCCGGTAAACAATACTGCATACACCTCAGTAACCCCGTTGGAAGGATTGGTATCGTTGTCTGCATAAGCATAAAGGGTTTCTCCGGTAGTTGCTAAGGCAAAATTTCCCGAAATCAAGGCAATGGTACCGCAACTGCCACCACTACAGGTAACTGAAAGTACATCTGGTGCGGTTTCGGTTACCACAACTACATTCCCTTTGGTGAAAGTAGTGCCTGGTGAGGTCCATCTTACGACAGCCTCGCCTGAACCAAACAACAAGGTATTGTTGTTGAAGGAGTTATCAGTAAAATAAACTACTGTTCCGGCAGGAATGTCTTTTACCGCAACAAAAGAAAATCCGTCCGGGTCAGCATGGCTGCTACCTACCAAAGCGAACAGTGGTTCGTTATTGGTGGTATCGTCATTGTTGATGGTAGTGCTGGCAGCTCCCGGGCTTCCGGCATCATAACCAGTTCCTGCGCTAATGGTAATCACAATGTTTTCATGTGGTTCCAAGGTTGTCTCTCCTGTTGGGGTAAGGGTCATGGAAGCCGTATTAGATCCACTCGGAATGGTAATGGTTCCGGTTGTGGCTGTAAAACTGGCAGCACCTGTTTGTGTATAATCAGTTCCAAAAACCGCCGTTCCGCCAACGGTAAAATTCACCGTAATATTGGAAGGTGCATTGGTACTCAAAGTAAAAGTATACACCATTCCTGTACCACTGTTTTCGTTAACGACACTTGGTGTAGCCGCAACGGTAAGTACTGGATTTGATGATACCAGATTTAAATTGGTAAAGAATATAGTTGACAATGCTCCTGTAGGCTGTGCATGCACATAATTGGAAGGATTTTCCAGCATTAGTCTGTTCACATTGGTTCTTGCAGGTGTAGTCGGTGTAAATTCTACCCTGTCTGGCTGCACGGGAGTTCCGGGAAAACCGTCTACCACAATAGCAGTTGGGAAGTCTCCTGAAGGATCAATACCAGCCGGAATAGGTCCGCCATTTGAAACAGTAGGCTCAGTTAGCCCTGTATACATTACAGAATGAATGGTGGTAAGTCCATCAGTGGCTACGTTGTTGGAATCACTGTATGCGTACAGTGCTTCTCCATCGGTAGCCAAGGCGAATGGCCCAGTTCCTGGAACATGTGTAGCTGTTCCGCAAGAACCGCTGGTACAGGTTACCGTATAGGTGTTGGGTGTTGCGGTTTCACTCACAAATACCACGTTTCCTTTCGCAATAACTGATGAAGCTGTAAAAGAAACAACGGATTCAATAACATCCCCAAACGCATTGGTTGTAGGGTTGTATTCATTTTCGGTAAAATAGATGGTTTCACCGCTGGCCAAATCATTCGTGACGACAAACGTGAATCCGTCTGAGCCCGTATGATTGATTCCAATTACCGCTACCTTTTGCGAATAACCGAGACCGGCCATCAGGAGCAGCAATGCAAACATTAATTTTTGGGTAATTTTTCTCATAATTGTTAAGTGTTTAAGTACAGATGTATGGATTTTTCCAACCGGTGTTCGGTAGTTCTTCCATTTTTTTGTTGATTGTTTCCGAGGCTTCGCTGTCTATCTGGCCAATGACCTGATTGTGGCAGAAACCCTCCCGGATAAAAAGTTGACGCACTTTGAATACTTTAGGAATTGATTCATTCAGTCCGGTATATCTTAGTTCTCCTCTTGGAGATTGAATGGTTTTGGATGCCATGTAGGTTCCCAGTTGTTTGGGAATTTTTCCTTCTGTCTGGAATGCGGCTGTCAAAATCGTTCCGACTTCATTCCCGAGCAAACCAAACAGGTCTGGCACCTCCTCATAATTGCTTTTAAAATGGTCTTTAAAAGCAATCATGTTACCTGAAGCTTCTTCAAAAGCCCAGGAAGCAACAGATTGGATATTTTCAGGGTTTACTGCCTGAACCGCCAAGCTTTCGTCTACCATCAATGGCAGGGCAAGCACTTTGATATGATCCAACCCCGAAGCGGTCAACACTTCCATTACCCTTTCCGCTTCCTTGAAGCTGAACAGGGCAAGCAAAACCTCTGGTTGTGTGGCTTTTATTCCTTCCACCATGGTCTGAAAATCATCGATCCGGTAATCCATCTGGCTCACGTAGTTGTATACTATTTCACCCCCGTGATCCATGAAACCCCTTACAAATCCTTCCGCCATATGGTAGCCCCCGTCGTAAAAAGATGCGATGACCGCCCCTTTTTTCCCTTTGGTTTCTGCAGCCAATTTTCCTGACAAATAGGAACTATGGGTCAGGTTCAAAGACTGGTAAACTACATAAGGGCTTTGGTGTATACTTTTGAGAGCCCTTGCACCCAGTGAAACATGAACAATTGGTTTTTTGTAGTTGTTGGCAATACTGGTCAGTTTATCTAGCATAAAAAAACTGCAAAAGCTGACCACGATGTCTACCTCTTCCTGTAAAATCAATTTTTCAATGCGCTGCAACAGTTCATCATCTGTGCCATTCCCGATACTTTCTATCAGCAATTTCGGATTAAATGGTGCAGCTGTATTCTTGAATGCTAATTTAAGACCGTTTAAAAATTGTATGGCCAGTTTCGGAAACATGTCTGAACGGGCCAATAAAACGCCTATTTTCAACTCCATAAATTAATTTCTTGACGGATAAATACCCGTAAGGGCGATACAAACGTTCAATCCTAAATAAGGGTTGGTGATGTCGAAAGCCTGGTTTTGACCTACAGGTTGTTGGCTCACCCCTCCCAAAACATTGGGCGCTGCGGCCGCTGCAATAAACTTGTTGGCAGTACCTGCCATTTTATTGGTTGGGGCTGCTTCTTCACCTGGGTCTGTATTCACGGCAATGGCCACATTGTGGGTATGTGCCGGCAAATTGGCCAAGGTAAGTGTCTGGGTAACTTGTCCGCCCTGCTCACCCCAAACTATTGGTGACAAACCTGATCCTTGTCCTGGGTGCACCATGGTTCTTCCCTGCAAATTAGGCAAAGCAAATGTACTTGTTCCGTTGCCCCCGAAGGTGGTACCCAAAAGCGAAAACAAGGCCGTATTTTGTGAAATAGGCAAGATCTGCCCATTACAGAAAGCCATTTGTATTGGTGCAAAATTGAATCCGAATACTTGAATTTGTCCTATATATTGATCCATAATTTCTGATTTTTTTTGTTTTGTTGCTGATTAATTTCTGGATGGATAAATTCCCTGTAACGCGATACAGATGTTAACGGTTAGATAAGGATTCCTGATATTCATCGGGGTTCCCTGACCTACTGTAGACTGTGTTACGCCGCCCAGAAATGCATTTGGAGTTACCGCATCGTTGTAGGTAAATGCATTGTTGGCCAGCCTGTTGTTGGCCGGTGTAGCCAAGTTTCCTGCAGCAGGATTAACCCCTACAGCCACATTGTGCGTGTGTGCCGGCATGTTGGTAGAAAGTAAAGTCCTGCTTTCTGAACCGCTGCGTTCGCCCAACTGTAACGATGGCAATCCTAATCCGTTTCCGAAATGTCTGGTATTTCTTCCCCTTAAATCTGGCAAGGCAAAGTTAGTAGTCCCGTTGCCTCCGTAAGTGGTTCCCAAAAGGGAAAACAAGGCTGCATTTTGGTTTATCGGCAATAACTGACCATTACATTGGGCCCATCCTTGCGGAGGAAAATCGAATCCGAATGCCTGTATTAATGCTATATATGGTGTCATACTATACTATTTAAATGATTAATGATTAATTTCTGGAAGGATAAATACCCTCTACAGCTATACCATGATAAATTCCCAAATAAGGATTCCTGATAGCAAAAGGCGTGTTCGAACCGATTGGCGTTTCCGTCACACCTCCAAGCACTGCAGTTCCGGTAGGATCTTCAGCAAAACCCTGACTTTTGGCAGCAATCACTTTGGTAGGTATGGCCTCTTCCCCATTCGAGGTATTTACACCAACGGTCACATTATGATTGTGCGCCGGCATATTGCTCAACGATACGGATGCGCTTTCAACACCTCCGGCCTGTCCCATAATAAAAGTGCTCAAACCAGGACCACTCCCTTGGTGAATCATACTCCTACCTCTTAAATCAGGCAAGGCAAATGTACTTATTCCGTCACCTCCGTAGGTAGTACCCAGGAGCGAGTAAAGGGCTGAATTCTCTGCAATAGACAAAAGATTGCCGTCACATTGCATCCAACCAATCGTCGGAAAACTAAATCCGAAGGTTTGAATTTGTCCTAAAAATTGATCCATAATTAAAAAATATTTAAATTATATTAAAGTATTGAATGTAATGACTTTCTCGTTGTTGATGGTTTTATTCGTGGGGAACATTTGTTCTTTTAACCCCAGATGATCAGCAAAGTGTTTGTGGTTGATGTAGGCATTGTCTTCAGTAAGTGACAATTCAGTAAAAGTGATGTTGTTGCCTTGGCTCACCTTGAAAAAAATCTTGGCGTACCTTCCTTTTTCTTTCTCAGGGAAATCAGTCAGGAAACTATATTCTCCGTCCTGATTCACCTTCATTTTGGCCTGGTGCCTGTATTTGGTTGAATTGGGTGACAAATGCCAGACTTCTATAGTCGCATCAGAAGCCGGTGCCAGGTTCGATTTGGTTAAAACCTTACCTTTAACAGTAATATGGTTTCCGGAAAATACAGATTTCCTAATGTCTGTTTTTTCTTCTGCATACGGATTGTAACCTTCATAAGGACAGTCGTTTTTATCGAACGCCTGCAAAACCGAGGTAGAGGAAAGGAATGCAACCCCGGAAGCGGCCAAGCCGACATTCTTGAGAAAATTCCTTCTAGCGTACAAGTTTTCCATAAGTTATATTTATTAAGTTAATTCCGCATAAAAGTAGCAAATTATATTAACATATTTTAACATAAAATTTAAAATATCAACTACTTAACAAAAATATAAACATACCATCACTCATTTACACGTATTTATACCTGTTTTTTCTATTGACTTTTTAGATAACTTTGGAACAAGCAAAAGCGAACCTATGAATAACCCCTATCAACAGGAATTGTCTGCCATTACCCAGGTAATCCTGGAAGAACCCATTAATTACGGTACCCTTCTACCCGCCCTGAAAAACCTGAAAGCCCTTTTCCTGAAGGCATCGGGGCTGGATATGTCTGCAAAAGCCAACAACCAGGATCTTTTTCATGATACAGGAAAAGCAATCGGTCCGGTCTGGGCGGCCCTTTGTATTGATGATTTGTTGCGCAGCAAACGCTTTATCTCAGGAACCTGTCAGGCCATCCGTGCCGCATTGAAAACCAAGAAAGGTGAACCCGTAACCTTATTGTATGTCGGAACCGGACCTTTTGCCACCCTTGTCATGCCTTTGACCACTATTTTTACCCCCGAAGAACTGCAACTTATTTTGGTGGAAGTAAATCCACTTACGCTAAACAGTTTAAAAAACTGTATCAGCAGTTTGGGTGTGGCCCCATATGTAAAAGAAATCCTGTCTGCCGATGCTTCACAGCTTCAACTGGAAACTCCTGAAAACATCGACATTTTACTGCTGGAATGCATGCAGGCGGCTTTGGAAAAAGAACAACAGGTAGCCATCACCTACAATTTATTACCCCAATTGAAGCAAGAAGTGATTCTGGTGCCTGAGCAAATAAAACTGTCAATATGCCTGGTAGATTCCAAAAAGAAGATGGACCACATGACCGGCGGCAACACCGAAAAACCTTATTTCAAAAACCTACAACCGATATTCATCCTGGACAAAAATGAAGTACTTCAATCAGTGACAAGCCAAAAAACAAATGATTAGACGTATCAGGAATTGACTACCCTGTTCCCGGAGGAGGAAAAAGAAGATTACCCCTCCTTTGCCCTGGCGACAGAAATTTGTGTGTTTGGCGACCAGCAGCTTAAGGTGGACCAATGCGGACTGACGCTGCTGCATAAAGTGAGACCTATTGCCCATCAAGGAATCAGGACGAGGTATGTGGTAAATGAAAGCCCGGGTGTTGAAATTGTTTATTTGGATTGAATGTTATAAAAAACGCCCCAATTGTTTGGGGCGTTTTTCTTGTCATCTATGATTTTCTTTATCTTTTGACAACCCTTAAAGTTTGCCTGTTCTCCCCTTGTGAAACAATTACATTGTATACCCCTGATGGATAACCCCCTCCGATTTGTAGGTTGTTGCTATCAGCAACTTCAACATTTC